>JADLGB010000197.1 GCA_020849535.1 Candidatus Hydrogenedentota bacterium
CCCAGCGCGCACGGAACAATGGAGTACCGGTTCCGGTATGGCCCAAACACAATCGCATCTACGTGCTTGCGCAACGGCTTCAGCAGCACGTCGCCCATCAGGCTTACGCCACCGCCCATCGCGATGCGCTCGGGATGAATGAGCGTAATCACATTCGACAATGCCACGGCTAGGGCTTGCGCCACGCAATCGATGGCGTCATTCGCGAAGCGGTCACCCTCGTAGGCCGCTTCCCCGAGAAGGCCACACGTGATGCGGCGCGGGTCACCAGCGCATTTAGTGAAGAGCGGCGTGCCCACGTCGAGAAGACTTGTTGCACGCAAACGCTTTTCGATCGACCAGCCCGAGCAGAGGTTCTCGAGTTTGTTCTTCGCTCCGGGTTCGCTGGAGGTGAAGTCCGGCACGTACGTGTGCCCGATTTCCGCCGCGCCGAATCCCTGACCATCGTGAAGTCTGCCATCGATCACGAGGGCGCCTCCGATACCGCTACCGATGTTCATATAGCAGAAATGACGCGTACCCATTCCGGCCCCGCAACAGTACTCGGCCCAGCCTGCCGCATTGGAATCATTGGCGATCACGGCGGGTAGCGAAAAGTGCTGTTCAAACCAGTCCTTCAATGGAAAGCCGGACCAGCCGCCGACCTGATGCGAAACCAGTGCGGTACCTGCGGCGCTGTCCACGGGGCCGCCAAACCCCACGCCGATGCTCCGGACGGTGTCGCCGCGCTGCGTGGCGCGATCGAGCAAAGAGGGCACGGACGTGGTAAACCACGCCAGAATACTCTCTGCGCCGGCAGAAGCGTCCGCGGCGCCACGTTCCTTTTCGAGGATCGTTCCATCCGAGCGGCCCAGCGCCGCCTGCAGCTTGGTCCCGCCGATCTCCAAGCTCAGTACCAACTCTGACATGTGCGTTTCTCTTGTTGCCTCAGAATTACGCGCCCGTGATGCCTGTCTTCACCACCGATGTGGAACGGCCCAAAACCTTGCCCAGATCGACTTGCGGCAGCGACGGCGTGCTTGTGACGATCTCCTTCTTGCCGTCCGCACTTAGAATGAACGTGTCTTCGGATTTGACGCCAACGCCCGAGGGGTTCCACGCGAACGCGTGCCCGAACGGCACGTCGATCCCCGCAATCTCTTTGACGCGCTTGGGCCAAACGGTATCAACGATCGGGAACCGCTCGCCCGGCGCGCCCTTGGCCGTTCGCGCGCCATATCCGGTTGTCCCCCCCTGGTGATGGTTGTGCCACTCGTTCTCCGGGAACCCGAGATCCTTGTACGCCTTCTGGCACGCGGCAAACACATCCCCCAACGTTTTGCCCGGCTCGGACGCCTCCTGCATGATCGCGTCGACGCCGCAGACGCGTTTGTACGCGTCGTGGATGTTCGCGGGTATATCCGCCACCTGGCGGAACCGGGTGATGCTCGCCACGAGGCCTTCGCGTTGGAAACAGCCGACGATCATCACGTAGCCCTTGACCGCGCGTTCCGCGAGCGATCCGTGGGTGAGCGGGCCAACGGTGGGGAGCGGGTGCCGGAAACGCGCGATGCGTTCGTCCGCCGCGATGAGCGCGACAGGGACCATGCAACGCCGCTTCGCGCCTTCCGCGATCAGGATAGAGGCGATGTCCGCCTCGGCCATGCCGGCCCTCACCGATTGGACGGTCGCGGTCATGGCATCAGCGGCGAGCGCGCCCAACTTGCGGTATTTGTCCAGTTCCGCCGGGGTGAGCAGGGCGCGAATGTAATCCATCGCGCCATTCACGTTTTGCCCCAAGGCCCCATCATCCGATACCAGGGTACCGCTGAAGTTCTTCTCGATCGTACTTGCGGCGTCGTCTGCGAACCACAAGAAAGACTGCGACTCGCAGCCCAGGGGTCCCAGTTCCTCCGCCATCACGCGCGGCTCTTCAATCGTGTTGCCGACGAAATAGGCTTTGCCGTCCTTCGTCACAAAGAGCGAATTGGCGCCGCCATCCGAAGCGAAGTTCACGTAGTTGCGTTTGCCCCCGGTTGCCATGGCGAAGTTATCGACGCGGGACAGCAGAATTCCGTCGTACTTGTTCTCGCGTAGAAAAGCTTGAAGCAGCGCGATACGCGCCCGAAACAGTTCGACTTCCGTCATGAGTATCCTCCCATGCGCGGTGCGAGATGGTCCACCGCGCGGCTCCCCTCTGCAGTAGAATGGGACTGACCCCGTCTTTTGCGTAGGCTTTGCGCGCCGAGATTCCTATCTCGGCAGCGAAACACGGGGTCTGTCCTTAAACCGTAACCGCTGTACCGTATAACGCCGAAGACGCGCCGCGCAAGCACGCGGTTTCCCCTGGCAATCTCGATTTGCCAATGTTTGACTGAGGCTCAAGATAGATCACCTTCTGCATCAGCGTTCGTGATGGCGTCCTTGACGTCGCGGATGGCGACGAGTGCCGGGACAACCAGACAAAAACCACCTTGATTGACTCAACCGCGAGGATTTCTTGGCGCTGAAGGCGCCACGCAACTTTAGCCAGGGGCAGAGCGAAGCGGCGCCCCTGGTACGAAGTCCTCCCCCTAACCAGCCCTGAAGGGGCGCCGCAAGCGAACGGGAATCGCCGTGTTTGCGTCGCCCATTCAGGGCTCTGATTTGGGGAACAAACCGATCCAGGGGCGCCGCTTCGCTCTGCCCCTGGCTAGAAATGCGGCACGCCTTCAGCGTGCACCGTGCCGCGGAGTTATCGCAATTGATCGCCATTGTTTTGGTGCGATTGCCCTGAAGCGGTTCCCCACTTCAATTGCCCGCCCGCTTGAACGCCGCCAACGTGCGCCACGCGCAGTTTTCCCACGTGAACTCCGCGGCCCGCCGCCGCGAGAATACGATCTGCCGCGACCGCTCTTCGGGATTCTCGTCCAGGGTCCGGCGGATGGCCTGCATCAACGACGCCACGCTTTCGTGGTTGTAGTAGACGGGGTAGTTGCCGGCGATTTCCGGGATGCCTCCCACGCGCGGCGTAATGACCCGCGCGCCGCCGCGCATGGCCTCGAGTATCGTGATGCACGCGCCTTCGTGCAGTGAGGTGCACACAAACGCGTCGCTGTGGCGCAGCAGGCCCGCCATCTGCGGAATCGGGCAGCGGTGTATGCGCAACACGCGGGAACCCCAGTCCTCAGGCTCGGTGTGATCGGGTCGTCCCAGCACAACGAGGTTGTGAGGGATCTCGTCCTTGAGGCGTTGGAACGCATCCAGCAAGAAGCTCAGGTGCCCCCGGTGACGTGTATCGCCGAGCGTGATCAGATAAGGCTGCTCCGCGATAGTCGCGTTTTCTGTTTCGAGCGCAGGGTCCGCCCCGGGTGGCGCGACCACCACACGGTCCATGGGTACGGCCAAGTGGGCCAGCAACTGCTTGCGCACATATTCCGAGGGCGTTACGAAGACCTGGGCACGCCCCGACACCCGTTTCATGTCCCGCACGAGCGGCGGTGTACGCCAGCCGCCGGCCTTGCCCGCCTTCTCGAGAAAGCTGAGGTCCAAGGCATATGGCACTACAGGCACCACGCTCACCATTCCGGAGGTTTGCAGCGGCGTGAACACGATATCTACCTGCGCGTGCTTTGCCGCGCGGTCCAGCGTTTTCTCCACAGGAGCCCCGTCGTCAGGCCCCTGCTTGCCCACGAAGACCCGGTCCCATCCCGCAAATGACGCATGATTGTTCGCGTCTGTGAACAGGCTGAAATCCGTGTCCGGCTGGATCTCCCGCATCTTGATCAAAACGTTGCGGAGGTAGACGTCTTCCTCGTCATACCCCGGTTCCAGGGTGAGGATATTCACACCAACGCGCATTGGCGGTACCTTTTCAAAGAGTTGCCGTGTCGCCCCTCGCACACCGCGGCGAATGGGCCACGCCATGTCAGACAATCACGTTTCCGGCACTTTCACACAAGCAGCCTCGGGATACTCGTGTCAATGGGATTACGGGAAACCGGGCGGGTCTCCCGGCGGACCGGGCTGCCGTTACTCAACGCCCGCATTGTACCAGATAGAGCGCGAGAAATGTGTACACACCAGAGTGTAAGAATCACGCGAAAGGTAGTCGCAGATTGCGCAGATTGACAAAGCGCTACGCGGACGCAGCCAAACGACAAAGATCGATCGACGATGTCACCGGTTCAAGAACGGGATGACAAGGGGGTACGGGCGTCTCGCCCGTGCGTAGCTGGCGCATCAACGCAGAGGCGCGGGGAAGCGACAGCGGAGCGGCCTTCCAGTACCGCCTCGCTCTCCGAGCGCGGCGGCACAAGACTGCGGTTCCTCCGAAGCCGACGGCTCATTGCCTCACCGGCCTTCACCATTCGTGCGATGAACTCAAACAAGAGCACAGCCACGCCGCGGCGTGGCTATGCCACACGCGCTTGCCATGCCCATATCAGTTCTTTCTTACTCCGATCATTGGATTGCCCGAAGTCCGCAAAGATTGCACATGAACGACGTATGCGAGACAGGCGTGTGGCATAGGCGCCCTCGCCTGTGCCCTTCCTGGGTCCATGCGCGCCACAGAATCAGCTCCCAGTGTCAATGCCACTACAAACGGTCTCGCAGCGCACTGCCTTGGAAGTCCCCCGGCGCTTCCACCCCGAGCATCTCAAGCAGCGTAGGAGCGACGTCCAGAATATTGACCTCGACCAAAGGCCCCGCACCCGCGCCTCGACGCTCGTTGAGGATGAACACACCGTGGAGATCGTGGTTGGCGTCGTCGGGGCCAGTGTCGTTCTCTTGCGTGAAGAGGCTTCTGTGCCCAAGGGTTCCGATGGCGCGCAGGGAGAGGTCTCCTGCGTAGACCAGCAGGTCCGGGGCGATACCGTTGACCGTGCGATACACCTGTTTGGGTTGCAGGACGCGATTGCCCATCGGATTGCCGTCCGGCCCGGTGAGCGATTCGAGGCGCACGGCGAGTTCGTCGCGCACGCGCTCGTAGTCTTCGGGTGGCACCACGCCCTGTGGCTCGCGCCCGGCTAGATTCAAAAACACACGTGCGTAGTAGCCGCCGGCGCTCCAGGCAGTCGTCTTATCCCAGTCGATGGCGCAGTCCTCGAAGCGCGTCGGCGCCGTTGGCATTGCGTCGATGCGTAGGTACCCCGTCTCCGCGAGCCACTGGTTGATGCAGAAGCCACCCAACATCGGGCGGGCTCCGTGGTCCGACACAATCATGACCGCCGTGTCGTTGCCCGCCAGCGAAATCAGTTCGCCAATGCGTTCGTCGACGGCGCGGTAGTATTCTCGAAAGACATGCTCAAAAGGATTGCCCGGCGCGTATGCCGGATGTTCCGGATCGCAGAAACGCCAGAACCCATGGTGCATGCGGTCCATGCCCATCTCGACCATCATGAAGAAGTCCCAGGGCTTTGTCTTCATGAGGTGCCGCGCTGCCGCAAAACGATTCTCCATCAGCGCGTGTATGCGGGCCAGCAGACCTGCCTTGTCGTTAGTGCGGAATCCTTCGACATCGAAAAGGCATTCGCCTAGGGTAGACTCCAGCTCGGGCTTCAAGGATTTCGGGTAGGTGTACTCCACGCTGCTGCCAGGCGTTTCAAAGCCCGATACAAGCCATCCGTTCACGGGCTTCGGCGGGTACGTCTGCGGCACCCCTAGCACCACCGACTTGAGTCCATGCCGGGACAAGATATCCCACACGCGCGGCTCGCGGATGATGCTCGCGTCGGCCGTCACCATCTCGCGATACGAGTAGTCGGCGCGGTTTCGGAAGCCGTAGCACCCCAGCGTGCCCGGGTCTTTGCTGGTCATCATCGTCGCCCAGGCAGGCACCGTGATCGGAGGGTCGCAACTACGAAGAAGGCCCCAACAGCCATTTGCTGCCAGGGCCTGCATATGCGGAAGGTCAAAACGCTCCGCGCCAAAGATGAACTGCGGCGCGGCGCAGTCTAATCCAATCACCAGGACACGTTGAACGCGTCCTTTGCCCATCAATTAGCTCCCTGGGCCCACTTGATCAGTACCTTGGCCACCTCTGGGCGGCTGAACTCCACCGGCGGAATCTCACCGGCCTTCAGCATGTCGCGCACCTTGGTGCCGCTCAGGAAGACGTGGTGTTCCTTGTCGTGCGGGCAGGACTTGATCGAGCCCATGTTGCCGCAGGTCTTGCAGAAGAACGTGTGATCGAAGAAGAGCGGCGTGATGCCGATCTCCGCGGGATCGAACTCGCTGAAGATGTGGTGCGCATCGTAGGTGCCGTAGAAATTGCCCACGCCCGCGTGGTCCCGGCCCACGATGAAGTGGGTGCATCCGTAGTTCTTGCGGATGATCGCGTGCATGATCGCTTCCTTGGGCCCGGCGTAACGCATGTTCACCGGCATCAATGAGAGCATCGTGTGCGCCTTCGGATAGTACTTCTCGATGATGGTCTGGTAGCACTCCATCCGCACCGAGCCTGGGATGTCGTCGCTCTTGGTCGTCCCCATCAGCGGGTGGATCAGCAGGCCATCGCAGATCTCCAGCGCGCACTTCGTCAGGTATTCGTGGGCGCGGTGGATGGGATTGCGCGTCTGGAACGCCACGATACGTTTCCATCCGTGGTGCTCGAACGCCGCGCGCGTCTCCTTCGGAGTGAGGTTGAACTCCTGGAACTCGATGGTCCGCGCTTTCAGCACGTCCAAGTCGCCGGAGAGAAACACATCGCCCAGTCCCAGGGTGTAGGCCACGCCGGGGTGGGTCTCGTCGGTCGTGCGGTACGTCTTCTCCGCGATTTCCCTGTGGTCGACGGTGAACTTCGAGGCAAGATGCAGGATAGCGACAAGATCACCCTCGTCGTCCTCGATAGCGATATCGGAGCCCTCCGCCAGCTTGGCCGCCTCTGCCGACGGAACCGACAGCAGGATCGGAATGGTCCAAGGGATCCCAGGACGCAAATGCATCTTGTCCAGCACGCCCCTCACTTCGGCCTCGTTCATGAAGCCGGTCAACGGACTGAAAATCCCCTTTGCGATACAGTCGATATCGAAGGCCGCGTACGCGTCCACCTTGATGCGCGGCAGATTGGCCGCCTTTGCCTTGGCCGCCTCGAGGGCCGCTCCGGTCAGTAGCCGGTCAACCAGATGGCCGCCGTGTGGTGCGAGAGACATGATGTACCTCCATTAACGGGTTTGCGGGTGTAGTGCCGGCGCGTAGTCATCGATGGACAGATCGAGACGCGACAGGAAAGCAGCAGTGTACCACCGAGACCCCGGCAGCCTCAAATTAACAGTGGCTATTTAAGTAGAGGAGAGGATATGCGCTTCGTCCCCCGCGATTGGTCCCGCAACCGGGGCCAGTCAATCCGGCGGCCCAGCGGCTTTCGAGCCGAGGACTCTCCCGGCCCTCACTGCATGGTCCTCTCCGCCTCCCCCTCCGCCTCGGGAGATATCCCATAGCTCCCATAACTCCCATACTTCCCATCCCCTCGCGTGCGGGAGAGTCGTTTGAGCGCGTTCCCCCCCGGGGTGCCCGGCTCAACCCCCCAAGGCCTCCTGGTGCTTGCGGTAGACCCCCCGGAACTGGTGATACGTCAGGCCCAGCAACCCCGCCGCCTTGCGTTGATTGAACTTCGCCTTCTCCAGAGCGTCCTTTAGTAAATGGACTTCCACATTGCGTATCGCGTCGTCATAAGTCATGCCTTCGAGCAAGGCCGCCAGCGGAGGTTTAGTTGGCGCTGGTGGGGTGGGAGTTTCGCGCTCCTGAACGGGCTGCCGGCTGGACGCCGGGCACTCGAAAGGCATCTGGAATGGATCGAAGACGATCTCCGCATCGGTGATGATGTTGTCGTCGGAGCGGTAAACGGCGCGTTCGACCACATTCTTCAGCTCGCGTACGTTGCCGGGCCAGTCATACGCCTCGAGGATTTGCACAGCCTCTGGCGTGAAGACGGGAATCTCTCTCCACCCGATGTCAAACGCCATCCGCGAACCGAAATGGTTCGCCAGCAACATGATATCGTCGCGCCGTGCGCGCAGCGGCGGCAGAAACAACACCTCGAACGACAAGCGATCCAGCAGGTCGCGCATGAAGAGGCCCTGCTCGGCCAGGTCCGCCAGATTGCGGTTGGTCGCGCCGATGATACGCGCGTCCACCTGGATAGGCCGGGAACTCCCGACACGCTCAAAACTCCCATATTCGACCACGCGCAGGATCTTCTCCTGCGTCTCGACCGGGATGTTTCCGATTTCGTCGAGGAAAAGCGTTCCCTCCGTGGCCGCTTCGAACCGCCCGCTTCGACGCCGGGTCGCGCCCGTGAACGCGCCTTCCTCATGCCCAAACAACTCCGCCTCGATAAGGCTGCGGGCCAACGCGGCGCAATTGAGTGCTACGAATGGCTCCTTCCACCGCCCGGAGAGATAGTGCAAACGCGCCGCGGCCAGTTCCTTCCCCGTACCCCGTTCGCCAATCAGCAAAACGGGCCGGTCCACCTTGGCCACCCGGGACAGCCGCTCCTGGAATGTCAGAAAGGCCTCCGAGTGTCCAAGGGCCTCCTGCACAACGGGTTCGTTACGGGTTTGAGACCCAGCGGGTTCAGGGGTTTGCGATGCCATAGCACCTCACGCCATAGGTTTGGAAGAGCAGCCAGAGTTTAGCGGTTTTAGCCAGTGTCCGTCAAGGGCCTTATTGCCTGTTGCTAGTGTAAGTCATTTAGTTGTAGTTGTTTGTGCCGCAATCGCGCTTTGGCACACCGATTGCCATTGTGCATCTGTGAAAGCGTTCATACGCAGGAGAATTCAGTGGAAATGACAAACGCTCGGTATGCAAAGGAAAGACGCCGCTCAAGGCGCGTCCTCGCTTCGGGAAACCTTCGCTTTCAATACAGCCCCCAGGAAGGCGGGCACGCGAGGATAATCGATGTGGACCTTGGCGGTTTCTGCCTCGAAACCGCGGCCACCCTTGTGCCCGGCCAACGCCTCATGATGGAACTACTTTCATCAGATGGCTCGATGATCGCGGAACTCAAAGGCCTGGTCATCTGGAGCGTACCAGCGGACTCTCGCCGCACGAAGGCAGGCGTCCGAGTCTACGCGCACGATTGGGACTCGCAGCAGGCTCTGTCCGCGCTGATGTCCCAGGGTATCGCGAGCCGGAACGCAGTGCGCTGGTTCGCTGTGCTCTTGCCTGGTTCCGCCGGTTGGCGGCTGCGCGCGCCTCAAGAGGATCGCCCCGCCAGTCGAGCCGCCGGACGCGGTGAAGATACGTACGCGCCTGGATTCACCGGGCATTTGGTCTCCGGACTGTAGCAAGGTTATGCGCGGCACGCCGCGCGGATTGCCGCCATCAAGGCGCTAGGAGGAGTCATGGGCATCTTCACACGGGCTCGCGACATCATTGCGGCCAACATTAATGCACTGCTGGACGAGGCGGAGGACCCCGAAAAGCTCGCCACCATGATGGTGCGCGAGATGGAGGATACCCTGATCGAGCTGAAAGCCTCGTGCGCGGGGGCCATGGCCGCCAAGCAACGCATCCAGCGGGAACAGCAGGACGTCCGCGACCGTGCAGCCGACTGGACCAACCGGGCCCGCCGTGCCGTGGATAAGGGCCGCGACGCCTTGGCGCGGGAAGCCCTCCAAGAGAAGAAGCGCTACGTGCAACGCGCCGACTTCTTGGACCAGGAATTGGCCCAGTGCGACGCCGTCGTCGACCAGTACCAGCAGGATATTGCCCAGCTCGAAGAGAAGCTCGAAACCGCCCGCGAACGCAAGCGCATGCTCGTGCAGCGTCATGTCCGCGCCATGAACAAGCGCCGCGCCCAGACGGATATCCGGCGCATGGAGACATCGGAGGTCTTCGCCCGCTTCGACGATGTGGAGCGGCATATCGATCGCATGGAAGCCGAGGCCGACCTGGTGAATTTCGGCCGCCGCCCCGGTTTGAGAGAAGAGATCGACGCGTTGGATGACGACGGCGATATCGACGCTGAATTGAAGCGCATGAAGGCGGAAACGAGAACCCCGCCAGACCTTCCCGCATGAATGGTCCCGGAGATCAAGGACCCGTTCAACGGCGAAGCGGCTGTATGACGAAACGCTGGAAAGGAGCGTGCAATGGGATACGCATACTACGGATGCCCCCGGCGGGGTTTGTACCGATCGCGGTCGGGCCTGCTATTCGGGGTCTGCAAGGGGCTGGCCGATTACTTTGACATCTCGGTCTTCTGGACTCGGGTCATCGTATTCATGACCTTCGTCTTTACCGGATTCTGCCCGATCGGCATCGCCTATATACTCGCGGTCTTTCTTATGAAGCCGGAACCCCGCTTCGACCGCTATTACGCATAGGACCTGTCCTCAATCCTCCTCACCCACAGGGAGAACCCCACACCACTCTCCCCTCCCTGCCCGCGGCGTGTAACCCCCACGCCGCGGGCCCTGCTTTCACGGCAGACAGTCCCGATTTCAAGATCCCGCCAAGAGAATAGACATTGCAATGCACGCATGCCTGTGCTAATTTGAATCACTGCATTCAGTTAGGAAGGAGGCGGGCTTATGGAGTGCCATGTTTGTGAAGTCCGAAGTTCCGTAGGCTACTGCGCGGAGTGCCAGCAACTGCTCTGCGAAACCTGCGGGGTGCCCTGCGACATCTGCGGAAAGCTCTCCTGTCCAGAACACGTTCACGAGACCCGCAGCGGAAAGCGCCTCTGCAAAGGCTGCTACGATGAACGGCGCGGCAAACGCGAACAGAAGAAAGCCGCAGCCGCCGCCAAGCACGACAAGCCGGAAGGGGATGCCGCAGTCGCCGACGACGCCGAGGCCGAAGGCGAAGCCATGGACGAGGCGCTGGCCGAAAGCGCGCCTATCCCAATACAACCATGGCAAATGAGCTTGTATATCGCCGTTGCCGGCCTCGTCATCGTGTTGCTCATGTTGGTGTTCCCGGGCTTGCGCAGAATTCCATTGGGTGGCACGAACTATATCCCCACCACGTTGGTTGTAATGATCTTCCCAATCCTGTCGTGCGTATGGGCGGGGCTCGGACTCTACAAAGATGAGTATTTCCGCGATCGCTCCAAATGCTTCATCGGCATCGGACTCTCGATTGCCGGCGCCGCCCTCGCTATTCTCGCGATGGTGACGGACCCGGCCGCGACGGCCCAATCTGAATTGGAGCAGTTCCAGAACGAACGCCAGGATTTGAACCAGCAAGAACTGACCGATTGGCGCGAAAAGGCCAAGGAACAGTTCAGACAATAAGCCCATAGTGAGTCAGAACCTGAACCGGCGCTACGTGCGTTGGGAAGGCTCAGGGCCTAACACGTTAATCGCGCGATCGTCCAGTCATGCCGTTGTCACGGTGGCTATCCGCCAAGGGAACGGAGGTGTCAGTTCGCGGAATCGAGGGAACTATATGAAGTGTCGCTCATGGTGTTGGTTGGTCTTGTTCGCCTGCGGAACCTCGTTGCTCGCAGGTTGTGCCCACAATAAGAACCTGCATTCCACCCAGGAACGGGAAATGACGATGGGGATCGTCCAGAAGGAGATTCGCATCGGCATGCCCTCTCCGGACGTGGTCGAGGCGCTGGGTTCACCCAATATGGTGCGGCGCGACAGTGCGGGCAAGGAGACCTGGGTCTACGACAAGATCGCCACCGAGGCCTCGTACTCGAACAGCAGCTCCAACGTCGGCGCCGGCGTCGCGGGTGCGGGCGTTCCGGGTGATGTGCTCTTGCTGGGCACCATCAGCGGGAGTCACGGCCGCAATAAAGGCGCCTCGGCGACCACGCAGAAGACACTGACCGTGATCATCCGGTTTGATCTGGAGGACAAGGTCGAGTCGTTCTCCTACCATTCGAGCACGTTCTGATGGGCCTCGCGGTGTCGCGTACGCTGTGCGTGTTGAGCGCACTGTCCTTACTCTTCGTGGGATGCATGTCGGATGGGGGAGACCCGCCGCCGCCTACCCAGATGGAGCTGCGCTCGTTTCAGACGCGCGAGTACGATACCACCGACACCAAGCTCGTCATGAAGGCCATGCTGAACGTGCTTCAAGACATGGGTTTCATCGTCAACGACGCGGATGCGGAACTCGGCCTGCTGACGGCCAGCAAATGGACGGGCATCGAGCACAGCAAGAAAGAGGTCAAGCGCGCACGCAAGGACGAGGTGTCGCTCTCCAAAAGTCTGGTTCTCGAGTGCACCGCCAACATCAGCCTCTTCGACAAGCAGTCGCGCGTGCGCGTGAACTTCCAGAAACGCATCCTCGACACCCAAGGCGCCACCATGGAGGCCAGCCCCGTCGAGGACGCGGCCTTCTACCAAACCTTCTTCTCCAAGGTGGACAAGGGCATCTTCCTTCAGCAGGAAGGCGTCTAGAGTCTGCGCAAATCGGATCGGACTGATCTGACAGATCGGTCCGTTCTGTCCGATTGGCAAGCCGGTGTGGGACAGGCGCCCTCGCCTGTCGTTCCCTGTGGGTTCTTCCCCAAGAAATCGAAGGGGACAGGGGGGCTTGACAAGCACTACGAAGTTTAGTACTATACATCGTAGTAATAACGCCGGAGGACAACTCATGCGCGAATCTTCGGAGCCCTTGGGCGACCTGCAACGGGCGGTGATGGAAACCATCTGGGACCTGGGCGAAGCGACGGTGCACGAAGTGCGCGACAGGCTGGCCAAGAAGAAGGACCTGGCGTACACCACCGTGCTGTCGACCATGCAGAAGCTTGAGAAGACGGGTTGGCTGAGGCACCGTGCGGACGGACGTATCCACATCTTTCAGGCCACCCGTTCGCGGGAAGAAGTGGGCGCCGGCGCGTTGAAACGGCTCGTGTCGCGTGCTTTCAATGGCGACCCCCTGGTGATGTTTCAGCACCTGCTCGACAACGAGAGTCTGACGGCAGAGGACCTGTCCGAGATGCGCGCGATGATCGACGCGCGCCGCAAAAGGGGGCGGGATGGAAAGTAGCAGTCTCACCGCAGAGGCCCTTATCGGGCTGATGATCCTTCAAGCCACGGGCGCCCTGTGCACGGGTTTGGCCGCCGCGTACATGCTTCGCAATCACCCGGCGCGGGCGCACCGCGCGCTGACGTTGACGCTGGTGGCCGTGATCGCGTTGCCCGGGGCCACACTGGCTGTCCGGGGCTTTGGCCTTGGTTTGCTACGAGAAAACACGCCAGTGCCCGCAAGCGGTTCCGCAACAGTCTCAGCGCAAACGCCGCTTGTGCTGGATACGGAAGAGGCGCCACAGGGATCGCCTCCAGCGTCAACAAGACCCGAGACGATTCCCGACGTCACACATCACGGCGCGGCAGGCGGTTTCGCCTGGCGACGTGTTGCCTCATGGATATGGGGCGCGGGTTCGCTGCTTGTAGTCCTGTACTTCGCGGCCTCATTTCTCGGCGGACTACGCATCTTGCGATCGGCGAAACTGGTGTCGGCGGCGCCCTACACGGAAGGGGCGCGGGAGGCATCCGAGAACCTTGGCCTGACGGTCACACCGACGGTATTCGCATCGGCCGCGGTGCGGTGCCCTTCGGTCTGGTGCTGGCGCGTCCACCCGGCGCTGCTTGTGCCGCACGTGGATACACCAGAATCGCCAGATACCGACTGGGCAGCGCTGTTCACGCACGAACTCGCCCACTATGTCCGGCGCGACCACCTGGCGGACCTTCTGTCGGCCCTTGTGCTCGCGCTGTTGCCGTGGCATCCGCTGGCATGGTGGGCCCGCAACCGGCTTGCGCTGCTGAGCGAAGACGCGTGCGACGACTGGGCGCTTACCAGAAATGGCGCGGACGCGGCGGGCTATGCGGAGTCACTGCTGCACGTGGCCGTCCAACCCCGGCCGGCCTTCGTACAGGCAGCCGCGAGCAACAAGGGGCATCTGCTGCGGCGTATCCGCAGGATTACGTCTCCGGACGCGGGGTTTCGTCCGCGCGTGGGGCGCACATGGGCGGCGTGCGCGTCATTGCTGCTTGTCTGCCTGGTCGCGGCGCTGGCCGTTGCACAACCGCGCGCAACGACGGCGGAAGATCCAAAGACGGTCACTTCCACTAGCACAGCACCAGCCGATGACTCGCCGATGCAGCGTGCGCTGAAACTGGGCAAAGCCTTGTCCGACCAGCGCGAGGATGAGAAAGCGGCGGCCGCAATCCGCAAAGAGTTGGAGCAACTGGCAGGCACCTTGAAGACCGGGAAGAACCTCCTGAAAAACAGCGACTTCGAAAAGGGCGAAGGCCTGGTGCCGGAGCCGTGGACGGTGCGCCAGCAGGGTCTGATTGCATTCGAGTGGTCCAAGGGATTGGGACTCGATGACAGTCGTGGTGTTCACATCGTAAAGAAAGAGGGTAAATTCCCTTATGCGACAATCGTGCAGACGATTCCCGCTCCAAGTGAAGATCGGCTCGTTCGTCTCTCCGCGCGTGTCAAGACTTCCAATGTGGGGAAAGCAGTCCTGGACCTCCTCTTCCTCGATGAGAAGGGTGCGTGGGTCTATCACATCTGGGTTCACACCATTGGCGAACCATGGAAAAATGGCACTCACGACTGGAAGGAATACACGGGTTACGCCTATGTTCCCCCAGGCACGAAGAACATCGAAGTCTCCGCGCAGATGTACTGGCCCGGAGAGTTGTGGCTGGACGACATCGAATTGCGTGAGGTGACACCATGACGCAAGACATGACACTGAATGATATGCGTGAAGACAACTGGTTCGTCCGCGCGCTGGACCGCTTGGATAGACTACCCGACGGACCGTTCTTCGCGGTGTGGTGGCTCGTACGCTGGCCTATAGTACTCATACTATCGCCGCTACAATACGGCCTGGCGATTCTGTTCTATGGCACAAGTGAACCCGAGTTCTTGAAAGACGCGATGAACATCACCGTCGCGCAACAATTCATCGGCGGTGTGATCGTTGCCCCCATCCTCGTCGTGGCCGTCGAGTGCGCTCTGATGTACTTCATTTTCTGCAGACGCCCCCGGAAGGCGCGACCATGGCTCTTCATCGTGCTTTCGGCCTTTATCATGGTGATTCAGTGCCCTTTGGCGGCCTTCCCCTGCGCGGCGGCGACAGGTTTCTTTCTTGCCTACTGCTTCGCCCACTACGCGCAGACCAACATGCTGAAGGCCTATGGGTTTACGGTCCTGTATCTCGCCTGCATCAACATGACCGGCGTGGTGATGAATGCGCTAGGCTTCTTTCCGTAGCGATAAGTGGCTTTCATCGCTCCCTTGTTTCAGGCAAAGGTTCTGTCTAAGCTTAGGAACCGTCTTCACACCAAGGGAGCTGTCCACTATGATTCTGTGCTTACGCAATTTCGCCGTCCACATGGTGTTGCTTGTTGCTGCTTGCGCACCGCTGCTCGCCCTCGAGCCGGCTGCGGATACACCCTTCGTGCAGGAGACGCACGTAGCTTATCCACTGCCAGACGACGCCGCAAACGATGTGCGTGCCGTCGCAATTGGACCCGACGGCACCGTTTGGGCAGCCACGCGAGTCGGTGCATGGAGTCTGCGCGACGGCGCATGGTCGAAGGTCGACGGAGCCTCCCAAGGTGAGTGTTTCGACATCGCCGTAGATGGACAAGGCTCAGTCTGGATTGCCGCTTGGGATGGCCTGTACTCAATGAAGGATGGAGCGTGGTCAGTCGTATCCCCTGTGGGCAGTCCTATACGCGCCGTGTATGCCGATGCGTCACGTATGTTGGCAGGTGGCCCGGACGGCGTATGGTCCAAAGAAGGGGACTCGTGGACCACGCTCACTGGGCAATGGCCTCAGTCCATCCGTGCGATGGCGCCGGATGCGGACGGCGGCATCTGGCTGGCCACGGGCATGGGCCTGTATCGTCACCACCCCTCCGGTGATCGGCTGATTCACAAACCGGAAGACATCCTGACAGGAGCGCTGACGGGCGCGGCGTTCGGCCCGGATGGACGTCTGTATGTTGGCGGCCTGGGCGGCGTGGACGCCTTCGAGGGGGACAAGAGCGTCAAGCGCTACACACCAGCGGATGGGCTCCCCACGGTCGAAGTGAAGTGTCTCGCCTTCGGACCGGATGGCCGCCTGTGGGTTGCTACCACGCGCGGGGTCACGCGCTTCGATGGGAAGTCCTGGTCGCTGCGCCACTCGCGGCGCTGGCTGCTCGATGATGAAGTCCGCGATGTGGCCTTCGGCCCCGACGGCACCGCATGGCTCGCCACGCGGGCGGGCGTGAGCGCGATAGTCCCCCGCACCATGACGCTCGCTCAGAAGGCGGCCGAATTCCTCGCGGCCTGCGAGGCGCGACATGTCCGCGAGCCTGGTCTCGTCGAGAAGTGCCGCCTGCGTGTGGCGGGCGATCTCAGCACTTGGGAACCGCGCGACGACGACAACGACGGCCAGTACACGGCGATGCACCTCGCCGCGGAATCCTATCGCTATGCCACGACCAAAGACCCGGATGCGCGTGCGAAGGCGAGCCGCGCGTTTCGCGCGCTTGAGTTTTTGCAGACGGCAACCGGCACGCCAGGCTTCATCGCCCGTTCGGTCGTCCCCGCGTCTTGGACGAAGATGGCCGATGCCAACGAAGAGCTGTCCCCCGAGCGGCGTGCGGTGGGCCGAGCGCAGGACCCGCGATGGAAGCCCGTCGAGCAGCGGTGGCGTCCGACCGCCGACGGCAAATGGCTGTGGAAAGGCGACACCAGCAGCGATGAGATGACAGGCCACTTCTATGGATACTACGTCTACTACACGCTGGCGGCCGATGAGGAGGACAAGGAGCGCCTGCGCGCACTCGTGCGCCGCGTCATGGATCACATCATTGACGGCGGCTTCAACCTGAACGACATCGACGGCACGCACACGCGCTGGGGCGTGTGGGCTCCGGAGAAGCTCAACGGCGATCCCAACTGGCGGGCCGAGCGCGGCATCAACTCCGTCGAGATCCTCTCCTTCCTCAAGACGACGTACATGATCACCGGCGACTTCAAGTATGAAGAGCACTACCGCAAGCTGCTCCACGAGCACAACTACGCCGAGAACATCCGGCACGCCAAAACGTACGCGCCGTCCGAACGCACCCATATTGACGATGAACTGCTCGCCCTCGCCTATCAGGCCTTGCTCGAACAAGAGAAAGACCCTGCCACGCGCAGGATTTTAGAGGAAAGTCTTGATTGGTGGTACAAGGGGCTTGCGCATGATGAAAGTCCCTATTTCAACTTCCTCTATGGTGCGCTGGGCGGCAAGGATTTCGGACGTGACGCGGGAGTGGCCTCGCTGCGCGACGCCCCGCTCGATCTCGTCGAGTGGACCGTGGATAACTCGCGAAGGGAAGACATCCGTTTGCAGCGTTCGCCCGAAATCGATCCGCTGCAAACGGACCGGCTATTGCCTCCCAGTGAGCGCTTCGTCATCCGCTGGGATCGCAACCCTTGGATGGCTGTTAACGGGGAAGACGGCTTTGCAGAGAGCAGCGGCACTTACTGGCTGCTCCCCTACTGGATGGGCCGCTACTACGGATACATCGCCCCGGCGGAGTGAGTGCCAGCGCGTGACAGCCCACGCTTGCGGGCGTGCATTCGCTCAGGGACATATTTCTGCCGGCCCATTCAAGACACAGGCGAGGGCGCCTGTGCCACACGCGGCGGCCATGCCCTGGTTGGTTCTTCCTTTCTTCCCGGCCTTGGTTGGCAGTAGGACTTGAAAAACTTCGGACAAGCATGGAACAGGTGAAAGCCGTGTGGCACAGGCGCCCTCGCCTGTGTCTTGATTGGTCCATCTCAGTTCCGCAGTTAGTCCTGCGCAGTTAGTCCTGCAAAGTGTCGTAGACTCCACCCCGCTGTGACAGGCTCGACATGCATGCGCGGCAGCGGGCTACACCGATCACGGCAGTCCCACGGGCCGCACGTTCTTGCCCACTACTCCGGTGCGCGCATCGCCGAGGTCTTCGCGCATCCGCGCGAGAAGGCCACGCAACCGTTCGGCCACGTCCGGGTGATCCTGCAGTACGCACTTCTGTTCGCCGGGGTCTGTCTCGAGATTGTACAACGCCTCTGGCAATGAGGTTTCCGGTCCTTTGAAGCCCCTGTCGGATGCGACCTCCCACAGCGGCGTTTCCAGCTTGAGCTTCCAGGGGCCGCTGCGCACGGCCATCAGGTTTATGCCGGAGTAGTAGAAGAAGGCTTCATGCGGTGTGATCGCTCCCGGTTCGCCGAGCATCAACGGCAGGATGTCTTTGCCATCGATGATACGATCAGTAGGCGCGTTCGTGCCCGCGAGTTTCGCGAAGGTTGGCAGCACATCGATCGTGCTCGCTAGTTCATGGCATACGCTACCCGCAGGGACGTGTCCCTTCCAGCGCATGATGCCGGGCACGCGCATGCCACCCTCGTACGTGGTACCCTTGCCGCTCCGCAGCGGCGTGGCCAATCCGCCTTCCTCGCCATGTGAAAGCCAAGGACCATTGTCCGACGCATACATAACAATCGTGTTTTCACTCAAGCCAAGTTCATCGAGCGTGTTCAGGATTTCGCCCACGCCCCAGTCGATGCTTTCGATCACGTCCCCATACAGTCCGCCCGTCGATTTCCCGCGGAACCGCTCCGACACATGCAGTGGGATATGCGGCATATTGTGGGGAAGGTACAGGAAGAATGGATGCTCTCTGTGCTCCCGAATGAAGCGCACCGCCTCTTCCGTGTATCGCTCCACGAGCGTCTCCTGCACGGCGGGTTCTTCGATGACCTCCTCCATGCGCATGAGCGGAGTCGGCTTCATGTCGTTGCTGTACGGGATGCCATAGTAGTAGTCGAAGCCGTGCCGGGTGGGCAGGAATGCCGCCTGATGCCCCAGATGCCACTTGCCAACGCACGCGGTCGCGTAGCCCTTTCCCTTCAGTAGTTCCGCGATCGTTATTTCATCGCTGTTGATGCCGCAGGTCGAGTCGGGAAACAGTACCCAGCCCGTGCGCCCTTCGGACCGTGCCATGTCGGCCATACTGAGACGTTGCGGGTAGCACCCCGTCATCAGCGCCGCACGCGATGGTGTGCAGACCGGCGCCGCCACATAGAAATCCGTGAAGCGCATGCCCTCGGCGGCCATGCGATCAATGTTCGGCGTCTTGATCAACGGCGCGCCATAGCAGCCAAGGTCGTTGTAGCCTTGGTCGTCCGTGAAAATGATGACGAAATTCGGCTGTCTGGAAGACTGTTCCGCCGCGCGTGATTGCGTGACTCCCAGTGTGGCGAGTCCCGCGGCAGCCGCCGCCTGGGTCAGGAATGTTCTGCGGCTCAGAGTAGTCTGCATGGAAGGCGCCCTCCTGGTGTGCGTAATCCGACGTGCACGCATCATAGCAGGACAAATCCGGCCGCATCACCTGGCGCGCTTCGTGCGGATTCCCAAACGGTAGCCCCTTGAGATACGATACCCGCATGAAGAACAGCAAATCGCTTGCGCGTGTAATCGCTCTCGTATCCGCCATTTCGTGGACTGCCCACGGGGGGACAAGTCTCGGCATGCCTGAGGATGTCGCATTTACGGCTTCTATCGATCAAACCACGCAGCACTACGTAGTGATGCATCCCGAACCTTACGACGCGGCCGTCCCGTTGGATGTGCTCATCGCCCTTCATGGCCACGGCTCCGACCGCTGGCAGTTCGCCAAGGACCCGCGCGATGAATGCCGCGCCGCGCGAGACGCTGCTGCCAAACACGGAATGCTCTTCGTCTCGCCGGATTACCGCGCGAAAACCTCCTGGATGGGCCCGAAAGCGGAGGCGGACATGGTCCAAATCATCGGCGACCTCAAACGCGCGTATCGTGTGCGGCGCATGTTCATCTGTGGCGGGTCGATGGGCGGAACCGCCGCCCTCACGTTCGCCGCGCGGCACCCGGATCTTGTGGACGGCGTCGCAGCGATGAACGGCACCGCGAACCTCGTGGAATACGAGGGATTCCAGGACGCCATCCGCGAGTCCTACGGAGGCACGAAGGCCGAGGTGCCGTCCGAGTACCACGACCGCAGCGCGGAGTTCTTTCCCGAAAAGTTCACCATGCCCATAGGCCTGACCACGGGCGGGAAGGACGAAAGCGTACCGCCGCAGAGCGTCTTGCGCCTTGCGGAGAAACTTAAAGATACGGGGCGCGATGTCCTTCTCATCCACCGCGAAGACGGGGGACACGCAACCAATTACGAGGACGGCACAGCGATTCTCGAGTTCGTCATTGCCAAAGCGCTGGACTCCACAGCCAAATAGCCGCGTCTTCTACTGATTTCACCGATTGCACCGATTCAAGAACTTAAGCAACAAGGGGGAAGGCAACAAGGGGGAAGACATCAAGGGGGAAGACATCAAGGGGGAACGGGCGTCTCGCCCGTGGTCTTCAACTCATACCAACGCAGAGGCGCGGAGCCCGCAGAGGAACACCGCGAGTTGTGGATTACGCATTGATGCATTTCCTGGCCATCGCTCAGGAGACCTACGCCAGGTCCCTGCCTCCTTCTTGATATGACTGTGCGGTTAGAGTCATGATTGTGATTGTTCACGACTCGGGCGAGGCTTTTCCGAACGAGCATAATGTGCACGGTATCGCTTGAGCCCCCCCGGCGGGAGGAGGGACAATCATGCGAGCGCTTCGCTCTGGAGGCCTTGTACTGGCCTGTCTGCTTGCCTCCTGCGGGAACAAAGGCACTATCGCGCCAGAGCTGAAGGGGGATTACTACATCTCCGCCCGTGACGCCAAGCTTGCCGTGCCGGAATCCAGCTATTCCGAAGGCCGCTATAGCGCCAAGATTGTCCGCCACTACAAGGACGAGAAGGAATTGAGACTCCTTCGCATCGCGGAATCGGTCTACCCGAGTCGCCAACGAGTGATGGACGCCAGGGCCACCGCGCATTTCAAAGAGACTCAAGAGCCTCCTGCCGGCGAGGACCTATGGTGGACTTCCTCATTCGATGGTGTGCGCATTCCCTACACGATCACCGGCTCGGCGCTGCTCTATTACTGCGAACGCGTCCGCGACTTTCGCACAAGAGCTGCAAGTACAGGCCGCGCGGCGGAGCAATCCTGTGTTATGAGCTACGTTGGAGACATTAGTCATCAGAAGCAGGCTGAAATTGAAGGCAAGAGATTTACCGATTGTTATGTGGTAAGCATGAAGCTTGAGTGGTCTTGGTTTTGTGGAGACCTTTGTGGTTTATGGTTTACGAAAGAGAGAACCGTCGTCCTCGATGCAGAGGGCACCGTGCTTGCTGTGTTTAAGGACGGGCCTGCCGACTTCATTGTCAGTTAGTTGGTGTAAGCTTGAAGCGATGCTGTCCCATCCTGCCGGTTCTCATGATCGCCATTGGCGTGGGCAGAAGGTTGTAACCCCTATTGGAAGGAGAAGTTACCATGCGCGCACAACGTGTCGCAGCCCTCATACTGCCGATTTTTGCGGCCTCCTGCGCGACCACAGAGAAGGTGGCCAAACCCGCGCCCGCGGGCGAGTGGTATGAGTCGTCCCGGGACCTTAAGATCAGCCTGCCAGAGTTCGCGTTTACGGAAGGCAACTACACCGCCGAGATTGTCCGCCATTACAGCGACGAGAACGAGCTGAGGCTTTTGCGCATTGCGGAATCGGTCTATCCCAATCGCGATCGCGTGCAGGCCGCGCGCGACAATGCGCGCCTCAAGGACAACCAAGAGCCATCCAAAGGCGAGGGGTTGTGGTGGTTTTCGGCTTTCGACGGTGTGCGCATTCCTTACACGATCACCAGCGCGGCCGTCCGGTACTATTCCGACCTGGTCCAGACGTTTCGCGACCAGAAGTTTGAGATCACGGGCGGGAAACCGGTCTCACGATGCACCATGCGCTATGCGAGCGTCATCAACCACCACAAGTATTTTGTGGTCGAAGGCCGCAGCTTTCCCGAATGCTATGCGGTCACCATGGAACTCCGCTGGACACAGGACAACGGGCCCGGACGTGTCATGGGTTTCGTGAAACGCCGCCTGGTCCTGGTCGATCTCAAGGGAAAGGTCCTGGGCGTGTTTCTCGACGGACCGGCTGAGGTGACCCTCAACTAGCGCGGTTCACTGCAGGGCGATCGCCCCAAGGCTTGCCGATCCTCCCGGTGGCAGGGCCACTTCCGGCAACTGAATTTGTTTGCCGCTCTTCGTCTCCAAGGTCACCTGGTACTTGCCCGCTGGGACGGACTCAAACTGGATCGCGCCGCGCTCGTTTGTCTTCGCCTCATCGGGCCACCACTGGCCACGCGTCGGGTGCGACATCATCATGCCCACAACCTCATTGACGATTGGCTTGCCATCGCTGTCCATCAGAATCGCGTCGAGCGACGCGCCCGGCAACATCACGATCTGCATCTCATCAGTGGTATCGGCCTTGCCCGGCAACACGTCGAAATAGTTGTTCGCAAACATCCGTTTGGTCGGGTCCCACGCCCGAACGTACAGCCACTGATTCTGCGGAATCGACATGTATCCCTTGCCGTCCGGTCCCGTTACCTTCCCCTGGGCGATAGGCTTCTCGAAAGCATTGGGTTGAGATGTGGCGATCGGCAGCATATTCGGAAGAGGATTCCCCTCCATATCCACGACGAGTACGCGCGCCAGCGCCACTTCCTCCTGCTTCTCAGGTGCCGCCGCAGCCTGAGACGGGGTGGACTCCTTCTTTGTGTTCACAAGCTCATCGCTTCCCGATCCACATCCGGATGCCACCAAGGCTAAACACACCGCCTGGGCCAGACACCCGCTAATACGCCGCATCGCGCTCATCTCCCCCCCGCGCGGCGCGTGCCGGCTTCGCGCCCGGTTCCATGGCCTCCGCCGCCTCTTCAACCTTCTCCGATACCGCGAACTGGACCTCATACAAGCGCCGGTAGATGCTCTCGGGCCGTTCCAGCAGCTCGTCGTGCGTTCCCTGCTCGACAATCCTGCCCTCGTCCAGGACCAGGATGCGGTCGGCGCGCCGAATTGTCGAAAGCCGGTGCGCAATCACGATGGACGTACGGCCCACCACAAACTCCTCGATAGCCCGTTGGATCGCGCGTTCGCTTTCCGAGTCCAAACTCGAGGTCGCCTCATCGAGGATGAGGATCGAAGGATCTTTGATGAGCGCCCGCGCGATGGCGAGCCGTTGGCGCTGGCCTCCCGACAAACTGCCGCCAGACTCGCCAATGCGGGTGTCGATACCCTCATGCAGGCGCATCACGAAATCGGTCGCATACGCGGCGCGCAACGCCTCCATGACGCGCTCATCGGCGTAGGTGTCCTTGCCCGCCGCGATGTTTGATCGGACACTCTCGTTGAACAAAATCGTGTCCTGCGTGACGATGCTGATTTGGGCGCGAAGACTCTCCTGCGTTACCTTGCGGACATCCACGCCGTCGATCAAAATGCTCCCCGAAGTGACATCGTAAAAGCGCGGAATGAGCTTGACCAGCGTGCTCTTGCCCGCGCCGCTGAACCCGACAACCGCCACCATCTCGCCCTTGTTAACCTGAAAGGACAGCCCCTTCAACACCTCGGTTCTTCCGTCGTAGGAGAAGTGAACGTCTTCAAAGCGTATCTCATCCCGCAAGGCCGGCAATTCAACGGCATTCGGCGCGTCTACAATATCCGGTTGCAGATCGATGAATTCGAATACGCGTTCCGCGCTGGCGACGCTGCTCTGCACGGCGTTGTTCACCGCAGTGAG
Organism: Candidatus Hydrogenedentota bacterium; assembly: GCA_020849535.1. GTDB lineage: Bacteria > Hydrogenedentota > Hydrogenedentia > Hydrogenedentales > SLHB01 > JAHDWY01. Next base: position 23,628 of record JADLGB010000197.1, read on the forward strand.
TTTTCGCACCGGGTCGAGCATCCCCGCGAGTGCTCCATACAGCAGAAACAAGTCGGCCACAACCATGTCTCCGCTGATCACCTGGCGGGCGCTCATCACCACGAAAACGACGACCCCGCAAACCATGACCAGCTCCGTCAGCGGGCCGATCGCGGCCTCGGCCTTCATCATCTTGAGGCCTTGGCGTTGCAGCTTGTTGTACTCGCGGTCCACGAGCCGCATCACGTGGGGTTCCATGCTGAACCCTTTGATGATACTGATCCCGGTTACGCTTTCCTTGGCTACCGTCTGGAGTCCGGCGATTCTCTCCAGCGTGCGCCGCATGCGCTTGCGCACACTCTGGCCAATCTTGATCATCACCAGCGCGACCGGTGGCAGCACGCAGAGGCCGATGAACGTGAGTAATGGATCCACCCACAAGGCAAGCCCCAGGCAGGCAAGCGCCTTGAAAGGCTCCCGGAACATCTTCATGAAGACCGTCGTCAGGCCGCGTCCCGCCGAAAAGCAATCGTTGGTCATTCGGGCGATGATCTCGCCCGAGGTGCGCTGTTCGAAAAAGCGCATTGGCAGGCGCATGATATTCGCGTACATCTCTTTGCCCAGGCGAACCGTCACGAAAGTGGCAATTGACGCCGAGAGGTACTCTTGTAAGAATCGTGCAACGCCCCCCAGCACGGATAGACACACAACAATGGCGCACAAAATGATCATCGCGCGCATCTGATCGTCCCGCAGATAGTTCACCCCGTCTGCGAACTTGGCGTCCAGTCCGGCGGGTGCCCATCCTATGCTCTCGCGCATCGTGTCGGTCGCATTCGTGATATCCGCCTGGATCTGGACGATGTCGCGCTGTATTTTGGTCTCCTCTTCAAACACATACTTCACAACGGTGCGGACGCCCAGGAAGATCGCACCCAGCGAGCCGGCAACAAACATCGCAAACACGATCGACACCGTGAGCCGCATCTTGTATTCGAAGACATACCCGAGCAGACGCCGGTAGACCGGCCACGAGCGCCCCTGGATCTTGGCTGCACCACGTGGGTCGTAGTTGATCTTCTCGTCAATGCCGTACATAGGACTCCTCGTTCAGATTCGTAAGTCTGAGTAATCCGTGATTGTACCATGTGCCCCAAAACGGAACCAAAATGGCGCCCAAAGCTGAGCTTGCGTGCGTGCTTTGGGACATTTGCAGTGTCTTTGCCAAATCTCATCCCACCCCCACCGAAGCCACCCGTGCAGGAAATCACCCAACGGAGACAGGGCGGACATAAGTCGGTTCGCCGGGAACGTGCGGTATCCGGTTGCTTCGCGCCGTTGTGCGGCGGCGGAGTTTCGTAGTCTCAAGAAGTTCTGAAGACGTTTGCAAAACTGCGGCATCCGTGCGAACATGGTGGCAGGTTGTCCTCATACTTGGCACATACTCGGGAGAAGATCCATGGATTGCGAACGCAATGGAGTGGACCGGAGAGACTTTTTGAAGACGGGATTTGGCGCGGCGGCGGGTGTGCTGGGTGCGGGTGTCGCAACAGCACAGGCGGCGCCGGTGAAGACCATCACGTCGGACCTCAAGATTCCGGTACGGCGTTTTGGGAAGACCGGACACAGCTTCCCCATCCTTGGGCACGGCGGCTCCGCCATGATGGCCAAGGAGTATGGCTACTATGGCCTGAGTGACCCGCCTGCCATTGAAGACCGCGTGAAGATGGTGCGCGATGCATATGAAAAAGGCATTCGCTATTTCGACAACGCGCGCATTTACCAGGAGAGCGAGAGCGTGATGGGCGAGGCTCTCCACGACGTGGCCGACCACGTGTATATTGCTTCAAAAGTGCTGGTGGGCGAGCCGGGAGAAGTGAGGTCCAGCGTGGAGAAGTCGTTGGAGACGCTGAAAGTCAGCCGCATCGACTGCATTCAGATCCACGGCCCGTCCATTGAACGGTTAAAATTCGAGGGTGCCATGCATCTCCATGCGGAATTGGTGAAGCTACGCGATGAAGGGCTCATCCGTTTCATCGGCCTCACCGGGCACAACGCCTTCGAGGAAATGTACCAGATGATTGCTTCGGGTGGCTTCGACCAGGTCCTCATCGAATACGGGTACTTCCGAAAAGGCTACAACACACGCCACTCGGACACCAGCATGGAATGGCGCGAGGCCTGCCTTGCCAAGGCGCACGAGTTGGACATGGGCATCGTCGCGATGAAGGTACTCGGGGCCTGGGTATTCAATCACAACGCGCAAAACGTGGTGCCCGACTACGATCCCGAGGCGGTCAAGCGCCTGCCCACCGCCGCGATTCGCTGGGTTATGCAGGATCCCCGGGTTTCCGTACTGAACATCGGTGTTTCGTACCCGGGCGACGTGGATAAGAACATCGCCATCCTTCAAGGCGATCTGACGTTTACGAATGAAGACCGGCTGCTGCTCGCGGACTTCTCAGCCAAGGCGTACTTGACGGAGCGCGTGCAGGGGTTCCCGGTCGTGTGACGCGCGCCGCGCTACACGCGGGTATCACGCGGGAGTCTATTCGTTTTGGGAGGGCGGGTTTTCCAACCCGCCATTGCTGAGTTCGCGCAGTGTCGCTGAATACGTGGCGTGACTTGTCTCGTCGTTGCCTGAGCGAATTTGCCGCAGAGGATTCGTGCGGTCTAATCTTTACTCGTCCATTTCTGAGTGAGGTTCGCGACAAGGATACGCTGTTTGCGGGGGACGTGCAATGGACTGGAGTTCCGTCCGGACCAGGCAGATACTGGTTGGCCTCGCGGTCGCCATATTTGCCTATCTCTTCTTTGTGCCGTGGGTCTGGCCCACACCGGAGGTCACCGCGCAGATCCCCGATCGCGCGACGCTTGGGCAGGATATCGAGATTCCCATCAGCGTCTTTGCCTGGCACTCGAATGTCGACGTGTATCAAGTGCGATTTTACGTCGATTACTACGCGTCCACGGCCAAAGGGGAGGAAGGTATCACGTATCCAATCATGGTGCTGCAGCGTCCGCCACGGCAGTTTCGCGGGGTGTGGGGCTTCAACCACCTGACAAGACCGTGGAGTGATACGGTGACCGTTACGGTGCCGTTGAAAAAGACCGCGGAAGACAAACTGCTCGGTCCGGGCCTGTTGTCGGGGAAGCTGGACGTATCCATCAGCTATCATCCGGGCCGTACTGCACACGAACTGCCCACCGAAGACCTTGCACGGCAGTCCACAATCAGCGTGCCGTTTGCGATTACGCTGAGCGGGCCATGAGTTGCCGCATACCTGCTGCTTGCTCTACTCTCACCGGTAGTACGTTGTCTCGTGAGAATTCGCTACGCGGAATTGCCGCAGCCAATGCAAGACCTTGTCCGCAGATGACGCAGATGGCCGCAGATGGAATTGCGATGAAGATTCAGAATCTTGACCGAGATTAGTATGGGAGCATGACATGAAACGCATAATGCACATGGCAGTCCTGGCGGCGGTGCTGTTTTCGCCTCTTGGGCTTGCGCAGGAGACCGACGCCAAGCGGCGCGAGACGTTGCAGCAATTGAGGCGCGTGCTGGCGGAGAGCACCGAGTGGGAGTCCTGGCTTGAGAGGAGCGGAGAACTGCCTCCGGACTTTGACGCGATGCCGTCCATCCCCATGCTACCGGACCCGTTGCTCTGGAACGAAGGGACCGCGGATGAGAAGCCACTGCAATCGCCCGAGGAATGGCCCGCCCGACGCGCGGAGCTGCTTCAGCAGTTTCAGCACTGGATCTTGGGGACGGTTCCGCCGCGGCCCGAAAACGTGCGGGCGGAGGTGCTGAGCGAAACGGAAGAATCAGGTGCGATGACACGCGAGGTGCAACTGCACTTCGGGCCGGAGGAGAAAGCGCACCTCTGGCTCCGCCTCTACATCCCCAAGGGCGAAGGCCCGTTCCCCGTGTTTATGACTCAAGAGAACCATAATGCGTGGGCGCTCATCGCGCTGCGGCGCGGTTATCTCGCCTGCGTGTACGCAGGCGCCGACAGCAAGGACGATACGGAGAGCTTCATCGAATCCTATCCCGAATGCGACTGGTCGCGCCTGATGCGGCGGGCGTGGGCCGCGAGCCGCTGCATCGACTACCTTGAGACGGTCCCACAGGCGGATCACGACCGCATCGCGATCACGGGGCATTCGCGCAACGGCAAGCATTCGCTGATGGCATCGGCATTGGACGAACGGATCGACGCCGTGATCTCATCCAGTTCAGGCGCGGGCGGTCCCTTGCCCACGCGTTATTGCTCCGAACAGCACCTCGAAGAAGGCATCGAGAACATCACGAGGGCCTTTCCCACGTGGTTTCATCCGCGCTGGCGATTCTTCGTGGGTAGAGAAGACAAGTTACCCATTGACATGCACGAACTGGTGGCCTTGAGCGCGCCACGGCCCTGCCTCTTGAGTATCGCGTACAACGACAGTGTCGAGAGCACCTGGACCATGGAGCAGACGTATCGCGCGGTAGAACGCGTGTACGCATTCCTCAAAGCCCCAGACGGAGCATTGCGCATTCTGTATCGTCCAGCGGGGCACGAGACGTGGAGTACCATGATCGATCGGTACATCGACTGGTGTGACCTTCAATTCGGGCGCGGCGCGTATGTGTTTCCTGAGCGCTTCATCCACCCCTGGAATTGGGACGCATGGCGCGCAGGGTTGCAGTCCGCGCCAAGCCCGGACGCATCTCCCCCGGCGTCGTTTGACGAGTTGTTGCCTCCGGCAGGAGCGGATGACGATGCCTGGAAGCAGAAGCGTGTGGCAACGCGTGCGGCGGTGCTGGCCATCCTCGGCACGCCGCCACCCGGGGCAAGGAGTCCCGGCGGCACCTACGGGGAAGAGCCAGATCACATCGAGTCGCAGTTGGGCCGCTTCAATGCGGGCGAGGGCCTGCAGAAAGACGACGTGGTTTTTGGCGAGTACCTGAACGGGGATGTGTATCTGCCGAAAAGCGTGGACAAGACGGGCTCGCAAGGGCAACGCATTCCCACCGTGCTGTGGCTGCATCCCGCGCACAACGCCCACGGCTACAGCGCCTCGTACAAGCGCGGCGATCAGTTCTACACGGCAATGGCCAAGCAGGGCTACGCGGTCTTCTGCTTCGACCAGATCGGGTATGGCCGCCGTGTCGAGGAGGTCGAAGGATTCTACGAACGGCATCCGCAGTGGTCGCTGCTCGGCAAGATGGTCCGCGACGCGCAGGCCGCGCTGGACGCCATCGAACGCCTGCCGTATGTGGACCAAGCCAAGGTGTACGTGGTGGGCTATGGCCTCGGCTGCATGGTCGCCGAACACTTGGCCGCCCTCGATGAACGTCCCGCGGGCTATGCCCTCGTGTGCGGAATCGAACCGTATCGGCTGGACACGCCAGACAAGCGGCTGGGCGGAATTGGGCGCTGGGCGAAGACGCGGATGTGGTTGCCGCAGCTCGGGCTATTTGAGGGGCAGGAAGACCGGATTCCATACGATCGGCACCTGCTGCTTGCTGCCATGGCGCCGCGCCCGGTCTGTGTCGTCTCCCCCTTGCTCGACCGCGAGGTGAAAGCGGAGGATATCACCCGATGCGTGGAGGCGGTCCGCCCGGCTTTTGGCGTCCAAGGCGCGGCGGACAGGCTCACGCTGGCAACGCCAGAGCACTACAACTGTTTCGATCCCAAAATGCAGGCCGTGGTCATCGACTGGCTGAAGGGCCTCCGCTGAAACAGGGTGACAGATTGCATGTGTGGCCGGTTCGCGCTAGGATGGGCGTGCACTGGAGTAGGACTCGGGGGCGGTGTCTCCGGACCACAAACCCTATATCGGCGTGAAGGCTCTGCTCAATGAACAAGGTGAAATGCCCAAAATGTGGTACCGCGCACGAGGCGGGACAGTTGCGCTGCGGCACGTGCGGGGGCGCATTGCCCCAGGTCCGAGTGCAGCCGCCGAGTAGTTCCGACGCGCCGCCGCGATCCAGTTCGGGCAAGCAGGCGCATTTCACCTTCAACAAAGGACAGGTCATCGCGAACCGCTACACCGTTGTGGACATCGTGGGCCGGGGCGGCATGGGCTGCATTTACCGGGTTCATGACAATACGCTGAAGGAAGAGGTTGCCCTGAAGACCCTCCTGCCCCAGTACGTGCAGGACAAACTGGTAGTGGACCGCTTCTTCAACGAAGCGCGCATCGCACGCCAGTTGTCGCACCCAGGAATCGTCCGCGTGCACGATATCGGTATCACTGACCGCATCGTGTACATCTCGATGGAGTTGATCAAGGGCCGGTCCTTGCGCAGTATGATCGACTCGCTGGGACCAGGCCAACGGCTGCCCGTGAGAACAACCCTGCAGGTCATGATTCAACTCTGCACCGCGCTTGAGTATGCCCACAAGTTCACCGTGCACCGGGACATCAAACCGGAAAACGTGATGGTGACGCCCGAAGGCACGGTGAAGCTGATGGATTTCGGCATCTCGAAATTGATGACCAACCAACGCCTCACAGCCACGGCGGTGATCATGGGGACGCCGCACTACATGTCGCCGGAGCAATTGAAGGATAGCCGCAATGTGGATGCGCGCGCGGATGTATACAGCATCGGCGTGATGCTCTATGAAATCCTGACCGGCAACCTGCCCACGGGAATTCCGAAGCCCGCATCGCAAATCATGAAGGACATCCCTCCCGCGCTGGACCCGATCGTGGCGAAGTGCGTGGAGACGGACCCCATCAACCGGTATCAGAACGTCTCGGACTTGAAGCAGGCGCTCACATCCATCCTGGAAATCGTCGAGACGGGCGGAACCCTGGAGTCGCGCAAGGCGCCCGCGGCAAAGCCTGCGGAAGGTGGCGGTTCGAAGGCGTTGGGCCTCGCCTTGGTTGCCGTGGTGCTGCTGGTTACGGGGGTGGGTGTATGGGGCCTCACGAAACAACGCACCCTGCCCATGCTTCAGGCAGCCGCGAACGCGGGAACCGTTCAACCACTCAGCGAGGAAGTTGTCGCGCGCGCGCACTACGAGCGAACGATGGATTTCGTGCGCAGGGCGAAGAACCTGACCCTTAACGTGCAACCGTCACCCGAGAGCGATGCCATCCTTCAGCGCGCGGGCGACCTGGCCGCCGCGGCCGACCAGGTGCAAACGGACAACGTGGTGCGTGCCGAACGGCTCGCGCATCAAGCGCTCCAATGTTATCTGGCGTTGACGCCCGCACGGCCGCAGGGAACGCTGTTCATCCTGCCGGGCGATATTCAGGAGGACGGTTTCTTCATGGATGTGCGGCCGGTGCTGTGGGCCGAGTTCGCGCCCGTGGCCGCCGCGGAAGGCTGGGCCGGGGCGATTGCGCCTCCCCCCGGCGCCGAGGAGCAGGCCGCTACGAATATCCCCTTCTATGCGGCGTTGACCTATGCGACAAGCCAGGGTAAGCAGATTCCCACTTCGGCGCAGTGGACGCGCGCCTACAACGCCGCGCCTGAGGTGTTCGCAAACGGATTCTACGATTGGACACGCACGATTGCGCAGGGTTCGGGCGGCGACGCCCGTTTGCCGGATTTCGGCGACCGGCTTGTCATTATGGGCGTGGTCGCGGACCAGGAAGGAAATCTCGCGGGGGTTCAGGAATCACACCTTGGATTCGACGAGGCCAGTCCGCAAGTGGAAACGCGCTGCGCCATCGAGATCCCGAACGATCCATCCGCGATCGAGGCGATGCTCTCGCATTGAGGACCCACGCCACTTGATCCGCGCTCAACCGTAGCATGTGTACCTGTGCCAGTCTCCTGGAGCGCACTTCAGTTGACAGAGCATACGGCGTGCGATAGAATGAAAGACGCTCGTGGTACTCCAAGCCACGAAGAAGTTGTCGATAAAGAGGCCGATATGCAAGTTTGCTCGTGCCCTCATTGTGGTACTCCGCGCATAATCACGTCCAAAGTTCCCCGCGACGTAGTGGTGGTCATGTCCTGTCCGCAATGCCGCGAACTGGTAGTCCTATTCCGCAACAAGGCCGTCGCGCTGAGCCGCCGAATTCTTGAGACCGGTTCCTTCGAGGAACGCAAAGATCATTTCGCGACCGTCATTACTGAGTTTTTCGAGCCTGGCATGCTGGGTCTGCCGCCTATGGGCGAGGCAGTGGGCGAGGTTGCGGAAGACTTGGCTGCGGACGAAGAATTGTTTGTCAAGGAAGAGTCCGCGTCTCCTGATCTCTCCGGACCGATCAGCGAAAAGGAATTCGACGAATTTGTGCGCGTTGGATTAAATCGCATTGACGAAGCTGGCTACTTCAAGAGGCACTTCGGCTGACCTTCGCTTTACTCTCCGGTAGTTTCAATCCACGCAAGACATAATTTCCATTTCTGTCATTTTTCGCTTTGCGCGAACTCCGGGACTCACCCGTCCGCCTCACCTACGGCGTCAGCAGTCCTCGCACGACTGATGACTGGAAGAGGGCGACGCCCGCCGCGACCGCGACGTTCAGGCTGTCCAGTCCATTCGCAAGCGGGATGCTTACCGACAGATCGGTTTCCTTCTTCACGCCGGGACGAAGCCCTTCCGTTTCGTTGCCCATGACCAGAGCGCAACGATCGGCCCAATTCACCTTGAAGACGTCTTCTCCTCCCGACACGTCGAGAGTGTAGACCCAGAAACCAGCCTTCTTCAGCGTTCGGAGAGTCTGCGCGAGATTTCCGCAGAGCACGATAGGAATATGGAAGAGGGTGCCCGCGCTCGAACGGACGACATCGTCATCAAGCAATGCGCCGCCACGCGACGTGAGCAAGACTCCCGAGGCGCCCGCGCCAACAGCCGTGCGAATCAGCAGGCCCAGATTCTTCGGGTGTTGTATCTGGTCCAGGACAAGGAGAGTCGCCTTCGGCGCGCATTGGGCCAGGCACACGTCCAACGGCGTGTACGACGCGGGGCTGATGACCGCCACGATGCCTTGGTGCTCGTGGGTTCCGGAAAGCTCGTTCAATTTCGCTTGGGGAACAAAGTCGAAGCGGACATGCGCCTCTTTCGCGGCCGTGATGACGGCAGACACACCGTGCGCGCGCGATTCCTTTGCCACGTAGATGCGGTTCACCATGCCCTCGGCGCGCAGGGCTTCGCTGACCGCGTTGATGCCGTGGATGAATTTGCCTGCCATGCCGTGCATCGTAAGCGACGGCAATGGCCAAAGCAACATACGCGATGGAACGCATGGCCTCCATGCGGCCTTGCTGGTCCTGCATCAGATTCGTGCTTTCCCAAGCCAAGCCAAATGGAAAAGTTCTCTGGCATAGCCGGCTCCCACAGAAACGCGACAAAGACCTTTGAACCTAAAAACAGCAGTTGAATGGGACTGACCCCGTCTTTCGCGTAGGCTTTGCGGAGCGAAACACGGGGTCTGTTCCCTCACCCAGTGCACGTGGAGTCGATCGTGCCTGCTTCCGGCTTGACAATCTCCAGCAACTCGATGTCGAAAATGAGGGTTGCATTGGGCGGAATTTGTCGCCCCACACCTTTCTCTCCGTAGGCGAGGTGAGGCGGGATGAAGATCCTCCACTTGTCCCCAACGTGCATGAGCTGAAGTGCTTCTGTCCATCCTGCAATGACACCGTCCACGGGGAACTGCGCCGGTTCCTTGTACGTGCAGAAATGCTCGAACTCAGTACCGTCAATCAGGGAACCGCAGTAATACGTGCGGACCGTGTCCGTGGCCCTAGGCGTCTCACCGTTTCCTGCCTCAACGACCACATACTGCAGTCCGCTCTCAAGCACCTTGACCCCGGGTTTCTTAGCGTTTTCTTCCAGGAATCTTACGCCTTCGGCAGCCGCTTTCTCGCCCGCCGCGACACGCTCCACCGTCATCTGCTCCATCATTCGCTCACGAAATGACGCCATCACCTTCTGCATCTGATCCTGAGTGAGGGCGAGTGGTTTGCCGCTTCGAGCGTCCTCAATGCCTTGCACGAAAGCAGTGATGTCGATCTCAATCCCGTCCGCTTCCATAGACGTGCCGATCTGCGTGCCTATGCTGTAAGAGACTTTCTGGACATCCGTTTCGAGGAGAGGAGGTATGAACGGTGGACGACCTTCACTATCCGGCATGGCAAGCATCTCCATGAGACACGAACGAAGGGGGTAAGCCGTCGGCATCTCCCGCTTGACCCAAAACACCACAAAAACGACTTATGGCCGACAGCATAGCACAAGACACGCCGCGAGACAAGGTCACATCGGGCTTGTGTCACATTGGGCTTGTGTCACATTGGGCTTGGGCGGGGTCTACGTGCGGAGAAGGTGAGCGGAAAGAGAAAGGCCAGGAGATCAGCCCGATCCCCTGGCCTCCTGCGTTGTCGAAAATGCTATTGCTGAGGCGGAATGGCGATGGTGCCGGCTTCCGGCTTTAAGATCTCCAGCAACTCGATGTCGAAAATGAGCGTCGCGTTGGGCGGGATGTCCTGGCCGGCGCCGTTCTCGCCGTACGCCAGGTTGGCCGGGATGAACAGCTTCCACTTGTCGCCCACATGCATGAGCTGGAGGGCTTCCGTCCATCCGGGAATCACGCCGTCCACCGGGAACTCCGCCGGTTCGTTACGGGCATAGGAGCTGTCAAACTCCTTACCGTCGAGCAAGGTGCCACGGTAATGCGTCCGTACTTTATCCGTGGCCTTCGGCATCTCACCCTTGCCTTCTGTCACGACCAGGTATTGCAAACCGCTAGGCAACGTCTTCACGCCCGGCTTCTTCGCGTTTTCTTCCAGGAACTTGGCCCCCTCCGCCGCGCTCTTTTCGCCGGCTGCCGCACGCTCTGCCTGTATCTTCTCCATCATCTGCTGGCGAAACGCCGTCATGACCTGCTGCATTTGTTCCTGCGTCAGAGCCAACGGCTTGCCGCCGCGTGCATCTTCAATGCCGCGCACGAAGGCCTTCATGTCGATTTCAATTGCGTCATTCTTCATGGACGTGCCGATCTGCGTGCCGATGCTGTACGACACCTTTTGGACATCGGTGCTCAGCTCGACGGGCGCCGGCTTGGCTTCTTCGGCAGCCCAGGCAGCCAGCGGCGACAGCGCCAGAACGGCAAGCAATACTCCTGCGATACCTTTTCTCACGAATTCACTCCTTTTGGGGTTGGATGTCTGGGGTGCTTCTTCTGCGCCTCCTGGCGAGCGGCACACCAAAGGAAGGATTATACACCTAACATAGGTCGCGCTTCTCTATTATTCTCTGGGCCGGTCCGCGCGCCTTGGCGAGTGCGCTACAGGTCCTGTAAGAAGGCTTCTATTCGCGCCCGGTGGTCGCCTTGAATCTCCACCTCGCCGTCCCGCACGACCCCGCCTGCCCCGCACTTCTTTTTCAGCGTGCTCAAGAGCGCTTCGGCGTCCCCACTAACGTTCCGGATCACCGTCACGACCTTGCCCGCGGCCCGCCGCTCCACGAACACGGGCCATCCGCCTTTGCGGGTCTTGGCAACTTGGTACCGCGCCTCCTGCCTGGCAGATACCGGCGCCGCTTTCGGGGACTCGGGGGCTGGCCCCTGCGGCAGGGTCTCCGCCCGGCGGCCGAGCGAGGCGAAAGGGCTGTCCGTCAGCGGCTTGCCGTCTCCGCTCAGGTCAGCTCGACTCTTGCTCATGGACGCACCTTGCCCCGCATATAATGACAAACGGCTTAGCGTGCAGCTACTTCTTCCGCCGGTGTGCGCGTCCGCCCAGGCCCAACAGGGTCAACCCGGCCGCGGCAAGTGGCAGCATGTCGCCCAGGGTGGCCCGCACCGGAGTGCCCGCGCTCTTCGTCGTGACGCGGTTGAAGCAGGACTGCACCGGCTTTACCTGGCGCCGGAACTGACCCGCCTGGTTCGGATTCCCTGCCTCGTCGAGGCATACATTTGCCCGGATATCCGCGCCTACGGTGCCCGAAACCAGCAGCGGGGTTACGGTGAAGTAGTACGTGTCATCCGCCCCACTGAAATCGCCGATCTCCGCGTTCAGCGGGACGATATCCGTCGAATCAAAGCCGGTCACGTCGCTGCTGAACTGGACGGTCACCTGCATCACCGTGATGATGTTGGTGGGGTCCGGAGTGGGGGAGGTCATGGTGACCGTCGGCCCCTGATCGTCGAAGTCGCGCTTGAAGGTGGTTGCCTTCTGATTGCCATTGCCGGCCCCGTCCTGCGCCACGTCCGCCGCAATGTCGATTTTCACCTTGCCCACCGCAAGGGGTTCCAGATCGAAGGTGTAAAGGTCATCCTCGCCCTCGAAATTGCTGACCGTACCGTTGGTCACCACCAAGTCGAATTCATCAAAGCCGGTCACATCCTCGCTGAAGGTCACCGAGATGGGCATGGGCGACACGTTGGTCGGATTGTCCACTGTGGAGCTGATCGTGACCGTGGGGCCAATCGTGTCGAAATTGACGACCTGCTCCAACTCCTCATCAGTCAGGCACGCTCGCGCGTTCGTGGGCAGTTGTACCAGTTCTTGGCACTTTGTCCGCGCGTCGGCCTTGCCCGGCTGGCCCGTCACAAAGTTGAGAACGCTGTACGTCGCACCCGCTGGTAGGGTGAACGCATACTCCCAGAACGGCGTATCGCTGCCGTTGACGAACGTCACCACCGTGGTGCGGTACAGACTGTTGGGTCCTTGAAGCACGTGTCCCAGCCGTGGTGAAGGAGACGCGCCGAGCGTGTAGTCCTCAAAGCTCACGATCCAGTCATCTGCCGTCGTGACTCCCGCCGGCGGAACCGACGACTCCGCCACCAACGTGTCGCCGTCCGAACCCAGGTTGTTGACGATGGTCACCGTCACGTTCACATCGCTGGTGCCCGTGTTTTCGATGATGTTCAACCACCGGCAGAACTCGTCGTTATCCGGCACGTATACTTTGCGCGTGACCACCAGGTCATCGTCGATGGTCTGCTCGGAAAACACAAACTGGCGGTTCGCGCAATCGCCGTCCGGCGTCGCGGGACCGTTCATGTTGTACGCGGTACCGTTGACGAAGAGGGCGTTGTATCCCTCGAATGCATTGGCCAGGACGGCCGGCGTCGTTCCGCCCGCGCTCGTCGTCGCCGCGACTACCGTCGTATACGTGGCGTCGCTGGCTGCTCCCGAGGCCATCGAACTCGTCGTAAAGGTCACGTCCGAATTCAGGAAATACTCCAGCCCCGAATCGTCCACCAGGGATAAGCTCCCTACGCCCGCCTGGGCCGGCTGGAGTAAGGCCATGGCTACGGCCAACGCAACAACTGCAATCCGTTTCATGTGCGCAATCTCCTAAGTGGACGGACCGTCGCCCATCCATCTGCCCCCGTCTCTCAGGATCTCAGGTAACTCATAGGCAACACAACGCGATCCCGCGCCGTGCACGTTCCCATTCCTTCAAGTGTATCCAATGGCGCCTGATTCGTTACGAATCACGCGTCCTTCAGAGCTAGCAGCACTTCCTCGGGGTTCATTTCCGGTCCCACCGCCCCAAGGCGATTTCCGTCACTAGGTTCAATACGTTCTCCAACCCTGCGGTAGAACGCCATTTTGTCTTTCGCACTGCAAAAGCGGGACTGCGCCCATGCACTCACGTAACCCATGCCATACCTGACTTGCAGGGCGGTGTGGCCATGCATGATCAGCGCCGCCTCGTAGGCCGGTTCCACGAGAGAAGCCATTTCCGGTGCGGCGAAATCATCCACAAGACGCTGACCGTACGCATTAATCTCGGTTCCGACAAGAATTGGCAGGCCCTTTGAATTCGCCATGTCAATAATCGTTTCCATTTCGGCCATTTTTCTTGACTTAACCGCCGGGTCCTTGATGTTCCAATTACGGTCCGGAATGATGTTGATCGCTTCCACTCCACAGGAGGTGACAAGCTCCAACAGCTCGTCCATGGCCTGTTCGCCGTCGCTTGTACCGTCCAGCCACGCATAGGTGGGGATGGCGCCGGAGTCTTTCACGAACTTCGTGACGGTCCGAAACTCTGGAAATTCCTGCCCCTCGGGTTTTACATAGCCCACGCCCCCTGCCTTCATAACCTTGCTCCGGAAAAAGGCATGAAACACGGGCGGTTCTTTGAACATCGCCTGTATCTTGTCTGGGTCGCCCCCCAGCTTCTCCGCCCAGAATGCCGCCCGCTTCTCCGCCTTCGGGAAGACCTCTTTGGCCTTGCGGTCAAAGGCGATACAGAGGTGGCGTTCCGTGGCGTTCCCCTTGGGCGCCAGAGGCAAAACGTCCCCCTCATAGTCCAGTTCCACTGGCCGCATATGGGGGTTAATCCTCGCCAGCATGGATTGGTTGCGTTGCTGGGCCGTTTCCTTCAGTCGGGGGAGTAGCCCTGGGCTAGCGAGCGTGGACGAAGTGAAACCCGCGCCCATGTAGTAGGCGATACCCGGTTCACCCGGCGAGTTAATTTCCCGGGTCGCGAACTCCGGGAGGAAGATGCGTGTCTCAAGTCCCGCGCACGTGCGCAGACCCACGAGCCGGCAGGCGTCGAAGAACTCGTCGACGCCGTCCAGGACGTCAAAATCCACCAAACCCGCCGCGGCCAATCCCAGGCAGCGCGCCTTCCACGCGACACAGGCGGGGGATTGCCCATAGCCGTTGAACGAGAAGAAGCTGTGGCAATGCAGGTTGACGGCCTTGCCCTGTTCCGGCAGATCAAAATCGCCCCGCTTCGCCTGTTCCCACAACTGCTCCAACGCATCCCATCGCAGACGCGGGTCAAAATCGTTGAGCTGTACTTCGAGCAATTCCCTGGCCGGTGGCATGCAACACACACTCCATTCGCTGTGACTTCGGGTATTCCAACGCGCGGCCGCGCGCCGGTCAATCGCGGTCGTTTACGCACGTATAGTAGCGGCATCCGGTGGCCAATACCAAGCGGACGGGGCGAGAAGGCTGGCAGGGAGCTTCCGCACGCTACCGGGACAGGCGACGCCAGATCCCCAGGAACTCTGGCCACCGAAGTCTATAGCTTGGGTAGACGGCACTGACCTCGTCTGGCGCGACACGACGGCGTAGCCACAGTTCCACCTTCTCTCCGCAACGCCCACAGGCAAGAATCATGCAGTCTGGTGTGCGCCCCCAATTGGGCTTCCGGCTTTCAACGAGGCCCCAGCGGCCAGGCTTCTTGTGGCAGTGAGGACAAGCGGGTGAAAAGACAAACAACGGGGGAACACCGAGGAATCTGCAAATCCACCAATAGAGAGGAAGACCGGCAATCAACAGAGCGAGGAAAGCGGCTGCTTCAGCGACAACAAATATAAGCGGGCCCAATTGCTGAAGAGCACGAAGATCAAAACCTGCCCATTTCAGAATCCACGCTGTGAGAAGAACGCCCACCACCAGCACAGCGATCGGAATGATTTGATGAGCCAAGCGCATGTCCACCTAACGTACGAGGTAAGTGAGAAGCTGACAATGAACCACCAGGTCACTCCACATTTTGACAGCGCGGACCATGCCGAGGCGCAGCGGTGTGGCTCCGCCGCGTTGTGCTATCCTGTACGCGGATGTTGGACCGCATCAGGATCCGCTGCAAGGGAATCGAGACACGTGCATTCAGGGGGAGTCATGGATCTGCAGAACGAATCACTTCAGTATCACGCCAAAGGGCGGCCCGGCAAGGTGGAAGTCGTGTCGACCAAGGCGTGCCAGACGCAACGCGATCTGTCCCTTGCCTACACCCCGGGTGTGGCCGGGCCTTGTCTCGCGATCGAGAAGGAGCCTGACAAGGTTTTCGACTACACGGCCAAGGGCAATCTCGTCGCGGTAGTCACGAACGGCACAGCCGTGCTGGGCCTGGGGGATATCGGCCCGATGGCAGGCAAGCCGGTCATGGAGGGCAAGGCGGTCCTCTTCAAACGCTTCGCGGATATCGATGTGTTCGACATCGAGCTGAACACGCACGACCCCGACGAGATCATCAAGGCGGTGACGCTCCTTGAACCCACTTTTGGCGGAATCAATCTCGAAGACATCAAGGCGCCCGAGTGTTTCTACATCGAGGAACGCCTGAAGGCGACCTTGAACATCCCCGTCTTTCACGACGACCAACACGGCACAGCCATTATTTCAGGCGCCGGTTTGCTCAACGCGCTGGAACTCGTGGGCAAACGCATCGAAGATGTGCGGGTGGTCTTCTGCGGCGCAGGCGCCGCGGGCATCGCGTGCGCGAAACTCTACGAGACCCTTGGGGTCCGACACGAGAACATTATGCTCTGCGACAGCGCGGGCGTGGTGTACAAGGGCCGCACGAAGCGGATGAACCCGTACAAGGAACTGTTTGCCGCGGAGACCGAGGCGCGCACGCTCGCCGACGCTATGAAGGGCGCCGATGTGTTTGCGGGCGTCTCCGGGGCGAACCTGGTGACGCAGGAGATGGTGCGGTCCATGGCGGATCGGCCCATCGTGTTCGCCATGGCCAACCCGGATCCGGAGATCACCTACGAAGACGCCAAGGCCGCGCGTGATGACGCTATCGTGGCAACAGGCCGGAGCGATTTCCCGAATCAAATCAACAATGTGCTCGGCTTCCCCTTCATCTTCCGGGGCGCCCTCGATGTGCGGGCCACCGCCATCAACGACACCATGAAGATTGCCGCTGCGAAGGCATTGGCCGAGCTGGCGCGCGAACCCGTGCCGTATTCCGTGGAGAAGGCCTACCGGGTCAAACGACTTCAATATGGGCGCGACTACATCATTCCAAAACCTTTCGATCCGCGCGTCTTGATCTGGGAAGCGTCAGCGGTAGCAAAGGCGGCCATCGACAGCGGCGTCGCGCGTGTCCTATTGGACATTGACGAATACCGCGAACGGCTTGAGGCACGCCTGGGCCTGTCGCGCAAGGTCATGCGGGTGATGATCAACAAGGCGCGCACGGATCCGAAACGCATCGTCTATCCGGAAGGCGATCATGCGCCCATCTTGAAAGCATGCGAGACCATTCTTGACGAAGGCATGGTCCACCCAGTACTCCTGGGTCCCGAGAAGCGGATTCACGAACTCATCGAAGAATACGGGCTCGACCTCAAAGGCGGTGTGGAAATCGTGGACCCGCTGTTCGACTCCCGCCTAGCGCCGTTCGAGGAAGAGTTGTACCGGCTGCGCCAGCGCAAAGGCGTCTCTCGGGCCGTCGCGCGCAACATGATTCAACGGCGCATCTACTTCGGATGCATGATGGTGCACATGGGCGAGGCGGACGGCATGGTTTCCGGTCTGACGTCGAGCTACCCGTTCACGTTGCGGCCCGCGCTGGAGGTCATAGGGGCGCGGCCGGGCGTGCGCCGCGTGGCCAGCATGTACATGCTCACGCTGCGCGAGAAGGTCTACTTCTTTGCCGATGCCACGGTTAACATCGATCCCAGCGCGGAGGACCTCGCGGAGATCGCCATGCTGTGCGCGCAAGAAGTGAGGCGCTTCGACGTGGAACCCCGCGTGGCCCTGATTTCTTTCAGCAACTTCGGCAGCGCCCGCTATCCGCAGTCAGACAAAGTGAGCCGCGCGGCGCAGCTCGTGCGCGAGCGCCAGCCCGACCTCATCGTGGATGGCGAAATGCAGGCGGATACCGCTGTCACCCCGTCCATTCTCGCCGAGGAATTCCCCTTCTGCCGATTGACGAATGGCGGGGCCAACGTACTGATCTTTCCAACCCTCGAGGCCGGGAACGTCGCGTACAAACTCGTGCAGCGCCTCGCCGGCGCCGAGGCCATTGGGCCCATCCTCCTCGGGATGCGCAAGCCGGTGCATCTACTCCAATACGGCGGGTTCAACGAGGTGGACGTGGTCAACATGACAGCCATCGCCGCGGTGGATGCCCTCGACAATGCCGGGGCAAAATGACGCGGGCATCAAGAGGACGTTCCGCATGAAATCAGCTATGCCATCCATGACGCGCAGGCGTTTTCTCGCCGCGGGCGCGGCCGCATTGGCGGGTCCGATGATTGTCCCCGCCTCCGCCCTGGGACTGGGCGGCAGGCCCGCGCCCAGCGAGCGCATCGTGATGGGCGTCATCGGCGTGGGTGGACAAGGCGACCGCGACATGCGCTCGCTCATGGGACTGCCCGCTGTCCAGATGGTGGCGGTCTGCGACGTGGATTCCGGCAGCGAGAACTACGAGCGCGGCTGGTACCGAGGACGCTCACAAGCGGTGAATGCCATCAAGGAATACTACGCGAAGGAAACGGCAAGCGGCGTCTATCGCGGCGTGGTTGAATACGTGGACTTCATGGAACTTCTCGCGCGGGACGATATCGACGCGGTCTCCATCGCCACTCCAGATCACTGGCACGCCATCATGGCAGTGGAAGCCGCCAAAGCGGGCAAGGACATCTACTGCCAGAAGCCGCTATCGCTCACGATCCGCGAAGGCAGGGCCATGGCCGATGCCGTGCACCGATACGGCCGCGTGTTTCAGACCGGCAGCCAGCGGCGTTCCAGCGCCAAATGCCGCCACTCGTGCGAACTCGTGCGCAACGGGCGTATCGGCAAGCTGCACACGATCAAGGTGGGCCTGCCCGGCGGCCAGACGCTGGTCGAACCGGGGAATCCCATCAGCGAGCCGCCGCCCAACCTCGACTACGATCGCTGGTTGGGCCCGGCGCCGTGGGCTCCCTACACCACCCGACGGTGTCACTTCACCTTCCGCTGGAACTACGACTATTCCGGTGGCCAGGTCACGGACTGGGGCGCCCACATGATCGACATGGCCCACTGGGGAATGGACACGGAGTTGTCAGGCCCCGTGGAAGTGGAAGGGGAAGCGGTTTATCCATCAGACTGGCTGAATAACACCGCCACCGACTTCGAGTTCCGCTGCACGTACGCGCAAGGCTACACGATGATCGTGTCCAGCAAGTTCCCCACGGGTGTCCGGTTTGAAGGCAGTGACGGCTGGCTCGATCTTGAAGGCGGCGCGGAACCAGCTTCGTTGAAGCACGAGCCCATTGGTCCCAACGAGGTCCGCCTCTACAAGAGCGACGATCACTACCGCAACTTCGTCGATGCCATTCGCACGCGTTCGCGCACCGCCGCGCCTGTCGAAATTGCTCATCGCTCCATCAGCGTGTCGCACCTCGCCAATATCGCGATGAAGCTTCGCCGCAAAATCCGCTGGGATCCAGCGACGGAACGCATCCTCGACGACCCTGTCGCCGAACGCATGCTGTCCCGGCCCATGCGCAGCCCGTGGTGCGTCTGACTCCGAAGAATACTGACCCGGAAGATGGCGATCCCCGGGCGGAATACCCCCGAACCTCTCTCCAAGGAATCCCTGAAATCGCTAAAGTGAACCGGCTCGACTGCCGATGAACCCTGTGGGGTATGCGGAACGCGCCGTGGCGCCGGCGCACACGTGCGAGGGTAACATCAATGGTAACAGGCATTTCCTCCGTTCAATCCAGCTACAACGTCTATCTTCAGGCAACGCAAACGTATTCAAAGCAGACGCAAGGTTCGACCACATCCGTGCTCCAGGACACCCTGGACCTTGGCGCGAGCGGCCCTCTCTCGACAGAGGAGGCGATTGGCATTGTCACGGAACGCTCGCTGAACAAGTTGCTGGAGGTCGTGCAGCAAGCGAGGGCCGAACTTGGACTTCCGGAAGGGGGGGTGCTCGACACTTCGCCGGAAGCCACGGCGCAGCGAATCACGGACTTCGCCCTCGGCTTCTTTGACAAGTATCTGGAAAACAACCCAGGCCTTGAAGGCGAAGAAGCGCGCAAGCAATACGCTGAGTTCATCGGCGGCGCAATCAACCAGGGGGTCGACGAGGCGCGCGGCATTTTGAATGCCCTTTCCGTGTTGAACCCGGATGTGGAGAATCACATCACCTCGATCACGGATTTGATCCAGCAGCGCCTGGATGCCTTCGTCAACGGCTCCTAGCTGAGTGGGCTTTCGCGGCAAGTCGCAGACTGGCGAGTCACCTCACAAACTGCGACATGAACTGCAGGTAGCCTTGCCGGCCACCCTGTTTGTTCCATGTCTCCACCGACCTGACCAGCCGTCTCAAGCAGCGAATCATGGTCTCAAGGTCAGTCTGCTCGGAGGGCTCCGTCGGCCCCATCTTGTCGTCAAGGGTACCTCGGCCCAGCCGCCACTCGCACATCATGCGCGTGGACTCAAACAGTTGCGCCTCCAATGGAGGCAACGATGGCGCATTTGAGGTATGCCCCGCCGCTTCCGCGACATGCCGCTTGATGAGAGCCTCATACACCCGCATCGCGCTGTAGTCGGTCATTTCGGGGTTTTCCCGATAACATGTCGCCACTATCAGCTCAATGTTCTGCAGGACGTCCGGGTGCTCGTCTTCAATTCCCATTCTGATCCCTTCTCCAAATACCGCGTTGCAGCCGAATTTATGTTTGACCGCTCAAAGTCTGGGTCGGGATCGGACTGTGCAGCCATAAACGATGCGCTCCCGACTTTCACGGAGATGCTCTTGGTTGCGCCGGTAGATAACCCAACGCTGGGTTTGACGCATGACCTGAACCTGATTCGCTTGGGCGCTTGCTCGGGTAGCCCTGCGGAGCAACGACCCACTATGCACTGCGCTTGTTGCTCTTGGAAGAGCGTTTGCCTCGGCCAACGATCGGCAGCAAGGCCCGCAGAGCCTCATTCACGGCCTCGGAGTCCGGGAATGCCTTGGTCACATCCGGATCAAGAACGACAACGTCGGTGCCGTGCGCGTACCGTGCGGCGTGTTTGCCGCGAACGCCGCCGGAGAAGTCGTACTCGGCCCTCATCTCACGAACCTCAGAAGCCTTGGGTCCTTTAGGCGTCTGTTTCTTCATACCTGTTTCTCTCCCTGCGTATTGCCATCCGCGCGCTGATAATACGAATCCGGCTACGGCGTTCAGTATACGCCACGACCAGCAGGCGCCCAAAATGCGAGAGTCCGATGTCGAGGAATCGCATTGCTCCCATGGAATGATCGGGATCGGGGATTGTGATGGAAACGGAATGTCCAAGAAACGGAAGATGACTCATCGAAAGTGACATTGTGTTTCCGCAGATTCGTGCGCGCCTTTTCAGGGTCCCACGCAACGATCAGGGCCATTCGCTATGGCCTTTGTCCGTCACTCAACCCCGAGAATCACGTAGGCGTTGGAAATGCCTGTTGGAAGCAAGTTGAATCTTCAAGACCTCACGCTCCCACAAGCCAAGCTGCCGAACGGGATACCCTTCAATCCAATCGTCCATGACTTGAAGCGGCTCTCCGAATTCGAACGGCGACAGCAGGAGATTCAGGTCGCGGTACGCCCCGCTTGGGGTGTCGTAGTTCTTGACGCACTCGGGGTAGGTCGACGTCAGCAGATACGGAATCCGGCTCGCGAGAAAGTTGTCAATCGCGCCGAAAATATCGTAATGCGAGAGGTGGGGAAGGCAGTCGCGGCACAGCCACAAGTCCGCTTCAGGCAGCGGCTCATGCACGATATCCAAGTGGATGAACCGTGTGTGCGGACTGCCGTAGCGGGACTGGTTGCGCTGCACCAAGGGCTCTACAATATCCGCGCCGACATACGTGATCGGTGTTTCCCAATCGATCGTGCGGATCCAGTTGTAGTCGCCACAGGGTGCATCGAGAATCACGGAGACGCCGAGTTCCTTGAGAAGGGGCGGGAGTTTCTTTCGGATGTTCTCCGTGTACTCCAGCGTCGATCCGGGTCCGGACACACTCTCACCGCAATTCCAGCGGCCGCTTTCATAATGACTGCGAAACACATCCTCTGTGCCGCCAATTCGGGCGAATCGCCGCCTTTCGATGTAGTTTGCACGTGCCCTGAGCAACGCGCCGCCTCCGGGCAACGCGGATACTATTCTACGAATCGTGTGTTTGATAACCGGCTTAGCCATGCAGTCCCTTTGCAGTCTTGACCTCAGTGCGGTCCAGTAAAGTGAGTTTCCCTTTGCAGTTCAAGCAGGTTTTCACGGACGTCCCCACACGGGTCAGTCCTTATGCATCCAGCCTGTGAAAGGCCTCACGAATCCACTGGTAGTTTTGCTCACTCATGCCAAGCGAGGCATAGTCTTCCACGTAAGCAATGAAACCTCCATCGAAGGCCCCCAGGCAATCCCGCAGCCGTCGGGCATAGGCAAAGATCTCGTCGCGCGTGCCCGAGATGGCCCGGCGTTGGTGGTCCACGGAACAGCAGAAGCAGACTCTACCGCCGAAATCCCTGGCTAGCCGCTCGATGCCTAGCAGGTCCGGTTGTAGCAACTCGATCACGTCCGCCCCCGCCTCAATCAGTCCTTCAATGATGGAGTGCACATCGCCGCAACTGTGGAACCACACCTTCTTACCCGCGCGGCGGATGCGCGCAAATTGATCCACGTAGCGGGGCAGGAAGATCTCACGCCACACTTCCGGCGCAATGATGAGGCCATCCTGAGTTCCCCAGTCATCGCCGAAGGCGACCGCATCGATGGGATACTTAAGGGCCCGTTCGATGAGGGCGTTTTCGAAGTCGAATACCAGGTCGAGGACCCGCTCCGCCTTCTCACGGTCCGTGTAGAGGTCCATCAGAAAGGTCTCGAATCCGCGCAAGAAAGTGGCCTGATTGAATCCCGTGATCCCCATCGAGAACTTGATGAAACGGTCGCTCCACTGGTCGATGCACGCATCCAGACCGTCGAGGCGTCCGGCAGCTCCGGGATCTGGCGGCACGTATGCCTCTATCCGGTCCCAGTCGGCCAGCGGGTGGGTCTTGGGCTGGCCCATGGTCTGATCCAGCACGTGCCAGACGAAACCCCATTCCGACGTACCCGCCTCCGCTGGCACGAAATCCGCTGCCGGCGCATACGCGAAGCCAATCGTGTCCGAGGACTCAAAGTCCCGGTTACAGTAGTTGATTGGCGTTCTGGGAGGCTTACGCCGTTCGATTGCGCGAGTGACGATTTCCTTGCGGTCCAATGGAGTTCCCCTCTGCACTCTTACTGTCACGTATTATCTTACATCTGCGAACTCGGCGAGAGCATCCCGAACGCCCGCTCCTCCAACATGACTTAATTCGGGTTGCATTCAGTGAGAGGCAATAGCATACTCTCATCGTTTACAGACACCTATCCACGCTGGAGCCCTCCAAGGAGACCGTTATCATGAAGCGGACCCTGTGCGCCGGTCTACTCATTGCACTTGTCACGTTTCTCTTTGCGCCTACTTCGGAAGCTGACAAGCTCTTCGAATTCCACGAATCGACGCTCGACAACGGCATGCGTGTCGTCACACTCGAGGACTTCTCCACGCCCATTGTGGCGGTGCAGGTGTGGTACCACGTCGGGTCGAAGGACGAAGATCCGGCGCGTCAGGGTTTCGCGCACATGTTTGAGCACATGATGTTTGCGGGCACGGACCGGCTGGGCTCTGAAGAGCACGGCGCCCTCCTGCGCGAGGTGGGTGGCAACTGCAATGCCTTCACAAACTTCGATTACACCGCGTATGTGAATGTTGCCCCGGCGAACCAGCTTGAGTTGATGCTCTGGCTCGAAGCCGAACGCCTCATGTATCTCAAGGTCAGCCAGGATTCCTTCGACACGGAGCGCCAGGTCGTTGAAGAAGAGCGCCGCATGGGCATCAACCAGCCTTACGGGAGCATCGCGGAGCAAGTTCTACCCATCGTCTTCACAAATCATCCCTACCGGTGGCTGCCCATCGGGAACATCCCGGACCTGCGCGCCGCCAAGTTAAGCGAGCTGCAGCGGTTCTGGGATCGCTTCTACCTGCCATCGAACGCCACGCTCGCCATTGTAGGCGCGGTCAAGCACAAAGACGCACAGAACTTGGCGAAAAAGTACTTCGGGTGGATGCCCGCCGGGGCTATTGACACGCAGCCCACGACGCCAGAGCCGCCTCAGGAAGCGGAGCGCTCGGTTTCTTTGGAAGAACCCTTTGGCCCCGTGCCTGCCGCCGGTTTTCTGTATCGCGGCGTGCCGGTGAAACATGCGGACGCGATCCCCCTGGAACTCCTGATGATGGTCCTGGGCGGTGGAGAAAGCAGCCGCCTGTATCTGGACCTCGTGAAAGAGCGCAGACTCTGTGTCCAAGTCGTCGCGGACACCTTTCTCCTTGAGTCGGATGGCGTATTCGGGGCGGGGGCGGCCCTCAATCCCGCGGCGGACATGGAAGCGGCGCTCGCGGCTATCGAAGAGCATCTGAAACGCGCTACCGAAGAGCCGCTTCAGGAGAAGGAGTTGACGAAAGCAAAAAACCAGCTCCGCCGTCAGGTCGTGACCGAGGCGCTCACGGTGGAAAACAAGGCCCAAGCTGTGGGCGAGGCCGCGCTCCTGCATGGCACGCCGGAGTGGTTGAACGAGCAGCTCAAGAGTATCGAGGCAGTGTCGCTCGATGACATCCTGCGCGTGGCCAAAGAGTACTTGCGGCCTGAGCGACGCACGGTGATTCGGATCACGCCGAATCCGCAGAAGAAGGTCGATGAGAACGAGGACGCGCCCATAGCTCCGCACGAGGAACCGGGTAGCGTTCAGCGCACCGGCATCAAGGTCGATGTGAAACACCCGGGCTGGTTCCCGGAGCGGCCGCCCGTGAGCGCCATGTTGGACTCCATCCCCACGCTGGACACCACGAGCAAGACCTTGGATAACGGGCTTCGCGTGGAAGTCGTTCCCAATCATGAAGTGCCCTTTGTCACAGTGATGCTGGGTTCCAAGTACGGCGCCTGGGCCGAGGACCCCGCCCACCCAGGCGTGGCGTCCATGACTTATTCAATGCTCACGAAGGGCACGGAGAACTACACCGCAGCGGAGTTGGCTGAGGCCATCGAGTTCAACGCCCTGACGCTCGAAGGCGTGGCAACCATGGATGAAGCGCAGATTACCGCCACAGGATTGGCGGACAAGTTGCCCCTGGCCGTCGAGCTGCTCGCGGAGGTTTGCTTGCGTCCCGCGTTACCGGAAGACGAGCTGGCGGTTCTCAAAGAGCAGGTGTCCTCGAACAAATCCGTGGACGAAGGCGAGCCCAGCTACATCGTGGAACGAGAACTGAGCCGTGCCCTGTTCGGCGCGCATCCCTATTCACGCAACGCGACAGGAGAATTGGCCGACATCCCAGGCATCACGGCCGACATGGTTAAGAGTTTCCACCAAACGTACTTTCGGCCGGATACCTCGGTCATTTACGTGGCGGGGGATGTGAAGCCTGAAGATGCATTCCGCTTGATTGAGCAGCACTTGGGCGAGTGGAAGGCCGAGGGTCCAGCGCCCCAGCCTGCGCTGTCTGCCATTCCAGAGCGCGGCGCAACCCGAATCATCCTTCTGGACCGGCCCGGTGCGGTGCAAAGCCAGATTAGTGTGGGCCAAGTCAGCATCACGCGGAACGACCCCTTGTTCCACTACTCCAGGGTCTATAGCCAAATCTACGGCGGCGCCTACGAGAGTCGCTTGAACCGTACCATTCGCATCGAGCGAGGGCTCACCTACGGGGCCTTCGGGGTGATTCATCCCTACCGCTATGCGGGACTGTTCTCGAGCAGCACCTTCACGAAGACGGAATCCACGGCGGAAACCGTGCAGGCCATTCTCGACGTCATCAAAGGCATGCACTCGATGCCGCCAAACGATGGGGAACTCAACACGGCCAAGGCCTACCTGACCGGTAGTTTCCCCGCCCAGTTAGAGACCCCGCAAGACACCGTTGGCTATGCATGGATCATCGAGTACATGGGCTTGCCCAAGGATTACTTGGTGCGTGCCGTGCAGGGATACAAAGAGACGGCCCTCGCCGACGTCGAGCGCATCGCGACCGAGGTCGTCAAGCCGGACCAATTGACCATTGTCGTCGCCGGGGAAGCGGCCAAAATCCGCGAAAGCTTGGAGAAGATCGCCCCCGTCACCGTGGTCGAGGCTCCCAAAAACGAGGCCCCGGCACAACCCGCCGCGGAACGCCCCGCCGCGTAAGGCGCGGGTTGTCGCGACGCGGGTCCACGGGGTAGACTGGAGATGTAGTTTCAGGTGCTGCCAGGGTCTCCCTGCTTCCGAAATAGGTTGCCCGCGGAGATTGTTTAGGCGTAAAGGCGGTGCGATTCCCGCATGGAGGACGAGATCATGCTGTATTACAAAGTCAGCCAGCCGGTGCCGGGCAAAGGCGATGCCTGGGTCTACTACGAGTGCGACGAGAAGTTCAACATTCAGCGACAGATGACCCACATCCCCGGCACGGACGAGACCGACTGCATCGCCAATCCGCTGGTGAAGAAGATGACCAACATGGCGTATATGGAAAAGTCCTCCCAGGAGGAGTTCGAGCAGTACTGGTCCGACGAACACATCCGGGAGCACGCCACATTCGAGCATGCGGGCGGCCAGGAAGGCATGAAGTTCTTCAGTCTCGATATGACCATTGGCGAAGCGATGGCCATGCATCCGCGCGTGGCGGAGGTCTTCGCGGCGTTTCACCTGGGCGGGTGCTCGCACTGCGGCATCAACCAGTACGAGACCATTGGCCAAGTCACTGCGGGCTACGGCGTCGACGCGGACATGTTGCTGGAAGTACTCGAAGGCTTGCTGGAACCTCAACAAGAGACATCCGGGTCCGCGTAGAGACGCGGATCTCGAACGAAGCTGGAAGAACTCACATGGAAATGCAAACGCAGAGCCCAAAAGCATTGATACAAGCCACGGACGGGGCCATCGCCGAGCTCAAACGCCTTCTGGAAAAAGAGACTGCCGAGGTGGACGGTGTGCGGCTCGGCGTCAAGGGTGGCGGTTGCTCCGGGCTCTCGTACGTCATCGAGTTTAGCCAGAAGCGGGACGGCGACAATGCCGTCGAGCAGGACGGCGTGACCTTTCTCATGGACCGCAAGTCTTCCATCTATCTCAAGGGCATTGTGCTCGACTATAAGGAAGGCCTGAAGGGCAAGGGGTTTGTGTTTCAGAATCCGAATGCGTCGAGCACCTGCGGGTGTGGCGAATCGTTCAGCGTTTAGACCGCTTTCCGGCGCGTGCCGGATGTCAGCTTGGAATCGGAATCGTGAGGGAACCTTCTCTCGGAGGAGGTTCCCTCTCTGGTTACTATGACAACACTTCTTTCAGACAAGACGCGCGAACACGTCCAGGCCGTGCGTGAACGTGCCGGCATTTGGATTCGCCACGACCATACCTTCATCCGCTTTGAGGGACGCGATGTGGCCTCGTGGCTCCAGACGCAGACATCCAATGATGTCGTCGCGCTGCAATCAGGCTGCGGCCATGCGGGCACACTGCTCGACCGCAAGGGCCGCCTGCAGGCCCATTTCACGCTGCACCGTTGGGAAGACGAGTACTGGATGCTCATCGAGAAGCAGCAGGCCCCGCGCTTGCTGGAGCAGTTGGACGCGCACCTCTTCCTCGAAGACGTGCATGTGGAAGATGCCGGGGACTCGCTCGAACAGGTCGTAGTCCAAGGACCGAAGACGTTGCCATTCCTGGCCTCGCCACTTGACACGGATGAGGGGACTGCATCCATCTATCTCCCACGCCAACGCCACGGGTGCCATCCACTCGAGCTGTTGGGTTGCCAAGTCCTCGCGTTCAACATCTCGGTTTCGGGCGAAGATGGCTACGTGCTGGTCGCGCAAGCGGGAGAAGCCCAGGCGCTGGTCTCCGCAATCCTGGAGCGGGGGAGAGGCGTCGGCTTGACAGAAGTTGGCGAGGAAGCGCGCGAGGTCTTGCGCATCGAAGCGGGTATTCCACGCTTTGGACTCGATATGGACACCACCAATCGCATGCCCGAAACCACCTTGGAACGCGACGGCGTGAGCTACGATAAGGGCTGCTATCTCGGACAGGAAGTCGTTGCCAAGCTGCGCGCCTACAGCTCTGTCAAGTTCGCGCTGTGCGGACTCATTCTTCCGCCTGCCCTCCAGGCCTATCCCCAACTAAATGCTCCGGTGATTGTCGATGGGCAAACTGTGGGCACAGTCAAATCCGGCGCGTATTCACCCACCCTGAGATCGTGGATCTGCCTGGCCTACCTGGACCGCGAGCACCGTGCGCCCGGAAGCGCGCTGGCCTTCGCGATCGGCCCTGAGGGCGCCGCATTTCAAGCGGAAGTCGCAGTGCTGCCCTTCTACGCCGCGCCCACGCGCGAGGAGCGTGCCGCGGCTCTTTACGAACAGGCGCTCGCGCACTTCGAGTCCGACGAGCACGATGAGGACACGGCGGCCATCGAATGGCTGAAGGAAGCCGTGCTGTTGCATCCGGGATACGAGGACGCTTACGAAGCCTTGGGCGTGATTTTGCATCGGCACCACCGCGTCGACGAGGCCATCCACTACATGAAGATCCTCGAAGAACTGAACCCCGACTGCGTCATGGCGCACACGAATCTCTCCGTCTTCTACGTGTCCAAAGGGATGATCGAGGAAGCGGAAGAGGAGAAGGCGAAGGCGGCCGTGGCCCAGATGCGCCTCGCGCGCGATTCGCACCGTGCCGAAGCCATGGCCGCGGAAGAACGCGAACGCATCCGCCGGGAAGCGCGCGAACGCATGGAGATGTTCCGCGAGGTCCTCGAGATCGATCCGGACGATCCCCTCGCCACCTTCGGCATGGGCATGGCGCATATCCAGGTCGACGAGTACGAGAGCGCGCTGCCCTACCTGCGTCGCGCGACCCAGGTCCAGAAGGACTACTCCGTCGCCTTCCTCAACCTGGGCAAATGCCTTGAGTTCCTGAAACGAATTGACGAAGCCGCGGTCGCTTACCGATCCGGCATCGAAGCCGCCGGCCGCAAAGGCGACCTCGTGCCCCTCCGCGAAATGGAACGCCGCCTGAAATCGCTTGGGGTCACCCAGACCAACTGAGGCCGGGAGCCAGGAGTGCGGGATGCAGAGGTGTGGGACCGGCGCGCTCGCCGGTCAAACCCCCAAAAAGGTGAACCTGGGGGGCTGGTCAAGCGATTCGCCTCCAGGATTAGTCTTCTCGCTTTGCCTGGTCTTCGATACCATCTCGGGGCAATTCAGGGACGGGGCAATTCAGGGGGCAATTCAGGGACAGACTACGAATTAACTTGATTCGGCTGCTGTTTGTAGGCAGGATGATGGGCATGAGCAGGGTAGCACGCATAGTTGTCCCCGGTTTTCCACACCATGTGACGCAGCGGGGA
>JADLGB010000198.1 GCA_020849535.1 Candidatus Hydrogenedentota bacterium
CCGGAGGGCCAAACCACCACGTGGGGAAGATCAGCACGATGGCCTCGGCGGCTCGCAGATGCTCCACGTGGTCCGCGACGGACTCGGTGGTATATGGACCATCGTAGTAGCTCGCCCGCTCCGCCGCGGTCATGGCCGCCTCGAACTGCTGCGCATCCAGGTCTTCCAGGATCACCTCGTGCCCGTTGGTCCGGAGGAATTCGACAATCCGCTGAGTCATTGACGAGCAAAGGCTCTCTGCGAGCGGGTGCGCCTTTACGACCAGGCAACGCATTTCGGGCACGGCCTCCTGACGCGGTAATGTCCGCTACTTCAGTTCTGACGGTTCAACAAGCACCGCTGCGTACACGTCCAGTCTATCGAGACGAACGCGCATTCTCGCGCCCTCGATCTCCGTGGCGATATTCGCGTGCCTGCACGTCACATCCGAGGCAGGGTATGGGCTCTCGAACTCGATCGCCACGTCGTGCAATGGCGGTATCTCATGGATGCGCGGCATGTCGTGGGCGAGCGCGGTCCGGTTGGCCAGGTGGATGATGAGGCGCTCGGGCGCCGTCTGGCGCCACACGGTTACCTCGAGAAATCGCGGTGCCTCGACGCGCACTTGCCGCTTCGGCAGAAGTCGATCGATAAACTGCGCCATGCGATCCCGCGCATGCGTGAGGTTGTGGTTCGCGTAATAGCGGCCCAACCCAAAGGCCACGTACAAGACCTGGCCGTTGCCTGCGGGCAGTGTCATGGCTACGGGCCACTCCGTGGCCTTCATCGGGAAGGGGTCGACGTATCCCGCGACGGACCCGGCGGGATCGGTGGCGATGTGACGAGCCAGCACCTCGCCGGTCGTGACCACCTGCTGGAACACGCCCAAGGCGGGTTCCGGCTCCATGGCGCCTTCCATTGCGAATGAACCTTCCACCGCGCCCTTGCGCACAATTCCGAAGAGTCCGCCTAGGGCGAAGTCATCACGCGGGAAGCCGCGCTCATCGCCAAGTGAGGTTTCGGCCGTGGCGAGCACGTGGCCGCCCGCGCGAGCGTAGGCGGCCACCGCTTCGCAGAAGGTGTCACTCACAAACGCGGTGTTGGGAAGGATCACCAAATCGTACCGGGCCAGGTCCGCGGGGGATGCGACATGTTCGGCCACGACCAACTCAAACGGAATGTGCTCCTCGATCAGAACGCGCGACCAACCATCGAGTTCCTGAGACCAGTCCATTCGGCCCTCGCGGAAATACTTGCGCGTGGCCCAGGAGAACACCAGCGCCACCTTGGCCGCGGGCGCGGAGCCCGCGTGCAGGTCCGCATCTTCCATGAAGAAGTCGAGTCCCTGGCGCACCGTATCGAGCAAGCGCTTCGAACTGGTCGTATCCGGATACGCGCCTACGCAGCACGGGCCGAGCACGTTGCAGCCGTTGGCCTTGGCGCTGGCCGCGCTGACCTGCCATGCCGTCTGCGGCACGGACAAGTGGGCGTGGTCCGGGGACGAAGACGTCAGCAGTTCGCACGATGGCTTGCCTATCGCCCTGTGCCACCGCATGGTCAGGTCGGAAGCATGCAAGTTGAAGAAGATCTCCGACACATACAGGTCGAGATGCGGCAGCCAGTTCTCGTCAAAGCCGTAAATGGGCGAAAGCCAGAGCGGGTTCTGTCCGTTGTGCGCGGCAAAGACGCCATGCTCGCGCAAGACCGCCGAGACCTCCGCGATGAGCGACGCGCTGCATTCGCTGCGCCAATCGATGAACTCGCGCCAGTGGGCATTGACAGCCTCCATTGTGATGTCTTTCGTGCCGCAGATTTGTTCGAGGGTTGGCCGGCAATACGGGCAGACGCACACGCCGCTGTTGAAGAACATGTCCAGGTGGAATCCATCGGGGTGGTATCGCTCGACGATTTCGCGCGCCACGGCGACGACCTGCGCGCGGCGCGGCGAGTTGATGCATGCGTAGCGCCAGCGGCCGCCGGGCACCATCTGCACACGCCAATCGGGCTTGTTTGGATCGGCCCACGACGCAAGCGGAAACTCCTTCTCGGGCTCCGTGCCCAAGGGCACGTAGTACCAATCGGGGTGGCGCGATTCCAGCCAGTTGATGTAGCCGATGACCTTCTGCCCCTGGGCCTGCAGGCGCGACGAGACTTCGCCGAAGTAATCCCGGCCCTTGAGATTCGGGTGCATCGGCCAGATCTTGCTGGGGTAATAGGCCACGCTGAATTGGTTCGCGGCGTACACCGCGACAATGTCCGCGCCGACCTCCGCCAGCTCCTTGGCGATGCGGTCGGGATCGTAGTTCGCGAAGGCCGTTTCCTGATCGTTTAACGCATACTGATCGTACCAATAAATCCGCTGGCGTTTGTTCAGCCACGCGTGGAGAGAGGCCGGCGCTTGGCCGGTGCCCGCTGCTGTTGCCCGCGTATTATTCGCTAAGACTCCCATGGCTCCCACTGCTCCTATTCGCAAGAGATCTCTGCGCGTTATCAACACGTGTGCGTATCCTTTGGATGGCTCGCTATGCCGAGCCGTAGTTCATTGCTTCCTCGATCATGGCGAAATAGTTCTCGATGGGCACGTAGTTGCACACCGTGTTGCCCGAGCCAAAGGCGTAGCGCCCGCCGGGCACGCAGGTGTCGAGAATCTTCCGCACGTGCGCCCGCAGCTCGGGCTCGGGCAGACGCGCCATCTTATCCACGTCGACGCCGCCGAGGATGGCCACGCGGCCGCCGTAGCGCTGCTTGAAATCGACCACGGAGTTGCCCTCGTCTTCATAGGAATGCCGCGCATCGATCTTCACGTCGTCGATAAGGTCCGGGATGATGTCCGTGAGGTTGCCGCAGGAGTGAAGCAGATAGACGAGGCCGTGTTGGTGCGCGAGCGCGGCCAGCTTCTTGTGCCACGGCAGCACATAGGTTCGCAGATGATCCGGCGAGAGCAGCGTGCCCGTTTTGAACCCCATGTCGTCGCCCTGGAAGAAGCCGTGGAGGTTGGGAAGGCCAAGGAGGCGCTCGTACATGCCGTAGATAATTTCGCCGACGCGCTGAAAGACGGCCTCGACCAGGTCCGGTTGCTCCATGATCAGATAGCAGAGGTTCTGGTATCCAAGAAGCGTGTCGAGCGGTATCTCCAGGAACCCGCTCGTGGGGCACACGATAAGGCCCATCCCTTCGGGTAGATTCTTCGCCGCATACTCGTAGTGCCACAGATCGCCCTTGGCCGGATCCGGCCAGGGGTAGGACTCGAAGTCCTCCCATGAGGCGATGGGTCCGCATGTTTCATTGGCCCACGACCGATTGCCGCGCGACAGACCGGCGGTGTCCGCGGCGTCTATGTATTTGCCCGGGAAGTCCACGCCGCCGATCACGCGGATATAGTCGTAACCCATGCGGTAATAGACCTCGGTGCGATTGCGCAGGTAGGCTGCCATCGTCTCGCGGTCTGGCGCGGGCTCGACCCACTCGAGGCCGAGATGCGATTGCGCGATGGTGCGCTCCACTTCATGGTCCAGGAACAGTTCGGCCAAGGGCGGACGTTCTGGGCGGATTTCTCCGCGAATGACGGCCACGAAGCGCTTGATATCCGGGCTCGGCTTGGCTAACGGGACTTTCATGTTCAGCTCCTGTTCGCGGTCTGTATCGGGGATTTGTACAATCCCGCGCGGGATTCACTCAAGGCCTTGACATTCATGCGTGGCACAATGACGATAAGAAGAGAAGCACAACGCCGCCGCACAATCAATGCGCGCGACTCAGGAGATTCTGTATGAGCGATCTGCAAGTGGTACTCGGCTTCGATATGGAGACGGATATCGGCAGTTGGACCCCCTTTTACGAAGGGCTTCAGCACGGCACCCCCGCGATCCTCGAGATCCTCGACCGCAACAACGTCTCCGGCACCTTCTTCTTCACGGGCGACAGCGTGAAGAAGCATCCTGAGGTCGTTCATTCCGTCAAGGCGCGCAATCACGAAATCGGCGCCCACACGCTGTTTCACGAGACGATCGGGGACTCCCTTTATGAAATCCCCGGGATGCTGCCCATCCTGCCCGAAGAAGTGCCCAACCGGCTGCGCCTGTGCACGGAGTTGGTGGAGTCCATCGCAGGCGTGCGGCCCGTGTCGTTCCGGTGTCCGCGCCTGTTTGGATCGACGGCGGTCGTGAACGCGCTGGATTCGCTGGGCTACGTTTCGGACGCGACGTATCCGATGTTCTTCTTCCGCGAACGCCTCACGCCGTATCACCCCAACGCCGAAGACTGGACGAAAGAGGGTGACCTGCGCATCGTCGAACTGCCCAATTTCGCGGACCTGTCGATGGAGTCCAAGGATCCCTATGGACGCGACATGGACCAATGGCCGCTGTACCGCACCGAAGGCACGGACGCAATGCTGCGCCATATCGACGGGTTCATGGGCTATGCGAGCGCGCGGGGCGTGCAGCCGTTCTTGTGCTTCTACTTTCACCCCTGGGAGTTCCATCCCATGCCGCAGGGAGAAATCCGGTCGAGCGAGGGGAGCGTGTGCCCCGATCCATTCATCACGCGAAACTGCGGCATCTTCGCGGCCGAACAGCTTGACCTGCTCATTCGCGCACTTCGCGAACGCGGCGCGGAGTTCCTGCAGGCCCGGGAAGCGGCCGCGCGGTGGTAGGCCCGGCGCAACGCGGGTCGCGGGATAACCTGCCTTGATTGCGCGGTGGTTCTGCCTGGCGCACCGGCGCATGTATCTTGCCGCCTTCTTGCTGGACTTCTCCGTCGCCATTGGTCTGACGGCCATGCCGTTCTTCATATACGAGCGCCTCAACGGAGGCGTTGCGCTTTCGGGAACCGTGGGGGCCGTCCAGATGGCGGTGTACGCTATCGGCTGTTTCCTCTCGGCAGGGTTCGTTTCGCGGGCACGCAACAGCCTGCATTTGGCCCTGCTCGGCGTGGCCGTCTTCGCACTAATGTTCGCCACGTTGCCCTGGGTAAGCACATCGGCCCTATGCATCGTGACCGCTTCCGCGCCCTTTCTGGGGCTGGCTTTGGCGTGGCCCGCTTTGCAGGCGTGGCTGGGACAAGAGCCGGATCCGGTCGCGCGCGCCCGGCATCTGGCAGGCTTCAACATCGCCACGGCTTTTGGGTTCACACTCAGTCCGCTTCTCGCAGGACCTCTGTACGACGCGGACTTCCGGCTGCCCTTCATTGCGCTCGTCGCGCTTTGTGTTGCAGTGCTGGGCCTCATCGTATCGCTTTCGCGTGTAGACGCGCGTCCACGGGCGGAACAGGGCGAGCAGGACAACGCTCAGGAC
>JADLGB010000199.1 GCA_020849535.1 Candidatus Hydrogenedentota bacterium
GAGTGGGTGTACAACAACATCGAGAAACGCCCGGTTCTCAGCATTCCCAGCGCGCTTGACGTCCTCGCCACCGCCCAAGGCGACTGCAACGAGCATACCGTCTTGTACACGGCGCTCGCCCGCTGCGCCGGCGTGCCCACCCGCATCGCCATCGGCATCGTGTGGAGCGAAGACTACCGCGTCTTCTACTACCATGCCTGGCCTGAAGTCTACGCCAACGGCCGGTGGACCTGGATCGACCCCACCCTTGGCCAACCCCTCGCCGACGCCACACACATCAAACTCCTCACCGGCGGCCTCGAATCCTGGTGGCAACTGGTGCCCTTCCTCGGGCAACTCAAGGTTAAGATCGAGTCAATCGAGTAGGATGCCAGCGTGGAGTTCCTTTGGCATTGCGCCGGATCGGGTGTTTCAAGGACGGCAAGGACATTAAGGACTCCAAGGACGAGGGGGCGTCATTGCAGGCGATGAAGTCTCTGGCGTTCCCTCATCGAGTGCCATTGGCAAGCTCCAACAGGCTTTCGTGAATCCCGTTCCCCTTCCTCAGACGCCTCCAGTGTCCTCCACCAATTTCCGTACCATGAGCATGACCACTCTCTCAGGACAGGTCAATATGAATAGTAGATGAAATATAGCAAAGATGGAAAACAAGTCAATTGCGCAGTTCTTATCGCCTTTGCTCCAAGCGAATGCTCGCCGGTTCAGCTAGCTACTAGGCACCTGGCTTGTCTGCTGCGCGCGATGATTCAAGACCTCCCGCTGTAACGAACTGTTTCATTCCGTGAATCCAGATTCTGGACTGTGCGACACCTACCCTGTGCCAAAAGCCAGGCATCGAAGGAGCATTTCGTTGCGCAAATACTAATTACAAAACAACTTAGCAAGCAGGAGCCATCGCCTTTCGTTTCTTGGCACCCAGTCTGCTCTCCACTTAATGGAGGCTAAAGCGCTCCGGCCACAGACGCTCGCCCCCAATGAGACGTATCTCATTGAAAAGTAGAAAGTTATGGACTCAGGATGGACTCCTGCACGCTCCCGCCCGGGGTCGGGCGCGTGCACGCTGTCCAGAAGCTGGACTTCCAGCGGCCTCGTTTGCAGACCAGGGGGAGATAGCATGTCACCGATCAACGTCGCACGCGACCTTGACCAATTGGGCCAGAAGGTTCGGCATAGAAGCCGCCAGTGGGGGGGCATCTTGCTCGTGCTTCTGCTGCCCATGCTGCTATCGCCGACCCATCCGATAGCTGTGTATGGGTACCTCTTCGACACGGTCGACCAGTACGTGACCCCGCACGTTCATGCGGATGACTGCGTTGACCTGTCCGGCTTTCTGACCTCTCCCGCGCAGGTTGCGCGATACAGGTCAGACCTCCTTGAGGACATGTTGGACAGACGCACCGGTAGAATGTTCGTCATTATACGATGCCCCGATGGTACCTTGCAGCAGCAGACCATCCGGACGTGGAACGGCTTTCTGCCGCGAGGACTGCCGCAGTTTCTCAGCATCTGGCTGGACCGAAAGGAGTTACCCTTCCTGGGCGACGAGGTTGACACCTGGCTGCGGGGAAACGAAATTATCGCCAACGGCCACTACCATCCCTTTGGCGGGGGGCCTTCGCCAGGCGACATTAAAGCCCAGCAATTCTCCGACTTACCCGAAATCGTTGTCTCCAACGGCCTGGTCCCGATGATCTATCTCCAAGGAGAGGTCGTCTCCTTTGGTGAAGATGTCTGTCTCTCGGAAGACATCTTCCGGGCGTTGCGCCCTCTGGAGCGGAGCCTGATGTTTGATGGAACTGGACGGCTCTCCTGGTCTGAAGAACCTAGCGAAGCTCTCAAGTCATTCTTGGGATACATGCGAGACTATCAAGAGGTAAACACCAGTAGCAGGAGTGAAATCGCAAGGGCATCGCTCCAACTGTGTCTGGATTTCCAGGATCGCTATCGTGCCGTATTTCCGAGTGGGTTTGTTCTGACTCCCTACGCGAACGATCCCGACAGATTCAATATTGTCAGTGATTGGGGAAGCGTACTGCTCTGGTCCGAGATCAATAGATGGTCCACGTCTGATCTCGACGCTGACGTTGCAGAGGCAGAAGTGTTATGACCTGCAAACGGAGTATCCAGACTTCATTCGCAGGATCAGCGCCGGGAGTGCCTTGGGCTGATTCAGGCCGGTCCGTTCCAGAGGCATGGAGGCTGGCGGCGCTCAATCAAGTGCAATGACGAGTTGCGGCACTTTCCCGACTCGTATCCTTCTCCCCTGAAACGGTATCGGGGATTGGCCGTCCGGCCGCACCTGCCGGCCGGTCACTCTCCGGTACCCTTCGCCATTCCGCCTTACTGTAGAACTTCGCCCCGTGAGTTTCCCATGCGGCTGGTTTGACAGCCGCGTCCCGGTTGCGGGATGATCCTTGGATGATCGCCCGGCGAATTCGGGCGGCACGCCAAGGAATCCACATGAACATTTTCATCGCAGGGGGCGGCCGGGTAGGATACCACCTGGCCAGACTCTTGAGCCTAGAATCTCATGACGTCACCGTAATTGAAACGGAACTGAACCGGGTAGAACAGGTGGATTATGCCCTCGACGTAAGTGTAGTCGATGGCAACGCCGCGTCCATCATGCTCCTCACCGAGTCCGGGGCAGGTTCCGCCGACCTCTTCGTTTCCGTTACCGGCAGCGACGAGGTCAATCTCATCTCCGCCGCGATCGCCAAAGGACTTGGGGCAAAGCAGGTGGTCGCCAGGGTCGACGACCCAATGTACATTGAGTCGAGCGTGCTCTATGAAACGGTGCTATCCATCGACTATCTCCTGAGTCCGGAGGCACTTAACGCTCTCGAGATCGCCAAGTACCTCGAAAACCCTGGCGTCGTGTCGACCGAAGATTTTGGCCGCGGCTTGGTCAGGATGCGCCAGCTTCGGGTGACCAAATCTCCAGTTTCAGGGGGCAAAACGCTGAAGGACATTCAGTTCCCGGCTGGGACCCTGGTCGGGGCGATTACCCGAAACGGACAAACCGTCATTGCCCACGGCGATGCGTCTATCGAACCTGGGGACCTCGTGACCTTCATCGGCGAGCGGGATCAGATTGACCGGATTCTGGGCATGTTCAAGGGCAGCGAGGTGAAGGCGGAGAAGGTTGTCATCATGGGCGGCAGCAGTATCGGCCTGCACCTTGCCCGTATCCTCGAAGACCGAGGCCAAAGCCCCAAGATCATTGATTGGAACCTGGAGCGCTGCAACGTGCTGGCAGGAACCCTTGGCAAGACAAAAGTCGTTTGCCGCGACGCCACCAGCCGTGTCGCCCTGGAGCAGGAGCACGTAGACCGGGCGGACGTCTTCGTCGCATGCACGGGGGACGACGAGAAGAACATCATGGCCAGCGTCTTGGCCAAAGAGGTGGGCGCTACCCAGGCCATCGCTGTGGTTCACCAGCCTGACTTTGCGCCGCTCGTGAGAAAACTGAGCATCGATCATGCCGTGACGCCGCGCGCTAGCATCGCCAACCGCATACTCAAACTGGTCCACCAGCAGAACGTCTCTTCCCTGGCTGTGCTGGAAGAGGGGGACGTCGAAATCCTCGAACTCGCGGTCAACGGCAATGCCGGCGTGCTCGGCAAAGCCCTGAAGGACATCCGGCTCCCGCGCGGCGCACTGGTGGCCGGGATCCTTCGAGGCGAGAAGGTCATC
The DNA here is from genome assembly GCA_020849535.1 of Candidatus Hydrogenedentota bacterium. GTDB lineage: Bacteria > Hydrogenedentota > Hydrogenedentia > Hydrogenedentales > SLHB01 > JAHDWY01. Next base: position 3,697 of record JADLGB010000199.1, read on the forward strand.
GTCCCGAAAGGGGATTCGACCATTCAGACCGGCGATTCGATCATCCTCATCGTCAACGCTGAGACGTTGGAAGCCGTCCAGAAGCTGTTTCAATAATAAGTGACTGTGTCCGTGAGGCGCCACATGCTTGCGGTGTCTGTCCAAGCCGGAGGGGGTATACGCATGTTTCGTTTGGGTCTGCGCTCAGAAGTCATTCTCTTCTTCTCGCTCCTGATCCTGAGCGCTCACGCTCAAACCATTGCCCTTCCCGCGATAGGCACCCCGGAGTGGAAGCTCTCCGGAGGTCAGGGCGACCTCCCCACGCACGCGCAGACGGAGTCGCACGCCCTTTCCGTCACCGGCGATGGGGCAGACACCAATCATTGGCGGACGCCCTCCCTAGAGCTGCTGCCTTCCACAGTGTATGAAGTGCGTTTTCGAGCCATGGGACACGACGCCGTCGGCGGTCTGGGTATCTCGGGTCCCGACTTCTGCAACCGGGATTTCATTGTGCAAGAGGACCGATGGAAGGACTACACTTCGCTCTTTATGACACCCGATTCGATGAGCCCGGACAATGCGTGGCTCCGCTTTGGTCAGTGGCACGTGAACGGAACGGTGCTCTTCGACTCCGTTTCGCTGACGCGGGTTCTGCCTGTCCACGAGACGCACGACGGAATGGTCCTAGGCAGCGGTGAGCAGATTGCCGGGAACGATTACGACTTCTCGCTCCCCATATTTGGACATCCGTCCAACGTCGCACGCCCGTTGCTGCGGTATTCCACCCGGTTCAACACGCACCGGTGGGAGTTCTCGCCGGGCAGCGAAGTCGTGTACAGACACGAAATCGCCACGCGCGAACTGCAAGCCGCAACTCTCGACCTGAACGTGTCTGCATACCAGTCCGGCACGGTCGCGGTGGAGGTGGACAGGGAAGACGAGCAATGGCGCGCTCTTGGCGTTGTCGGCGCAAACGGGTTCTTCTCCTTCCCAATCCCTGACGAGTTATTCCCTGCGGCCGTCATCCGGATCCGGCTTCGGGGTGTGGCGGATGCGAACGGCGCCACCCAGCTCGACCTCGATTCCTACCGTCTTCGCGCCACGCTTTCGGGCGACCCAATCACAATGGAAGGCAACACCCATTTCGTCGCATTCGCACAGGCTGACCCGCGGCTCGACGTGACCTGCCTATCCTTGGGTGACGGCGAGCCCGGCGGCGACAATCGATTCGTCGTCAAGATACTCAATACGACCGGCGCCGTTTTGCCTGTCGACGCGAATCTGACGGTGACACCCGAGCAGGGCGAACCGCTAACGGTCACAAGGCATTTCGATCTGTCGAACGAGCCCGTTGTCGCCGAACTCCCGTATGACATCCGGTGCAGCGGCGTGCACACACTCGCATGCACCGTTGGCACTCCTGACGGCATTCGCATGGAGGCCCAGCTCAATGTGGCCTCGCTCTTTGACGCCACCTATGGGGAACTGCTCCCCGCGCCGGGCCCGGATGCGGCACTCTGGTGGTGTTCATCCGGGTGGAAGGTGAGCCGCTCGCGGCCCGCTCCGGAAAAAGCCAGCGACGCGATCCTGATTCGCGCCGCCCAGAACGAGGCGGAGGCCGCCCAAGTGGTCCTGCGTCCGTCGCGCCCGATCAATGGCCTGACGGCCACGGTGGAACCTCTTCAAGGTCCCGGCGGCGCCGTCCTGCCCGCCGAACAGATCGAAGTCCTGCGCGTTCGTTACGTCGACGTCACGCGTCCCACCGATGCCACCGGCGCCGCGGCGCCCTGGCCCGATCCGCTGCCTCGCTTCACGGCCCCGATCGATCTCGCTCCAGGTGAGAATCAGCCGTTCTGGATTCGTGTTACCGCGCCAAGCACCGCTGCGCCTGGCACCTACGCCGGCCTGATTCGCTTCAAGGCGGAAGGCTTCGAGGCTGCCGTGCCCTTGCACGTTGAAATCTACGGATTCGCACTGCCCACGCGTCCCACGTGCGTCACCGCGTTCGGTTTCTCGCCTGGCGACGTGTACCGTTACCATCGGATCGAAGACCCGGCACAACAGCGCGAGGTTATCGACAAGTACCTGCAAAGCTTCAGTAAACACCGTATTACGCCCTACGATCCAACACCCCTCGACAATTTCCAGGTCACGTGGCCGGGCGTCGACGCGTACAAGGCAGGCACAACGACAGACATTGCACAGGCCTTCACTCCAGTCATTGACTGGACGGCGTGGGATGTGGCCATGGCAAAAGCCATCGATGAATACGGCTTCAATTCGTTCCGCCTGTCCATCGTGGGAATGGGAGGGGGGACCTTCCACTCGCGCACCGATCCTTCTCTTCTCGGATACGCCGAGGATACTCCCGAATACAAGGCGGCGTTCGACGCGTATTGCAAACAAGTCCAAGAGCATCTGCGCGAGAAGGGCTGGCTGGACGAGGCCTACGTATACTGGTTCGATGAGCCCGACCCCAAGGACTACGACTTCGTCATGAACGGCTTCCGCAGAATCCATGAGGCAGCGCCGGGCATCAACCGCATGCTCACCGAGCAAGTGGAATCCGGCCTCATCGGCGGTCCAAACATCTGGTGCCCCATCTCCGACGCGTTCGACATGGAAGACGCCGAAGCGCGCCGCGCCGAAGGCGAGAAGTTCTGGTGGTACGTCTGCACCGCCCCCAAGGCCCCGTATTGCACCCTGTTCATCGATCACGCCGCAACCGAACTGCGCGTGTGGCTCTGGCAGACCTGGCAACGCAAGATCGACGGCATCCTCATCTGGCAGAGCAACTACTGGACCAGCGACGCCGCTTATCCGAACGAGCCGCAGAATCCTTACGCGGACCCGATGGGGTGGACCTCCGGCTACAGCACAAAAGCCGGCCATCGGCTTCCCTGGGGCAACGGCGACGGGCGTTTCATGTACCCGCCCGAAGCCGCCGCGGACGGACAGCAGCCCGATCCCGTCCTCGAAGGGCCCGTTGACAGCATCCGTTGGGAGATGCTGCGAGATGGGGTGGAGGACTACGAGTACCATGTCATCCTGCGCGAGCTCATCACCGCGCGCGAAAAAGCCGGCCAAGACGCCGCCTCGCTCGCTCCTTACCGGGCGCTACTCGAAGTGCCGGAGGCCATCACCGCAAGCGTGACCGAGTTCACCTTGGACCCCGCTCCCATCGAAGCTCGCCGCCACGAACTTGCCAAGGCGATAGAAGCCCTTGCGGTCACGCAGTGAGCATAGGTTAGTGGAAGTACGGGAGACTGCAGAGAGCGAGGAATGCGTCTTGTCTTAGGAGGGCGGGTTTTCCAACCCGCCATTCCGAAGCCCGCGTTTCGGTGCCATGACGTCCCGGTTCACGAGCGATCTCATTGAGCGCATCCGTGCAGGCGTGGGTCTTCGAATACGCGCAGAAACGGGAAGGCGGGTTGGAAAACCCGCCCTCCTAGAGCGTGCGACGCCTTTCATTCCCCGCAGACGAGTGCAGCGCCGGCCGGGATACTGTCCCACCTGCTATTCGGTCTTCTCGGCTTCGACGGCTAGTCTGGAGCGTCGTCTTGTCCCCGCTTGCCCGGGGCACCGGGAAGTCTGCACGACGATGATCTATACTCATGTGCCAAACTCCGAGGACAAGGGTCTCAGATACACCACCGTTGGTTTGTGGATGCAGGTTCGCACATGGACACGGCTCTGGTGTTGGCCGGGAGTTCTGTATTGTTCGGCGCGAGCGCCCGATTAAGATGGGAGACTGCGGAGTGACTTCACATTTGCCCCGGGTTGCCGGACTCACACTCTTGATTGGTCTGTGTATCGTCTATCCCTTTCTCCCGGGTGACTACGACGCAGCGGCAGTGCCGCTTTCGACAAGTGTTCAGTTGTATGGAGCTGCGGAACTCGCGCTCGTTCCGATGGGAATCACGTGGTTGGCCTATGAAGTGAGGGCGCATCTCCGGAGGAAACGCGATCGCCAGAGCACACGCTCGGCTTACTACTTCGCCGTTGCGTCCCTGATCACGGCTTCGGTTGTCGCGTCCGCCGTTACGCTTCTGGTGGGCTTTGGAATCAGCAAGGCTATGGGGCTATTTGGCTTCACTCTATGGTTCTATGCCGTGTACAGAGTGTTGCCGAGGTTAAAGTCGTTGAGGCGAACGGAGGCAGCAAGGATCAATCCCGCACCGCTGTACCTTATCATCCTACCGCCGGCCGTACTGCTCGTTGGGTTAGCGCTGGCGGCTCCACTCACGGAATTCAGCAGAAACCGTGCAATCGCAAACAGCGGCGAATTCATCAGAGACATTGAGGCCTTCCACGACAAACATGGCGAATACCCCGTTTCTCTTTCAGCTATGTGGAAGGACTACTACCCCGACGTTATCGGTGTTGAAAGGTTCCAGTACTCGCGGTTCGGCGATTCGTACAACGTCTTCTTTGAGCAGCCACGATTCCTCTTCGACAACATCGGCACAAGAGAATGGGTGGTGTACAACCCCAACGACGAGCATCGCATGTTCAGCCACACCGCCGGGTTTTTGCTCCTGACGCCCGAAGATCTCGATAGAAGCCAGGGCTGGTATGCAGTTCACGACGCCGGCGTCCCACATTGGAAATACTTCTGGTTTGATTGACGCGCCATAAGTGGAGGCGCATGTCGGCAGGCAAGCGGGCGGCGGCCCTTACTCTTCCGGCTTATTCTTCCCGTTGCCGGAATCGGGGGACTCGTCGCCCACGAGGCGGCGGTCCTTCGCATAGTCGTATAGGCGCTCTCGCAGGAGCTTGCGGCCGCGGTAGAGGCGCGACATGACCGTGCCCAGCGGGCAGCCCATCTTGTCGGCAATCTCTTTGTACGACATATCCTCGAGGTCAGCCATGATCACCGCCTGACGGAAATCATCGGGCAATGATTCCACGGCCAGCTTGACCTCGTCGTCTAGCAGTTCCAGCAGTTCGCTGGACGTGCGCTCCGCAGGCTCGTAGTTCAACCCCGGATCGAGCGATTTGTCTTCGGCCGGTTCCGCGCCGGTCAGCTCCACGAAGGTGGGACGACGCGCCTTGCGCCGGTACTCGTTGATGAAGGTGTTACGCAGGATGGTGAGCAGCCATGCCTTGATGTAAGTGCCCTTCTCGAACTTGTCATGGAAGCGCAGGGCTTTCAGCACCGTATTCTGCGTCAGATCATAGGCATCGGCGGCGTTCCGCGTGTGACGCAGCGCAACCGCATACAGCATATCGAGATGCTCGAGAACAAGCTTCTCGAACTCCGGTGAGCGCGGGGGAGTCTCAGTACTTAGTTCGCTCAAGGCAACGCTTTCATAGTGTCACTCCGGCGGGACACATGGCAGCTCTGTTCCCCCGGAAGTCAGGAATATTCCCATCGACCATCTTGATTTTACCAACTCCACAAGCCGCCAATCAAATGCCCGCCAGCCGGGTGTCTGATACCGAAGGCCCTGAATAGACAGCATCTAATCTTCATCGCGGGAAAGTCTAGCACCAGCTTGACGCGACTGCGTTCGCGTCGCTTCGTGCCGGAATGGTACAGTAATGTGAAGAAATGAGGTGCACGTATGGACCAGCTACCCCCGAGCCGGCTACCATGGCGGAAGTCGGCGAAACGTTACATCGTCTGGGCGCTCTTGTTTCTCCTGGGCATGATCATCGGGGTCAGTGCTGGCCTCTGGTACAATGGGCGACGCGCGGCCACGGTCGCTCCGGCGCCGGAGCTTGCACAGACCGCCCAGCTTGCCGAAGCCGCGCCGCCCGCCGCACAGGCCAATCCCCCTGCGCCGCCCGTGAATCTCAAGGGGCCTTTCCACTACGCGTTCACTCCCGAGGAACTGCTGCTGTACCGCATCGACACGGCCATCTCCGGACAAGGCCAGGACGCGGGCATCGCTTCCGACGTGTTTCTTAACTTCGTCGGCGACTACAGCCTCCTCACGAAGAGCGTGGACACTTCCGGCACAGCCGATATGCGCCTGCTTTTCGAGGATGTCTCGTTGCAGGGCAACTTCATGGATTCGCCGTTTGAAATGGGCTTCAATCAGAATCGGGCCTACTTCTATGATGGCCGGACGACCATGGACACGCAGACGGATCCCTCCGTACGGCAGATCCCGCAATTGGCCTTCTTCAAGGAACCCATCTCCATGCGCGTGGCGCCCACCGGCGAAGTCCTTTCCCTCTCCGGCGCCCAGGGAATCTCGGGGATGCTGACTTCGATTCCCGCGTTCACGCGCATCGAGTTTCCGGACAAGGAACTGGAGCAGGGCGCGCAATGGGAATCGCGCATTCAGATGCCGATCCCAGGTTTTGGCGCCGGTGTGGACACAGTCATCAAGAATACTCTCGCGGGCTATCAGTACGTGAGCACCCATAACTGTGCGGTGATCGTTCAAGACTTTGGCGGCTCGCAAGCGGGCGGCGTGCTCGACTCCCCCGCCGGTCCCATGGGAGAGGCCATGCAGTTCTCGATGCCCTTGTTTGACCTCCGCGGACAGAACACCATCTACTTTGATGTGGCCACGGGAAAGATGGTTCACACAGTTATCGATCTCGACTTGGTCCTCAATATCGGTTCGGCCCTGGGCAACGTGGCGGGCGTGTTTCAGGATTTGAGCAAAGCCTTACAAGACGGTGGTTTGACGGATTCTCCCACCCCCGGAGAGCAAGGGGCTCCCCAGCAGAATCTGCTGGATCTGGCCCTCGGCATCGAGGGGGCCATCACGCTGATCGAGCCGGGCCAGGAAATCCTCGCGCCTCAAATGAACGGGATGGGCCCATAATCGCAGCTTCCGCACAGTGAATACCTGGATGAGGCGAGACTGCGATCACCCAACATGCGGCGCGGCAATTGCTTGCCACAAGATCGTGTGATATGATTCGTCATCGTCCTACACTGGACTGTGCGCCTGGGACCTTCGCATCCAGCCGACAAGGCTGGTGGTTAACTACAATGACTGGGGTGATCAACATCGTGTTATGTCTTCAACCCTCCTGCGGAAGAGGTTAAGACCGTGCTGCGCCCAGGGTTAGTGTCCGTTGTTTTCCGGACCATGGCTGCCGGGGACGTGGTCAAGGTGGCTGTGCAGGGGCGCGCCGAGGGGATTGAGTGGTCCAGCGAGAACCATGTGCCAGTTGGCAAGAAGAAACTGGCCGGACAAGTTGGTCAAATGACCCGCGATGCTGGCATCGAGATTGCCGCCTACGGTTCCTACCACCGCTTGGGATGTGAGCGGACCAATCCCGCGAAATTCGGCGATATCCTTGAAACGGCTGTCGCGCTGGGCGCGCCCATGATCCGGGTGTGGGCCGGAAATACCGGGTCGAAGACAGCCCGCGAGCATGTCTGGCGGGAGGTCACTGCGGAGACGCAGCACGCCGCCGATCTCGCCAAAGCGGCAAACGTCTCTATCGCTTTCGAGTTCCAGGCGAATACGCTTAACGACACCCCCGAAAGCAGCCTTCGCTTGCTCTCCGGCATCGCCCGCGACAATGTGTACACCTACTGGCAGCCTGATGGCCGGCTCTTGCAGGACGAGCAGATGGAGGGCTTGCAGCAGCTCTACGACCGCCTCAGCAATATTCACGTCTTCCACTGGCAGAAGGGCAGGCGCATGCCCCTGGCAGAAGGGGAGAAGGACTGGCGCCGCTACTTTCACCACCTCGCCCGCTCGAAACGATCCCATTGGGCGCTCATCGAATACGTGCAAGACGACCTGCCCGCGAAGTACGTCAAGGACGCCGAAACGTTGCGCCTGATCATCGCGGGAGCCACCTCCACCTGAGCAGCGTTGCCGGGGGCTACCGGTAGCGGGCAGCCCAGCGCTCCATCCGCTGATCCTCATGCTTCATTCGCCAACGCAGCATTTTCTGCGCGTACTCGGCGAGTACTGGCGCGTGGGTGGGCTGGTCCGCCAGATTCTCGTGCTCGCCGGGATCCGCAAGGAGATTGAAGAGTAGGGGAGGCATGCCTTCGGGTCCAAACTGCACGTACTTCCACCGGTCATCCCGCAGTACCCAAAGAACGCACTCGTCTGGGCAGACGCTGGCCGCATTCGCGAATCGTTGCCGGAAGTCGTACTCGAAATACACTTCCCATCTCGGTTCATCCGTGCCACCCCGCACCTGACAGAGCACGCTCTTCCCTTGGAAACGATCCGGCACCGCCTCGTTCAGGAATTCCAGAATGGTAGGCGCAGAATCGATGGATTCAACGAAACGGTCCAACACAATACCCCGGCAAGCGTCCGCTTCCCGCGACGGGTCGCGGATGATAAAAGGGACCCGCATCGTTTCATCATAGAAGTGGGCTTTGTCCATGAGGAAATGATCGCCGAGATACTCGCCGTGATCCGAAGTGAAGATGATAAGGGTATTGTCCCATTGGCCCGTTTCCTTGAGCGTGGCCATAAGCCTACCCACGCACGCGTCGATTTCGGAGATCATGCCGTAGTAACAGGCGCGGGTCTCGCGCAACTCGCGTTCATTTGTTAGCGCAGGGCATGTGTGGATCGCCCGCAGGTAGGGATGCTCACTCGCGAGTTCTAGCTCGCGGCGGTTGGCGGGTGGCATATCGGCGGGGTCGTACATCTCGTGGTACGGCGCCGGACAGATCCGCGGCGGGTGCGGCTTGATGAAGTTTACGTTGGCGAACCAGCCGCTGCCTTTTGCGCGTATCCAGTCACGCGCTTGTGTCGTGAGGAACTGGCATTCGCTGTCTTCCGCGCGGTAGTGAGCGGGAAAACGCAAGGGGAGATGCTCGCCGGGTCCACAGGGTGGCACGGCATACGTGCTGCAGATCGCCGGGCCGCATAGGTTTTCCGGGTATCCATTTTCGCGCAGATACGCGAAATAGTCAGGCGAGTGATATTCATGCTGATACACGTGGTCGAAGCCCGGCAGGGTGTTTTCGTAGCAGAGGGATGTCTTTCGCGGATCGCCTTCCGGCAGGATACGCGGATCAACCGCATAATCGTTGTAGCCGAACATTGCCGTCGCATAACCTGCCTGCTTCACGAACCACGCGAGGTTGTCTTCCGCATCCATGAGCGGCGTCATGTTGTTCACCGTCCGCGTGGAACACAGGTAGCGGCTCGTGAAAATGGACATCCGGCTCGGGCCGCAGGGCGCGGTCTGACAGAAAGCCTTCTTGAACAAGACCCCTTCCGCCGCGAGCGCGTCAAGGTTGGGCGTCTTGATGACGCGATTCCCAGCCGCGCCCACGCAGTCCCAGCGAAACTGGTCGGCGATGATCAAGAGGACGTTCTTGCGGTCAGGCATATGCGTGAGACTCCTTTCATGCAGACGGTTCAGAGGAGCGTAGCGGAGGACGCGGTCCCTCAACAAGTGTGGCCGAGAGGCGTATACTGGATGAGGACTGCACAGGGGTCTTTGCCGCTACCATGAATGGGCCCCACGGGGGAACTGGAAGGAGTACAGCCTATGGATGCCCTTGAAACCCTGCGAACACGCCGGTCTGTTCGCACGTTTCTCGACAAGCCGGTGCCAAAAGACCTGCTCGAAACCGTGATCGATTGCGGCCGTCTGGCCGCTTCCGCCATCAACATCCAACCCTGGGAGTTTGTGGTTGTCACGGACAACCCCATGCGTCAGCGAATCGCGGATACGACAGACCACGGGAAACACATCGCGCAGGCCGCGGCCTGTGTGGCGGTCTTCTGCAAGGATGGCAAGTATTACCTGGAAGACGGCAGCGCGGCCACGCAAAACATCCTGCTCGCGGCCCGGGCTCTGGGTTTGGGCTCCTGCTGGATCGCCGCCGACAAGAAGGCCTATGCCGACACATTGCGCACGATGCTGGGCGTCCCGTTTGGGTATAAGGCCGTGAGTCTCATCGCCATCGGCTACACGGAGGAAGACCCGCATCCGGCGAAGAGACCTCTGAAGGAATTGTTGCACTGGGAGCACTTCTGAGCGAGGCGAGCCCAAAGATGGATTGACATCGCGGCGTCTCCGAGGATACCGTACCGCCGACTTACTTCTCACAACACAAGGAGCCGTACGATGGGACGTTGGAGCGTTGCGTGTTCTTTGCTTTCCCTTTTGGCCGTGTCCAGCCTGAGCGCCGCGGAGCCATCCAAGAGCGCGCTCGAAACGGATGCTGAAGGCTGGGTGGACGTGATGCCGCCAGCCGATTTGAAGGGCTGGTCGCGAGTTCCCGTTCCGCCCACCGATCCGCTCGGCAAGGAGCAGTGGCACCTTGATGAAACGGGGAAGATGCTCGTCTGCGAAGGCGACGGCGGGCACGATATGCTGCTATGCGACCGCGAGTTCGGCGATGCGATCTATCATTTTGAGTTCCGCTACACCAAGGTTGAGGGAAAGACGGGGTACAACAGCGGCGTCTATGTGCGCAATAACAAGGATGGCTCCATCTGGCATCAGGCCCAATTCGGGGATGCGAACGGCGGCTATCTATTTGGCGAAACCCTGACAGCGGACGGTTCGAAGAAGTTCTTCACCACCAAAGACGACGTGAAGGAGAATGGCCGCGTAAAGCCCGCCGGTGAGTGGAACACCCTCGAGATCACCGCACGCGGCAATACGCTGACCCTATGGGTCAACGGGGCCGTCACGTGCGAAGTCAAGAACTGCGGCAACCCCAAAGGTCTTCTCGGCGTCGAAGGCGAGGGCTACCGCATCGAGTTCCGCAATCTCAAGGTCAAAGAACTGCGCTAATCCGCCGCTGCGTTTCCCGCGAGAAACCATGAAGAAGGCTCTCTCATGTCCGTGCCACGATCTTCACCACGGCACGAACGATGAGAGAGCCTGTTCCTTTCCGGCTGCCGCCGCTGACGAGCTTCTCTACAGCGCCTGCAACCCGGCCATCAGCTTGCTGAGCGGCCATTTGCCCGGATACTTGATGAATTCGACGTGGCCGTCCATGTAGAGAACGTTGCTGCCGCCCGGCAAGTGGTTGAACTCCTGGTTGGAGTCGACGCTCACCCAATCATCCATGACCCACACTTCGCTTTGTGCCATGGCACTCCCGGCGGGATTGTTGATGTCGGTTATCACGAACCGCTCGATCCCCTCCCGCAGCTTCTTGATGTTCTGTCCGAATCCTATCGAGTCGGATATGTCCGTCATCCACGGCGTGATGTCGTATTTCTCTACGGGATCGTTACTCCCGATCGAAGTGAGCAGGCCGAACAGGAGCAAGGCGGGAAGATTCGCCGCGGCGATGATCCCCTGGTTCTGACCGCCTGGGTCTTGATCCTTGGGCACGAAATTGCTGTACGTCGGATCATCGGGGACGTCCGTGATTCCCGCGTAGTCCATCAGAAAACCGACATAGAGATAGCTCATCGTGCCGCTGTTGGGTTCACAAGAGTAAAACTCGTCCGGGTCCGCGGGGGTTCCCAGGGTCGTACCATCCTGCGCGATAATAATGTCCGGGTAGGGAGGGGTACTGTCCTTCGGAATGAACACCTCGGTGACATCCGTGCCGGGTGTCGCCGATGGGCAGAGGGCGATAGCCGGATCCGTAAGGTACTCAGGGTAGATCTGGAAGAAGTTCGGCACCCATCCGTTCTCTGACCTACCTGGATTCGGATTACAGTCCCAGAACGTTTTCTGGGCCGGCCAGGTTTCTCCCGGGGACTCGTTTGCGAACATCTTGAAGACAATGCCGAACTGTTTCAGGTTGTTCTGGCAACTGGCCCGGCGGGCCGCTTCACGCGCCCGGGCCAGCGCTGGCAACAGGATGGCCGCCAGAATGCCTATGATGGCGATGACAACCAGCAGTTCAATCAACGTGAACCCACTCCTCCTCATGATACGGCCCTCCTTGTTCGTTCCGCTCTTCCCAAAAGACGCAAACAGCACGCACAACGAGAATAGTTACACTGCACTACATAGTTATAAATAGTACAACTATAATACTCAATCAGGGAGCAATACCACGCACCACTCGATATTGACCAAGACGCTTCGAATGCAGGAGGATTTGAAACAACACCAGAGAGCAACGATATCCCAGTTCCGCGTTTTCGTCAAGAGGAGTAGGGCGGGAATTGTTCCCGCCCTCTTGCCAGCGCGCTTGCGAAGTTGTAGAGCCCCCATCCGTGACGAGTGCGATGACCTACGTGGAGCGCCGGCATTCCTGCCGGCTGTTGAGGAGGCTTGTAGGAATCCCCGCCCCTCAAGAAGGCGGGAACAAATCCCGCCCTACTCAAGGTGCAATGTTTTGTTCGCTATACGTATAGGTTTCAGAAAGCCATTGTTTCTCCGCATCGAGCCAACTGCCAAACACCCAGCCCCTTCCGAATACTTGCTCGATGTTTGTTGTGCCTCCGCCTGACCAGCGCTGCTCGAGGTGGCAGCCCGCCCTCACCGCTTCGTCAACGCACGCATCCGGAACGCGAATGGCGTACTGCGTGCCATAGGCCAAGGCAATCACAACGCCTGCGGCAGGATGGACCAAGGCCGGCGTACCGTATACGAGTGCCCGGCAATCCTTTGGAAGTGACGCTCCGAGGACGTCCCAGACCCGTTCCACTATGTCGGGGTGACTTCCCGCGCCCATATAGGGATCGGAGTGTTCATTGGGTGCGGCGAGAGGAGGTGGAGCCGGCAAGCGGTCTTCCCGGCGGCGAAAGTGCTCGAGCAGAAGCCGATTCATCGGATGTGCTGTGTCGAGTTTCACTGTGAACCCTCTACACCTTTCCTCTACGGGAGCGGTACCAGGAGCGCCGGCATCTCTGCCGGCTCTTCAGTCTACTCGCAAAGACCTCCGCCTACTTCTTCCAGATGCAACGGTAGTTGAAGCGCCGGTTCGGGGCGCTGTCGCCGTCTGTGCACAGAGATATCGGGTCCTTCAACTCCGTCGGGTTGTCGCACCAGTGGAAGTCGAAGGTGAATGCGTAGCCGGTCAACCCAAGGAGTTCGCGTGGGATGGCCAGTTCGAGGGCGTTACCGGCGTAGCGGTATTCAACGCGCGCCGTCCCAACCCACGAACCCCCTGACGCACTGGCGTCATAGCGCATCACGGTCGTCGTCTTGTCGTCCACGACGCTCTTGTTCACGAGGAAATCGTATCCGTACCATCCGGTTTCGTGGTTCCTATCTGAGTCGATGAAGAGCAGCATCCAATTCGGATTGGAGTGGGGGGTAAGCGGCCCCTTTGTCTCCACGTAAAAGGAGACGTTGCCGCTGTCCGCGGCCACCTTCGCGATCACGATATCGTTGCGACCGGACGTGTTCGTATAGTGCAACCCGCCGTAGCCTATGTAGTCGCGGTGGGCCGTGTCGCCCGCGGTGTCGCGGTACTCCACCTCGCACGCCTTCCAATCCTCGAATGCCCCATCGATCGCGACGTCGTCTAGTCCCTTCAACTCAGGGACGGGCCGCGCACCCTTGTAGCGCCGGATGTTCTGCGCCATCTGCATGTAATAATTGTCGGTGTATCCGCCCTTCATAGGCTGAATGGTGCGGTTGAACTCGGAGTTGTACTGGTCGATGAAGCGGTAGGTGCTGCCCTCTCGCCGCATGAAGGTAAAGGTCTTGCCTTCCTCCGGGTGGTACTTGCCCGCGGACCATTCATTCCAATCGTTGAGGTAGAGGAACTCCGGGTCGGCCTTCAGGACCTCTTCCCAGCGCTCTTGAAAGTAGATGCCGTAGCCTTCGGGGTTTTTCACCGACTTGCCGAGCCACGGGACGTACGCCTCGACGGGCAGGTCATACTCGTTCAACTCGGGCTCACCCTTGTCACGCGTCCACGATTTCCCGATGAGGCTCACGGGATGCTGCGCGGGCGTCACGGCGAACTCTTCCTTCGCATCGCCGTGCGTCGAGGTCATCTCCTGCGGCGACATCGCCTTCACCCGCTCATCGCCCATGTCGATCCCGAAACTCCAGTTGTCCTCCGTGCCGATGAAGCGTTTGCCGGCCCACTCGTAATAGCCCCACCACATCGTCCGCAATGTGAAGAAATCCTTCACTTCCTGCGTGTAGTCCGTATAAAACTCCTCCGTGTACGCGGGGTCGTTGTAATGCGGATGGTTCACCTCAGTCTTTGCGGCTGGGTCGTAATGCGGATTGGGATTCTGAGGGCCCACGCCGTTGGAGTCCACGCTCGGATTGCCGTTGTACAGCAGCAGCGGCTTGCCGTCCCAGTAGAACCAGAGGTCCTTGTACTTCTCGGTCTTGTAGATCTTGTCGTAGAGATCCTGGACCACCGTGATGACCGGCCCGTTAAATGCCCAAAAGCAGAACTGCGGCACCTTGTTGCCCTCGGCCTTCATCTTCTGCATGACCGGGAACACGACATCCCACTCTTCCCAATAGCGCACAGCGTTGGTGACATCCATCACGAGCACGTCCACGCCCGCGTCCGCGAGCATCGACATGTCTTTGCGGATGACGTATTCATCCTTGCTGAGGAAATATCCCAGCTCCGGCTCGCCCCAATGGTACATGCCCTCCGTCCAGAGCGGGTGTTTCGCATCGAGCCGCGCATTCGGATCTGCCGCGAGGATTCTGGTTACATCGGCGGCATACGGACTTTTCATCCCTGCCAGGCCATCCCCGTGCCACGTGATGTAGAAGATGCCCACGACCCGCCGCCGATCCTGCTTGACCGGCCCCACCGCCGCCGCATCCGGCATCGTCCTGCCCAACGCATCCGTTCCGACCCATGTGTCCGGGTAGATGTCGCGATAGTAGGGCGTCTCGGCGAATGATGGCCCCTCGCACAACAATATGACACCAAGGACACCAACGACTGCAAAGACGTGCACCTTCATGATCATCCTCCGAACGAAGCCACTTCCCACAACCGCGACAAGTCGCGCAGAAAGAACTTCCCGGATAGTAGCCCGTCGGCTGGTAATGCGCAAGGTGACGAAATCACACAGTCACTTCGAGAGGGACAAGCCTGCCAGACAATTCGGACTTCGTGACGCTGCGTGTGACAAGAGCGCTACACGGGTGCTTTAGCGAATTGCGAACAACTCCCGCATCTCAGGATCGTCAGACCTGGCGGCTCGCTCCGCAGGAGTAAAGTCAAGATCGTTTCGGATGTGAGGCGATGCGCCAAATTCTAAGAGCTTCCGTGCGGCCTCGACATGACCTTGACCGACTGCTTCATATAGCGGTGTGGTCTTGAGATTGTTTCGGGCATCGACTTCGGCGCCGACTGCGACAAGCATTTCGATGGCCGTCACGTCGCCCCATATCGCCGCGGTATGAAGAGGGGTGTCGCCCTCGAATCCACTGGTGTGAACCGTGATAGGTCGCTGCTCTTCAAGAACCAATACCTCCGATATCTCCACAAGCAGTTCATCCAGATTGCGCCAAATCCTGCGGCGTGGAAAGTGGCCCCAGATACATGCATGGGAATACTGGCTCTTTGAAGGTGCAGACAGAAAAGCCTGATAGGTTTCGGCTGGAACTCCTGAAAACTGGACAACGGCCGTACTCCAGTATTCGATTTCGAGAGTTCTGGAATCGGCATCATATCCTGCTGAGATTATGCTCTTTGACGCTACGGGGGTGCGCTGCATCGACATTCCTTTGCTATCTGCGTCCGAGGGGACGAACAAAGCGCGCCGCATATTGCAGGTGAATAGCTACACGATGATATCACGCTTCTGGATAACCTTAGTCAACAAACGCCCGACCAATTTGACGAGGGGCCAACGACGAAGACGATAGGGGCCCTGCCGCGTGTGCTATCATCAGTCGAACCTGCGCGCACCTCCAACCACCAATCAAGCGGGCTCAGGAGCTGTTGCCATGATGGAGCCGATTCCGACGAAGCGAGCGGTCAAGTGGAGTATCCTGACAGTATTCACCCCGTTGGCCGTCAGTCTGTTTGCCGCCAACTTCTACGTCGCCGCGTGGTTCATGCGGATGGCGATGGCGGGGACGCCTCACGAGGGGCCGCCTCCATTCTCGGTTATCCAACGCGGCGTGCTGCTCACCGCGGGAGTGGGATTGTGGTTCACCGTCTTCCTCTGGTGGTTCATCCATCGCAAGCGCGCCTCTTTCGGCGAACTCTTTGGAACACGCACCGGCAGCTTCTTCAAGGATGTCGGTGTGGGTCTCGCGGTTGGGGCGCTTTGGGCGGGAATCTATGGCGCGATGGGATGGCCGGCCTTCTCAAGCATGTTTGTCTTCGACCAGGCGAAGCTCGCCTCGCTCCCTGCCACCTTTAGCGCAGGCTTCTGCGAGGAGTGGCTGTTTCGCGGGTTTGTCGTTCAAATGATTCTGCTGGCAGGAGGCAGTCCGCGATCTCAAGTGCTGTGGTCGTCGCTGGCCTTCGGCCTCGCGCACATCATGTGGGGTCCCGTGGGGATGTTCTTTACGGTCCTCTTGGGCGCTTCCTTCGCTGGTTTGACGCTCTGGCGGGGCAACGTGTGGTCCGCGGTAGTCGCTCACACCGTCCTTAACCTTTGCATCGAACCCGGCCTTATGGAAAAGGCCATGTCGTACGCCAACAGGTAAGCGAAGGTCAGAACTCAGCATTCAATCCTGTTACCCTGTCAAAAACTCTTCTATTTCCCCACGTGTTTCCTAATCACCCCCGGCTCGGCCGGGTCGAAGGGCGTCCCGTCTGGGCGGAAGATGTCGTGGAACCACACGGGCGGTTCCTCCGTGAAGGGCTTCACCCAGGACTCCCAGGGGTAGATGGTCTGCGTCTTGCCGGAGACGAGTCCCCAGTTGATCGCGCCGACGCGGTTCTCCTTGAAGTAGGGGAGCATCTTTGCAAAGGTGCTGCCCGTCGGACGGCTCATGTATTCCGTGCACACGATCGGGCGCCCGTAGCCGCGGAGCGAGTCGACGCGCTTCTGTACCTCCTCCAGTGGCGAATAGCTGTGGAAGCTGATGAAGTCGGAATGATCGATCATGAACCGGGTCAACGGTGTGAGTTCCGCGTTGGGCGCCCACTCGCCTTGCCAGACGCCCACCGTCAGCGGCTGCTCGGGATTGACCTCGCGCGCCCACGCATACGCCTTCTCCAGCAGCATCAGGCAAAGCTCCGCCTTGTTCGGTGGTTCCAGTTTCTCGTAGCTGTCTGGATTTATGTTGCCGGGCTCGTTGTACAGGTCCCACCCGAGAATCCGCGGGTCCTTCGCGAAACGCGTCAGCACCGCCTTGACGTACGGCTCCAGTTCGCCATGCCGCGCGGGGTCCTTCAGCACATCGAGTGAAGGACATTGCAGCCAGCCCGAATTATGCACGTGCGGCTTGGGGTCCCGCTGCTTGCCGGACTTGGGGAAGGGATCCCAGCAGGAGTCGAACAACACGAACAGCGGTGCGATCCCGTGCCGCTCGGCGATGGCAAGAAACCCGTCCATCCGCTTCAGGAAGCCCTCGGGGTCATCCCGCCAGGCGATGTCGTGGAGAAATACCCGGACCGTGTTGAAGCCAATGCCTTCGGCCCAGCCCAGTTCACGGTCGATGGTGGCGGCATCAAAGGTGTCCGCCTGCCACATTTCCAGCTCATTGATGGCCGTGCTCGGGATGAAATTACACCCCACAGGCAATGGCCGCGTCGCGTACCATGCGTTGACCCGCTCCACGCTCCAGCGGCCCTCAGCGCCATCCGGCGTCTGGGCAAAGACAACAACCGCGGCCGCCGCGGCCAAGTACGTGTTGAGAATCATCTCTCCCCCTTTCTGGGAAATGTCAACAGAATCGAGCGCTCAAGATACCACAATCGCCCGATTTCCGGGAATGCGCGCCCGCCTCCCACGTCGCTTCCCACGGCCTTCAGGCCCGCTTGCTCCCATGATTCTCATACTTCCCATAACTCCCATCCCCAAGGCCGCCCACGACTTGCTATTGAATGCATGCATATCTTTTGCTAGGGTGCGGGGGAGGGCATTCTTGTGCGACACTGGAAAGAGCGACAGAACGCGCCGGCCGGTAGTCTGCCCGAGGTCTTTCCCTTGAAGGCATACCGCGCAGGTGACATCGCGAGAGGAAGCAAACGCCATGATCGGAAAGTTCTGGAAGGCCTTTGCGGCCCAAATCAACAAGCTCGCCAACTTCTTCTGGCAGGCCGATCCCATTGCCCAGATGCAGCTTGAATACGACAACGCCGTCGATCAGTTGAAGGAGGGCCGCGTTGGGCTGGAACAGTACCGCGCCCTGGTCGAACGCGTGACGCGACAGGTCAAGATGGACGAGCGCCGCGTCACGGACCTGACCGCGCAGGTCAAGTCTTACCTGAAGATCAGCGACCGGGAGACCGCGGGCAAGTTCGCCATTGAACTCAAGCGCGCCCAGGCGGAACTCCAGGAGAACGAGGCGCAGCTCGGTCTCCACGAGGCAAGCTACCAGAACCACCTCACGAAGATTCAGCACGCCACGCGCAAGCTGAACGACGTCCAAATGAAGATCCGCAAGTACGACGCGGACCTCAAGATGAGCGCCGCCGAGGCCGAAATGGCGAAGCTGGCCCACAGCTTCGACTTTAACATCACGACGGATTTCGGCGAACTCGAGAGCATCATTCAGGACAAGATCGACGTCAACCGCGCCAAGGTGCGGGTCGCCGCCGACCTGTCTCACGAGGGTATCGCGGAGATCGAGGCGGAGAAGCGCAAGGAAGAGTTCGAAGCCGAAGACTTGCTCCGGCAGTTCGAAGTCGATATGGGCATGAAGACACCGGAAACCGCGGGAGTGCAGGAGCAGGCGAAGAGCCTGGGTCAAGCGCAACAGGACGCCACGCCGCAACAGCGCGAGGATGCGCTGAAAGACATCGAAAAGGAAATCGGATCGTAGCGCGAATGGTGTCACTTTGGTCAACTACAGATGAGTTTTCTCGGGGCATAGCCTCATAATCAGGAGTTAATCCCATGGCAGAGAATCGTCCTGGCGGTCGTCCTCGCAGAAGCTTCTATGTCGTGTTGTTCCTGGTGGTCGCCGGTCTCGCGGCGTACGGCCTGCGCGGCTACATCTTTCCGCAAGGCGGCGACCGGGAGCCAAAGCCACCCCAACCGCCCATTTCGCTGAGCGACATCACACCTCCCGCGTCGTCCGATGAAACGCCGGGTGGCGCGCCGGGAGACGCTCCGGAAGCGCCTGACGAGAACACAATCACTACCGTGAAGGAGTACGCCTACGTTCCCTCGGAGAAGCTCCCTCCCGTGAGCGGCGTCAGCAATTATGAACCCCTCGCGGACCGCACCGTGCGTTTCGCGTTAAACGTGTGGGCCGGTTGGGCCCCCATCATCCTCTTCAACGAGGGCAAGGGGCCTGGCAAGCTGTGGACCGTTCCCGGCGGCGAGCCTTTCAAGGTTGAGCTTGTGCTCATCGACGATCCGGTCGCGATGCGCGACGCGTATGCTGCCGGGCAGATTCACGTGGGTTGGGGTACGCTCGACATGGTGCCCCTGTTCATGGAAGAGCTGCAGAAGGACAGCCGCATCCGCCCGCGCATCTTTCAACAGGTGGATTGGTCGAACGGGGGTGACGGCATCGTGATCCGCCGCAGCGCGGCGAAGGACCCGCAGCATCCGAACATCGCTGATCTGCGCGGTAAGAAAGTCGTGCTGGCGCAGAACTCGCCCAGCCAGTTCTTCGTGCTGAACACGCTGATCAGCGGCGGCGTGCAGCCCGCGGAGGTGGAGTTCATCTACACGCAAGACGCCTTCCAGGCCGCGGCGGCCTTCAACACCAATAAGGATATCGCCGCTTGCGTGAGCTGGGCCCCGGACATCTATAACCTGACGAAGATCGAAGCCAACCACCTGCTCGTCACCACCGCCACCGCGAACAAGCTGATCGCGGACGTGTGGTTCGCGCGCGCCGACTTCGCCAAGGACCACCCCGAGATCTGCGAGGGCCTCGTGCGCGGCATCTTCGACGGCATGGAAATGATGAAAACCGATCAGGGCCGGCAGCAGGCCGCGGGGCTGATGGCGAAGTTGTACAACATTCCCGCCGATGAGTGCTTGGGCATGCTGGGCGACGCCCACTCCACGAATTACGCCGAGAACCGCGAGTTCTTCATGAATCAGAACAACCCCGCGAACTTCGAGCGCACGTGGGATACGGCCAATTACCTCTATCGCCATATCGCGAAGGTTTCGAGCCCGGTTTCGTTTGATTCGGTCATGGACTTCTCGATTCTGCAGAAGCTCGCGTCGGAGGAGAAGTACGCCAGCAGCAAGAATGAGTATGCCGTCAACTTCACCCCGAAGACCGTTCAGAGCATCCAGGCGGAGAGTGGCGAGATTCTTACAAAGACGATCCGCATTCACTTCTATCCCAACAGCTTCGATATTCACAAAACGGTCATCGCCACGGAAAACGGTAAGGACGTGGAGAAGCTCTACGACCCGAACGTCGATTTCGTGCTGGAGGAAGTGGGCAAACTCGCGGGCCAATATGGCGCCGCGCGCATTGTCATTGAAGGCCACACGGATGCCAGCATGAAGGGACAGGTCACCGCCTCGCTCGTGCGGGAACTGTCCATGAATCGCGCGAATTCCGTGAAGGAAGCCCTGGTCGCCAAGTTCCCGTCGCTCGATCCGAAGCAATTCAGCGCCGATGGCAAGGGCTGGGATGTTCCGGCGAATCCGGACGCCCCGATGGACCACGCTCAGAACCGGCGCGTCGAGATCAAGGTCTATCCGCTGGAGGCCGTGGAATAGGCCACTTCGCGCGGCCTTGCAGGCAAAGAGAAGAATTTTTTGACAGGATAACAGGATTTGCAGAATCCAAGGCATGGATTTCGAGCTGCTGACAGAGAAGATCATTGGATGTGCCTACCATGTGTACAACCACATGGGCTTCGGGTTCCTGGAATCCGTCTACGTAAGGTGCATGATGATTGAACTCGCACGAAGCGGTTTGCGTGCGGAAGCTCAAAAGCCCCTCGAGGCAACCTACGAAGGGGTTGTTGTTGGAGACTTCATCGCGGACATCGTGGTTGAGGATACGGTCATCGTAGAACTGAAGTCCGCCAAACGCCTCACCTCTGCCCACGAGGCTCAGTTGGTCAACTACCTTGTCATAACTGGCAAACCTGTGGGACTGCTGTTGAACTTTGGCGAAGAGAAAGTCGACGTCAAGAGAAAGGTCAGATTCTTACATCCATCTTGTTAATCCTGTTATCCTGATAATCATCTAGGTGGCTCTTCCGCCGGGTGGTGTTACTCTCCATACGAATGAAGTAGGCGAGAAAGTGACAACCCGGAGGAGAGAGCCATGAAGGAATTGTACGCAGGGATC
>JADLGB010000200.1 GCA_020849535.1 Candidatus Hydrogenedentota bacterium
GAAGCCGAAGGCCAGCCCCATCACGCCAAAGATGGCGATGTTTACCGGGGAAAAGTCTGCGCTCCACCAGACCATGAACCCGGCCCAGAAGACAGCCATACAGACAGAAATGAGGGTAGTTTTCATTCGCGCCTCCTGACTATTTGTCGGAGGCGGACCGATTCAGGTTCGATGTCTGACAGTTTCACATAGTCCGCGTATGGAGTGTTCTTCACAAGACACCGATTGAAGTCCGGTTTCTTCCACCAGGCGCGCCATGCTCCCGAGAGCTCGGGAAGGTTAGGGTTGGTAGTCCGCCACAGCCAACCTCGCACAACGAAATATCGTCCATCTGATGCGACCGGGTATTGCATGGTGCGGATAACGTTTGCGGTCACCTGGGGCTTCCATGTGCAATCTCTACTCGCTGACTAAGGGGCAGGCCGCCATCATCGCGTTGACGAGGGCGATGCGAGACCGAACAGGAAATCTTCCGCCGCTGCCGGGTATTTACCCGGACTACATGGCACCGATAGTCAGGAATTTCGAAGGCACACGAGAGTTGGTAATGGCCCGGTGGGGAATGCCGTCATCTCACCAGGCTATTTTCGAGGCGACGAAGAAGCGCGCGCAAAGGCTCGAAGGGAAGGGCAAGCCCGTCAACTTCAACGAGCTCCTTCGAATGGAGCCGGATAGCGGCGTCACGAATATTCGGAACACTTCTTCGAAACACTGGACCCGATGGCTCGGCATAGAGAACCGGTGCGTCGTCCCGTTCACGTCCTTTAGTGAATTCAACAAGGCTCACGGCGGGAATGTCTGGTTCGCCTTAGATGAATCGAGACCGCTCGCGTGCTTTGCGGGAATTTGGACGACTTGGACTTCGGTCAGGAAGGTGAGGGAAGGCGAAACGACAAATGATTTATTTGGCTTTCTCACCACGACTCCCAACAATGTCGTTGGCCCTATTCATCCTAAGGCTATGCCGGTAATTTTGAGCTATTGCCGAATCTTGGTGACGAGCGAGGTCAGGCGGCAGCGGCTTGAGCTTGCGATCTGACGACCTCGATTCCGTCGTTGAACGTTACACCAAGGATGACTTTCGGCAACTGGCCGTGACCGCGGAGACGATTCCAACTTTTCTCGGCGGCCTGTGCGAGCTTGAAGATCATGGCGAGAGCGGTCTTGTTCGAGAGGCAGCCTCTCGATCGGATCGTTCGATGGCGGACGGTGGCGAACGTACTCTCGATTGGGTTTGTCGTGCGTAGATGCTTCCAATGCTCGGCGGGAAAGTCGTAGAAGGCGAACAGCGCCTCGCGGTCTTTGGTCAGGCACTCGACGGCCTTGTCGTACTTGACGCCGTAGGATTCGACGAACGCATCGAGCGCAGCCTCGGCGGCCCTCCTGGTCTGCGCCATCCAGATGTCCTGCAATGCTCGCTTGGCTTTGGCCTGCAGGCTCTTTGGCAGCCTGTTCAGGACATTCGCGGTTTTGTGCACCCAGCAGCGTTGTGCGCGGGTCTTCGGCCACACCTCGTCGATCGCCTTCCAGAAGCCGAGCGCCCCGTCGGCTATGGCGAGCTGCGGGTCGATCGTCAGACCGCGTCGCTTGAGATCGAGCAGCAGCTCCTTCCAGGATTGCGCGCTCTCGCGGATGCCGTCGGCAAGCCCAACCAGTTCCTTCTTGCCGTCAGCGGTGGCGCCGATGATCACGAGCAGGCACTGCGCATCGTCTTCGAGCCGGGCCTGGACATAGATGCCATCGGCCCAGGCGTAGACATAGCGCTTGGCCGACAGGTTGCGATCCAGCCAGCGCGCGTGTTCGTCGACCCAAGCCTCCTTCAGCCGTGCGATGGTCGACGCCGACAGCCCGCCGGCGTCCTTGCCAAGCAAGGCACCAAGCGCCTCCTCGAAGTCTCCGGTGGAGATGCCCTTCAAGTACAGGATCGGGATCAGCACTTCGAGGCTCTTCGTGCGCCGGGCGTAGGGCGGCAGAATGCTCGGACTGAACCGTATCCGTTCACCGCCAACGGCCTCCCGATCGCGCACGCGCGGCTGGCGCACGGCCACCGGTCCGATGCCGGTCATGATCTCGCGCTCGGGCAGATGCCCGTGACGCACGACGCGCTGGTGGCCCGCCGCGGTCTTGAGATCGGCATATCGCCCCAGAAAGTCAGCAACCTCCGTCTCGACCGCCTGCGTGAGCAGAGCGCGCGCACCGTTGCGCAAAATCTCGGTGAGCGAATCGGAGACGGTCCCTGGCTGAGCCAGCTTGATGACGTTAGTGTCGGTCCCGGCGTATCACTCCTTCGGTGGAGAAGTGGAGGCGTTGAACACCCCCACGATACGCCGCCTTACCCCTTCATGCCGTCACCAACTTCCGCGCATAGCTCGGTAATTTTGACCCGACCTGAAGAGATCGAGGGCTGGCTCACTGCACCTGTCGAAGCGGCACTAAAACTTCAGCGCCCGCTCGATGATGGGGTGCTGAAGATCGTCGCGACGGGTGAAAAGGAAGATGCCGGGCAACTAGAGGGCAAGGTAGAGTCGTAAAATGCGCGCAGACTCCAAAGAGAGCAGCAAAGCATCCGGGTGCGTGTGACCCATTTTTCGAGAAGAAAGATGCCACCAGAAGACGGCGAACTGCGCAATAAATTCTTGGCTGAGATAGGACGTTTGGTGGTGGCATATTCCAACGCGGAAAACGCCCTGAGCGTGATATTTGTCGAGCTCGGAAAGATCCCGTTAGAGGATCGAGTCAAACAGTTCCACGCTCGCTCGTCATTTGCGGAAAAGCTGGCCATCACTGACGCGGCAGTTTTAGAGGCAAAATCTGATCAGCAATGGAAACGTCTGAGCGAATGTCTGATTAGATATCGCAAGGTACGGAACGCGGTCGCGCACAACCAGATGGTGCCGGATGTTGAAAACAAGCGCCGGGTCTACGTCTTACGAAACCCAACATTCACTCCTCATCGAGATGAGGACAGCCTCCGGATTGAGCACATAAGCGAGGCCGCAGCTGCCATTGAAGAGGTCGTTGCAGAGCTATGGACGTTCCGAGGAACACTCGGCCACCTGGGGAGAACGGGCCACCGATAGACCACCGAAACACCGTGAACAAAGCGC
Source organism: Candidatus Hydrogenedentota bacterium (assembly GCA_020849535.1). Lineage (GTDB taxonomy): Bacteria > Hydrogenedentota > Hydrogenedentia > Hydrogenedentales > SLHB01 > JAHDWY01. The sequence continues at coordinate 3,108 of JADLGB010000200.1, forward strand.
GATATATGAGCGCGAACGAAGGCGAAAATCGTCGAATTATCAATGGGAGCCCGTAGAGGGCCCATCGTTCGGGACGAGGGGGTCGCAGGTTCAAATCCTGCCACTCCGACCACTTTCCCGAGGCCGTTCCACCCCCGTTATCGGCATTCTTCGGCGAAGATCGGGCCATTGCCCGGCGCTGTTCGCGCCGA
>JADLGB010000201.1 GCA_020849535.1 Candidatus Hydrogenedentota bacterium
ACACAATGCATGGGGCATTTGCCCTCCCTGGCACCCAACATTGCCCCAATATCTCGTGGGCATTATATCAGAAGTACTATATGTATGCAAGACTCAAAAGTGCCTACAATATCTTGACTTTACACGTGTTTTGCGTGTCGCATAATCATGCTGAATCGACTTCCTCAAACTTCCTTTCATGGGCTCGAAAAAAGTAGAATCGCAACGCCTAGAAGTAAACTAAACATTACGCTGTACCTGTAAGTCTCCATGTGTTTTTCAGCGAAAGTCTGAGGCTCGATGAGTACATCTTGGGTGTAGTTTAGCTTACTTTCAAACACTCAGGGCGACACTCTGGTACCCCATCTCTCGGGCTCTTCCGCTGATGTGCTCGTCTTCTTCCTAGGGCATCACCCCGTCACGCCCATCGTCGCATAGCCGCAACCAAACCGAGACCGTTGTCCACCGATTGCGCTCATTACATCGATTCCAGTAGGGGATGCATAAGGGGGTACGGGCGTCTCGCCCGTGTTTTGCTGAGACTTCGACACGCAGGTGCGGCGATCGCAGAGGAACGCAGAGAACCAAGAAAGCGGAACCTCCCTCGACACGGCCCCGCTTTTCACGCCTGCGGCACTCGGGCAGCGCTCGGTTTCATTGAAAGCCGTCCGCGCGATAGCCTTCCCACACTGACCACGCGTTGTCCGCGCCGGAGTCATTCTGCTATAGTCGGTCAATCTCCGATTACGGGGGAAGCAGAGGGTATTTCACATGCTTACACTTCAGAAGATTCTTACGTACGCCGTCAAGAACGGCGCTTCCGACGTTCACCTCACGGTGGGCAGCCCGCCCGCGGTCCGAATTGATGGCATCATTCGGTTCATCCGCGAGACGGAACCGCTGACTCCGGACGATAACGTGCGTTTCCTGGACGACATCATGTCCGAAACTCAGAAGCAGCGTTTTCTGGAGACGGGCGATGCCGACCAGGCGCTGGGCGTGCCCGGCCTCGGCCGCTTTCGTGTGAACTGCATGATGCAGCGCGGCTCCGTGGGTATCGTCATGCGTCACGTGAAGAGCAAGATCCTTAACTTCGACGAGTTGAACCTCCCCAAGGGTCTCGAGGCGGTTACCCGTATGCCGCGCGGCCTTGTGCTCGTGACAGGAACCACCGGTAGCGGCAAGTCGACCACACTCGCCTCCATCATCGACAAGATCAACGAAATGCGGCGCTGCCACATCGTGACGCTCGAGGACCCGATCGAATACCTCCATCACAACAAGAAGAGCATCATCAGCCAGCGCGAGGTCAACATCGACACCAAGGACTTTCGTACAGCCTTGCGCGCGGTCATGCGCGAAGACCCAGACGTGATTCTGGTGGGCGAAATGCGCGACGCGGACACCTTCCAGGCCGCCATGTCCGCGGCGGAAACGGGGCACTTGGTGTTCAGCACGCTGCACACCACGAATGCCATGCTTACCGTGGACCGCATCATCGACTTGTTCCCTTCGAACCAGCACCATCAGATTCGCTCGCAGTTGTCGCTGCAGTTGCGCGCGTGCGTCGCGCAGCGTCTGCTTCAGACGAAGGAAGGTGAAGGGCGCGTGCCAGCCGTCGAAATTCTGTACAACAACCCGGCCATCGCCTCGCTGATCAAGGAGAACAACCTGAAGCAGATCCCCAACGCCATCGCGGGCGGCAAGGAAGACGGCATGCAGACCTTCAACATGAGCCTGGTGGACCTCGTGAAGCGCGGGCTCGTGTCGCAGGAAGAAGCGGAATGGAACAGCGATAACCCCGACGAACTGAAAATGAACCTGCAAGGAATCTTCCTGAGCCAGGGCCGCGGCGGCATCTTGAAGCGCTAGCGCTGTCCCCCCCTCGGGAATGCGGAGGGAATATGAACCGAAGCAGCCGGCGGGAGTTTCTCCGAATTGCGGGCGCGGCCTCTGTGGCCGCGCTCGGCGTTTCACAGAGCTTTGGGCAGACCGCTAACGCTCGCCGCCCAAATGTCGTCCTCATCATGACCGATGACATGGGCTACGGCGATATGGGCTGTCACGGCAACCCGCACATTCGCACGCCGAACCTGGACAAGCTGCACGGCGAAAGCGTGCGCTTCAGCCGCTTCTACGTGTGCCCGGTGTGCACGCCCACACGGGCCTGTCTCATGACGGGCCGCTACAACTACCGCACGGGCGCCATCGACACGTTTCGCGGGCGCGCCATGATGCAGCCCGGTGAAGTCACGCTCGCCGAGATGCTGCGGGATGCAGGCTACGCGACAGGCATCTTCGGCAAGTGGCACCTCGGTGACAGCTTTCCCATGCGCGCCATGGATCAGGGCTTCCAGGAGTCGCTGGTCCATCACGGCGGAGGCATCAGCCAACCTTCTGACCCGCCTGGCAGCGGCTACTACAACCCCGTCCTCATGCACAACGGCGAACTTGAACAGCGTGAAGGCTACTGCACGGACATCTTTGCGGGCGCGGCCATCGAATTCATCCAACAGCACAAGGAAGACCCGTTCTTCGTCTACCTCGCCACAAACGCGCCGCATTCGCCCCTCACGATCAACGACGACCTTGTGGCGCCGTACCGCGCCATGGGCCTCGACGACAACGTGGCGCGCGCCTACGCCATGGTCACGAACATCGACGACAACGTGGGCCGCGTAATGGATGCTCTGAATACACTCGGCATCGCCGACAATACCATCGTGGTCTTTCTGACTGACAACGGACCGCAGGCCTTCGATGGCGTGACGCGCTACAACGCGGGCATGCGCGGCTCCAAGGCCACCGTGTACGAAGGCGGTATCCGCGTGCCGCTGTTTGTGCGCTGGCCTGCGCAGCTCCAGGGCGGTCGTGACGTGGACCGCATCGCCGCGAACATCGACCTCACGCCGACGCTGCTCGACGCCTGCGGCGTGGATGCGCCGGCGGGCCTCTCGTTCGATGGCGTCAGCGTGCTGCCCTTGCTGAACGGCGCCGCCGATGCCTGGCCCGACCGGAACCTCTTCACGCAATGGCACCGCGGCGACGTGCCCGAGCCTTACAACAACTGCGCGGTGATCGGCCAGCAGTACAAGCTCGTCAACGGGGCCGAACTCTACGATCTGATCGTCGATCCAAAGGAAGAACACGACATTGCAACGGAACATCCCGCTATCGTGGCCGCGTTGCGGCGCGCGTATGAAACCTGGTTCGACGACGTCAACCGCGACCGGCGCTACCTTTCCCCACGCATCGTTCTCGGGGACGATCGCGCACCACTCGCCATACTTTCCATCCAGGAACAGCGTGGGGGAGAAGGCGGCGGTTACGGAAACAACGGATACTGGCCCGTCGAAGTGACCCGCGAAGGCGCGTACGAGTTCGTCCTGCGCTTCGATGATCAGGCCTTCGCCGGAACCGCGATCCTTCAAATCGGCGGCTTCCGCACCCAGGCCCCGCTCGAATCCGGCGCCAAGATCATCACCCTGCCCGCGCTGACCCTGCCCCGCGGTCCCGCCGGCCTCCGCGCCTGGGTTACCGCCGACAACAAGAACCGCGGCGCCGCCTTCGTCGAGGCGAGACGAGTCGAATAACTGCCTGTCCAAACCGTCGCAGTCAAACAGAGAGCCTGCCCGCAGATTACGCAGATGTTCGCAGATGAGGAGGCTCCAAACCCTCTTGTAGTGCAGGCGTCTCGCCTGCAATTCGTGTGGACTCTCAGGCTTCTTGTTTGAGATTCGAAGGCGATGAAAAAGGAGCACACCCGAGGGCAACTGTGCCACACGCGGTATGCCACGCCCTGGGTGCATGATTCTTCTTTGCTGACCAAAGTTCGCCGCAGAACCCAATACACACAAATGGCTATCGGGTAGGAGTAGGACGTGTGGCACAGGCGCCCTCGCCTGTGTCTTTAGTGCGTTCTTAACGCCCGCCGCTTCCAAGCCGGGCGTATTTGGCAATAGTGAAACGCTCCCCCTCTGGTACTGCCTCGCTCGGCGAGCGAGACAGTACTTACGAGCCCCATGCATTGGCTCTCTGCTTTCGCGGCCCTCCTGCGCCCCAGCGTTGTCGAGTAACCAAGAGCATGGGCAGGGATGCCCATGCCACCTCCGAGCGTCTTTTTGTTTTCTTCGTGTCCTTCGTGCCTCTGTGGTGAAACTCTTCTCTGTCGCCCCTTCAGGGGTCTTTCTTGACTTACCGGTCAGTCATTACTAGACTTACGCGATTGGCGCCTGGGGTTTTCCGAATGATTCTCGTCGTGTGTCCGGCCCTCGCTGTCACAGGTCCGGCGGACGATACCCTACAATGGCCGCCATGGAATGAATACATGAATCACTTGGCTTGCCAGAACCGTGAATCTCTGGAGCAGATCCAGTTAGACCAGCTCCGTGTGCTCATTCGTGAATTGCTCGCGGGGAATGCCTATTACGGGCCGATCCTGCGCGCCGCGGGCATCACCGAGGATATCGAAAGCCTGCGCGCGTTTTCGGAACGCATGCCCTTCAGCTACAAGCAGGAGCTGGTGGAAGACCAGCGCCTGCACCCGCCTTTTGGCACCAACTTGACCTATCCGCTCGAGCAATACACCCGTTTCAGCCAGACCAGCGCGACCACCGGCAAGCCCCTGCGCTGGCTCGACACCCCGGAGAGTTGGGGTTGGATGCTGGGAAACTGGCGGCGCGTGTTCCAGGAAGCCGGCGTCAACGCGCAAGACCACGTGTACTTCGCGTTTTCATTCGGACCGTTCCTGGGCTTCTGGACCGCTTACGAGTCGGCGCTTTCACTGGGTTGCCTGTGCATGCCGGGCGGCGGATTGAGCAGTCCCGCGCGCCTCATCTCCATCCTCGAAAACGACGTGACGGTCCTCTGCTGCACGCCGACCTATGCAATCCGCCTGGCCGAAGTCGCCGCGGAAGAGCGCATCGACATTTCCAAGTCCAAGGTGCGCCGCATCATCGTTGCCGGCGAACCCGGCGGCAGCATCCCCAGCACCCGCGCGCGCATCGAATTCTTATGGCCAGGCGCCACAGTCTTCGATCATCACGGCATGACCGAAGTGGGCCCCGTGAGCTTTGAATGCCCCGGACAGGCCGGCACGCTCCATATCATCGAGGCTAGCTATTATGCTGAAGTGATCGATCCGGTGAGCGGCGCTCCCGCCGAGCCTTACGGCACAGGCGAGCTGGTGCTGACGACGCTGGGCCGCGTGGCCGCGCCGTTGCTGCGGTACCGCACCGGTGACTTGGTCGTTGTGTCTCCCGATTCGCCCTGCATTTGCGGCAGCTACGAGATGGCCCTGCCGGGCGGCATCCTGGCCCGCACCGACGACATGGTCGTGGTGCGCGGCGTCAACATCTTCCCCAGCGCCATTGAAGACGTGATGCGCCGCTGCGTGGACCTGGCGGACTACCGGGTGCTCATCCGGTCCAAGCGCGCCATGACGGAGCTGGAGTTGGAAGTGGAGCCGGCCTCGGATTGCCTGGATACGAAAGCCATGGTCGATCACATCGAGCACGAGATGCGCGATGTCTTCGCCATGCGCATCCCCGTGAAGCTCGTCCCGCCGGGCACCCTGCCGCGCTTTGAGATGAAGGCCAAGCGATGGATGAAGGTGTGACAGGCATTATCCCCAACCGTAACAACACCGTGCGAAGCCGGTAGAAGTATGAAGTACGAGGGCGCTCGCCCCAAGAGAAGGTTTATGTCCAATACAGCCAAGAAGTTTGCGCTAAAGGAGAAGATTGCCCGGTTCATCATCCGGCGCTTTGTCCCGAAGGAAGTGGTCGACGCCGTCGAGTACGAGATCCAGTCCGGCATGTTCACGGAGCAGGGAGGGGCCAAGGAACTTCCCGAGCATGTGCTGATTGAAGACCGCGGCGCGGAGACGACCATCTTCTCGTTTGCTGGAGGCGCCCTGCTTTTCGCGGGACAGCCCACCTTCGAATTTCGCAAGCTCCTCACGAAGCACGGCGAGGACTTCAACCTCGTCTTCATGCGCGATATTCACCGTCTGGCCTATCACCTGCGGCCTGAGGGAGGACCCGGCGGGCTGGAATTCTACGAAGGCGAAGTGAATCGTGTGATGAAAGAATTGGGCTCCAAGCGTTTCATCGCACTCGGCGATTCCGTGGGCGGCTGCGCGGCGATCTACTACGGCACGCGCTGCGGCATGGATCACGTCATCGCGATGAGCCCGCCGTGCCCGTTCTATGCCTACCTCGAGCCCAAGATGCAGTTACGCGCGTACACCGATTTGCCACTGCTCTTCCGGAGCTGGGAAGAGTTCTACGAAGTTGCCTTCATCACGTTCGCGACGAACTTCGTCGACCTCGCCGTACGCCGCGTTGTCGGCGCGGAAGGTGTCTGGCGTCTGCCCGAAGTCTATCTCGAAGCCACAAAGCGTCCCTCGGCCACCATCTTCTACGGCGCGCGCTGCCGGCCAGACACCCGCATCGCGAAGATGTATGAAGGGCAGTCTGACGTCCGGCTGGTCCCGCTCGACACCGCCATGCACAACACGGGTGCGTGGATGAAGAAGCGGGGAGAACTCGCCGAGGCCCTCATCGACGACATCGGCCGTGCGCTCCAGCGTATGGAAGATGTGGCCCTCAAGACGGGTTGAGCCGGCGCAGCTCGAGGATCCGTTTCAGCTTCCGCTCGCACAGGCGCGCCCGTGCGTGCATGCCGCGGTAGATTTCCAGCGTGGTTCGCGAAAGCAACACGGGGTCCGCGCCCTCCAGGTGATCCCGCTCGAAGCGTGCTATCGCGACCAACGGCTTGCACGCCGCATGCACTTCTCCGTACAAGCGGATTTCCTCATCCAGACGCATGAGGTCCGCAACGATCTGCTGCGCCTGTTTGATGCTGCGTCCCTGCATCAGGATGTCCAGCAGCTTCTCCGTCATGCGCGCACCTTGCTGCGCGAGTTCGGCCAAGCCGATCAGCGCGCTTGCTCCCTCCGCTGATTTACCAGCCGACGGCAGATACTGGCCCAGCATCCGCCGGAGATCCTCGTCTTCTGTCGACTTGTTGGACTTGCCCGTGAGGTACTCGACCCACATCGCGCGATACGCCATCCGCAACGCGTCGGTCTCGCCCATTGCGCGTTGGATGACGGGATACCACTCGATGCACTGGTCTGAGGCGAACCGGGACCAATAGATATCGACACCGGACAACTCGTCGGACTCTTCCAGGAGCGGTATGGACTCAACCCCGCGGTTATCGAGCACCAGGTCCACAGCGCGCAATACCTGATCTGCGCGGAGTCCCTTGGTCTCACCCGCGTGTTCGTGCCGCACGTCGGAGCGCCCCAGACGGGTCCGCCGCCGCTCGATCGCGCAGTGCCCCGTGCCATAAGGCCCCGTTTCGCGGAAATGAACGTAACCGACCGACGTCAAGACGATTGGGCATCCTACCGCCGCGGCGATGTGCATGGTCCCCGTGTCGTTAGTCACAAGCAGGTTCGCGCGTTCGAGCAGCGCCGCCAACTGCGGGATAGAGGTCTTCCCGAAGAGATGCACGGCAAGACCCGGCGCATACTCCTCAAAGGCTTGGCCCAATGGCGCCTCATCAGCGACACCCACGAGCGCGATCCTCGCCTGACGCCGCTGCGCCAGCATCAATCCCAGCGCGGCGAATTGCGCCTCCGGCCAACGCTTGTCGCGATCGCTGGCGCCCAACTGGAAACAGGCCAGAAACGCTTCGCGTCCAATGCCCAGGCCCTCCAGCAGACTCGCCACCTCTTGCCGGTGCGTGCCGGCCACGTTCATAACGAGTCCGCTGGCTCTAGGAGGTGCTTCCACAAAGTGCCGGAACATGTCGCACAGATTCAGATCGTTCAGATCCCGATTCAGCACGTTTGTGAGGAAACAGTTTGGACCCCGCCCGCGGAACACATACCGAAAGTCTTCGCTCAGGTGCGCGCCCACCACGCGAGGAATCCCAGCCAGCTTGAGCAGGAGCGCCGAAGCGAGACTGTGCGTGCAGTTGTAGGCGATGTCGAAGCGGCCTTCCCGCAGGCGCTGGACATGTGCGTCGGCAGTCTTGTACGCGCGCAAGAAACGATCCGCGTCTTCCGACCGCAAGTCGAGGAACATGTCATCTTCCTCGTACACAAGAATTTCATCCACATCGGGATTGCACGCGGCGATGGCCTTCCCCATGCGCCGCACCATTACGGCAATGTGTGCGTCTGGGTGCACCTGCTTGAGGGAGCGAATCAAAGGCGAGGTCTGCAAGACATCGCCCATCCGCGTCATCTGCGTAACGAGGATGCGCGGCGAGCGCTGCAATGCGGCATTCTCAACCATCGGCAAACTCCGCCAGCAATTGCTCCGCTGAGGTCCGCATCTCGCGAAGGTACGCGAACACGGCTTCGGGATGGCTCAACGCTGTGCCCATCAGCGGCACGCGCGCAAAGATGGCTTCCTGCGTGAACGGCAGGTCCGCGGGCAAGCCTGACAAGTAGCGCCCCAATTCCGTTTCGCGTCCAACGGTGTCGGCCACCTCCGCCACGCTGCGCTGTGCGCGGATGCCTTTGGATTCGATGCGATCCGCGAAGCGTTCGAGTATCACGTCGAGCATCTGTTGTGCCCGGTGCTCGTACGTGTGCTCCCGCAACACCCGCCGCCGGGCCGCTTGCGCAACTGCGCGGCGCTCCTCATCGTTGGCGAGGTAGTAATCGATCTTCTCGCGCAATTCCGCCAGCGTGCGATACACCGGCAGTTCCGCTTCGAGATCGAAGAGCGTATCCAACCCTATGCAGGGATCGCACAACTGGAATCCGCCGCAGGCCGCGATCTCGAAGACGCGAGGATTGATCGCATCGCAGCGCGGGTCCACGCCGTCGTGCGTTGCGCTGGAGTGCAGGTTCAGATTGATGGCGGAACCTGCGACGATCTTCGCAAAGTCCTCCGGCGTGAACCGGCGATCGGGTTTGCACACCAGCCGCTGCAGTTCGCGCGCGGTCCATTCGACGCCCCATATCTTGAAGTTGTAATCGGTCAACCCGCTGAAGAGCATGTTCCGGTTGCGGTACCCGGCCCCTGCGAACGACACATCGCACGCGTACGTGACACACTCCTCGGGAGTGAGTTCCACCGGACGATGTACTTCGGGATCGCACGCGGTCTGCACGTACGCATGATGGCGGCAGCCCGCCTTCACCAGCGTGTCCTCGAATTCGCCGGGCTGGATGTGGAAGAAGCAGTCGTAGTGCGGAGCGATCTCGTTCCAGTAGGTCATGTGGCGCCAGTTCTCGACGAACCAATACGCCGTGACGATGTTCTCCCTGGCGAGACGCAATGGCCACTGGTTTCCCACAGGGGCTTGCGCGAGCGCGATACACAGGTTCGGCGCGAACTCGCTCACGCGCGCGTAACTCCACTCCGACATCAGATTCGCGACCATGCCGGAGAGTTGCGCGGACGCCCGCTTTGACGCCACGCTGCCCGTGATGGATTCGTACAGAGGCCAGCCCGCGCTATTGTCCACATAGAGCGTGCGATGACCCATGCGTTGAAACGCCCGCGCCAAATACTGCGCGATGGGCAGGCTCCCACCGTACATGGGCCCCACCACCGCCACGCCGAGTCGTCGGTCCGCGATGCGCACCCGCGCGAGTTGTGACTGGATGGCATCTGAATACCGAGAATGAAGCCGCGCCGTGGGCGGATGCACGAATACCTGGGGCACGCCCGCGGTGATATCGCGGAAGGTGGGGGAGTGCCCGATCTCCGCGGGATCGCCGATGCCAATCAGAATGGTGGAATCACGAAGGAGCCCTTCAACGGCGAATTTGGCCACACTGGCGTCGGGCTCCACAACAGATACATCAAAACCACGCTGAAGCAGTTCAAGCACGTGATACCCGAGGCCGACACCAATCACGAGCACAGGCCGCCCCGGTTCCAGTTGCGCGGAGTCCACGAGCCGCGCCGCCTCCTCGCGGGGTTTATACTGGCTGTGCAGCAGGACTTCGTCGACGCGAAGCGTGGGCTCCCCACCCCGGCCCGTAACCAGTTCAACGTCGGGCCGGGCCTCATGCTGCGAGAGGCTCGCACTCCATTCACGCGCGCTCTTCATTGTTCTCCGCATCCAACGCAGCCAGCAGGGCCGTGGCCTGTGGATGGCCCGGTGCGAGTAGGAGGAGCGTCTCCAGCCGATCGCGCGCCTCCGCATTGCGGCCCATCCGATGGAGCAGGGCCGCCAATTGGCAGGCCATCGCAGTGTCTCCGGGATAAAACTCCACAAAGCGGCGGAGGTAAGGCTCAGCCTCCTCAGCGCGTCCCAGGGCCTCCGCGGTTTCCACGAGACGCATGACGATGGCTGCATTGTCGAACTTGATGTCGAGCGCACTGACGAAAAGACTGAAAGCCTCGGCAGGCCGACCCTCCGACAGGCGTACAAGTCCTAGCCCCGCAGCCACGCGGTCGTTCTGCGAATCGGACTCGTAGGCGCGCTCGAGCAACGGCTTGGCGTCGTCCAGGCGATTCGCCGCGATCAACACGATGCCCAATTCACCCGCGGTCTCCGCATCCTCCGGCTGCATGCGCAGCACTTCCCGGTACAGCGACTCCGCCGTGTCCAACTGTCCCATGCGCGCCACCGCCCGCGCCATGAGTTTGGCGCGCTCCGCGCGGTTTGCGCCGCGCGTTTCCTTGGCCAACTGAAATGCCGAGGCGTAGTCCTTCTCTTCCAACGCATGCCGCGCGCCGATGAGCCGGTCCATCCCCGGTTTGACCGCGATGACCAGGTACTGATAGACGAGAAAGTCTTGATACTCCTGATCGTCCAGCGGACCGATGGTCAGTTTGCCCAAGCGCAAGCAACCCTTCGCATCGCGCGGCAGATTTTCCGCAGGCCACATCGACAGCGGCTGAATCGTCAGCACCTCGAGACCCGCGTCCATGACCATCTGCTGCATGTCCGGCGCGCAGAAGAACCGGAGGTGCGTTCGGTCCATGATTCCCGCGTCTTCATACTGCCAGCGGCCATTCACGTGCATCTCTACCGTCTGCCAGAAGCGCACGTTGGGGATGCTCATCACGATCGCGCCGTCCTTCGATAGCACCCGTGAAACCTTGCGCAGGACCTTGACCGGATCAACCAGATGTTCCAGCACGTCGCCGAACACGACGCAATCGAAATACTCGTCCTCGAATGGAAGCTCCATGTCCTCGATGCTGCCGAACAGCGCATCGTCCAGCACCCGTTTTGCCAGTTCCCACGCGCGCTCAACGATCTCGATACCCACCACTTCGCGAACGCCGCGCCGTTTCAAGGACAAACCGAACTCTCCACCGCCACATCCGCAATCCAGCAGGCGAACCGTGTGTTTCGGCACGTGCGCGGCCAGTTCGGGACGCGGCGACCTGTAGTACCCGCCCTTGTTGAAGCGCGACTCACCCTGGTATCCACCCAAGGCACCCAGCGCCTCCAGCACCATGAGGATCATCTGGCGCGTCCGGTGTTGGTACGTATGCTTCGCAAATACAAGCTTTCGGCCCTCAGCAGCAATGCGTTCGCGCGATGGACCGTCGGCCAAGTAGCGCTCGATTACGTCGGGCACCGCATCGTCATTCCGGTAGATGACGAGGTGCTTGCCATCCTCAAACAACTCTTCCAGCCCTTCCGCCTCATCCGTAATAAGGAGCGCCCCCGAAGCCATGGCTTCAAACACGCGCATGTTTACGTCGCGGTCCGCGGCGATGTTAATCACGATCTTCGCCTGCGCGTAGATGCGCGCCATATCCGCCGGCCAGAACTGCCCGATGCATGAATTGGGGAAACGCTTTCGCACCGCATCGAGCAAGCGCCTCCTGCGATGCGACGGGTCGTCCGGAATTCCGCCCACAAATGCGACATCGTAGATTCGCTCCAACGGCTCTACCGCGTGCAGTTCCGGCGAACACCCGAGCGGCATCCACGCCACATTCGGAACGCCCGCCTCAATGAAATCCCGCACGTGCGTGCGCTGCGCGAGAAAGGTGAAATCGAATCGTTTCGCCAGTTCCAGCCGGATGTCGAGTGCGAATTGCGTGTCAATGACATACCCCACCCGCGGTATGCTGAGCGACGCGATATCGCCGGGGATCTCGCGTATACCCGAGTCCACCCAGAAGAGCAGGCTAGGCTCGAAATCCTTGCGCAGCTTCTGCAATCGCTCCGCGTACGTTTCCGCCGGACCCCACGTGACATCCGGTCCGCGAAAGGCCGGTGCCGTCCCAGGCAGGCCCCATTCCGCGAAGAAGCGCGCCGAAAGACACCGTCCCCCCGTGATCACGTTGTGGTCCTTGCGCAAGGCCTGCTCGAAGTATCGCGCGGTGGTAATGGGGGAGAAGAGGTATTCCATCAAGACGTTCAACCGCGGAAAGGGCTCCGCGCCGCTCGCCACGCTCGAATAGATCTTGCGTTCCGCGGCGCGTTCGATGGCCTCACGCCATCTTCGCGCGAACGCCTCGATGGGAAAGACCCGGGCAACTGTCTCGCGCCCGCGATCCCCGAGCGCGCGCGCGTGCTCCGTGTCCTTCAGCAGCATCGCGATGCGTTCTCGCAGCACGTCCGCATCATCCGACACGTAGCCGTCGATGCCGTCCGTCAATGGCGAGGTCTTGTTGGCCAGCGAAACCACTGGCATGCCGCAGGCCATCGCCTCCAGCATCGCCAGGTTGTATCCGTCCTCATAGGCCTCTCGCGTGACGTGCAGATAGCATCGCAAACGGCGGTAATGATCGAGCAGATCCTCAAACGACTTGGACGGCCGCGCCTTCGGACTCCCGGGATCGTCTCCCAGAACGCGATTAGGAAAACTGGCACACACGCGATCCTGGAAGTCGACATCGAACATGAGGTCGCGCGCCCGCATCGCATTGCCCACCCGCAAGACTTCCCCGGTCTCGCCGGTGTATCCGCCGTACTCCTCCACATCAATCCCCGGTGGAATGACGATTCCCGGCATGCCGTAGTCGTCGCGCTTGGACTCGGAAATGTACACGAAGGTGAATTGATCGCAGATCCGGTCGAGCACGCGCTTGTACGACGCCTTGCCCTTCTCGATATCGCTGTCCACGGTCGTTTCGAGGAAGGACCGGCGATTGTGGCATACGAGCAGGCAGGGCACGCCGCAGTCCAGGAGGTCTATCGCGTTCAGTTCGTTGTGCGCCACCACGACATCGTAGTGACCGGCGGCAAGCTCCCGGCGCCACTCCTCTTCCTCGACCAGCGTGATGCCTGGCGGAATCGGCCGGAACTGCGTGTGCCAAGGCCGCGCGAAACGCGGCTTGCTATAGAGGCCCACGTCGAGAGGAATGCCCATTCGGGCCATGAGGCAAAGATACGGCTCGTGGAAATTAAACGTCAGAACCCGAGGGCTCGACATGATCAGCCGGCCTGGCTTTGTGAGCGTTCCTGCAGCAGCGCGACGATTTGCGACTCGATCTCCGCGCGTGGCGCCAGCTCATACTCCAGCAAGTCACCGAGCAGCACTAAATCGCCAGACTCCAACGCCCCGGCTGCTTCCAGCAGAAAGCCGTTGAGTTCGTTGTGCAACTCCGCGACGTTCCTGCCTTCGAGACTGAGTTCCGCAAAGGTGAGACCCAGCGCATTGACGATCATGATTTCGCGCGACTTGATTTCCGCCCAGATGTCCGCCATGCGCTGAAACGGCTCGAATCCCTCTGTGGGCGTGCTGCCCTGGAATACGGCGGCCAACTGGTGGCAAATCTCGGGAAGTTCCGGGAGCGTTTCCCCCAACGCCGACAGGCACGAGTCCACCAGTTTTGTCACGTCCTCGGACGTGATTCGCAGCTCCTTCACCTCATCAAGGGATTTGCCCTGAAGCGCCTCCACCAGTTGGTCTGGGGCAATGTCCTGGCCGTCGGCCTTCACCGACATCAGCGCGCGGCCTTTCGCCTGCAGGAACTCGCCCGCGGCCACCACCGCCGACAACACATCCGCAGGCTCCCCTTGCAGCCGGAAGTCCCGCCCTCCATCCACGATGACATCCATGTCCTGCGTCCTTTCTACCGGGGGATTAGATTCGTGGGGTCCGGGACTCGTTATACCACAAGGGCTTACAAAGGGCAAGAGGGCCGTGTCACAAAAACGCCACGCGTCTCCGCGCTGTTTCGGGGTGTTTCCGTGCAGGGGCGACACGGCACGACGCTGGTGGTGCTGGCAATTACTATCAGTGCGTGATATCATTAGGTATGAACTCAAGGCAACGCGAGACGTTGGCGGCACTTTTTGAACGGCCAACACGGGCGGATATCCGCTGGACGCAGGTTGAATCTTTACTCACGGCCTTGGGCGCGGAGTTTGAAGGGCAGGGCGGCTCACGGATCGGCGTGATTCTACGCGGTCATCGCATCGTGTTGCACCGGCCACACCCAAACCCCTGCTTGAAGAAATGGGCCGTAGAGGCCGTCCGCGGGTTCTTGGAATCACTGGAGATCAAACCATGAGCGACACACTGACCTACAAAGGCTATCAAGCGGACATCCAATTCAGTGCCGATGACGAGTGTTTCTTCGGCACCGTGTCGGGTCTGAAGGATACGATCACGTTTGAGGGGCAATCCGTTAAGGAGCTTAAACGGGCATTCGAGGAATCTGTTGATTTCTATCTGGCCATGTGCAAGAAGCGCGGCGAGGCACCGGAAAAGCCTTACAACGGGAAGGTTCTTCTGCGAGTCCCGACAGAACTACACCGAAGCATCGCCATTGCGGCAAAGCGCGCTGGCACCAGCGTGAATTCGTACATCGTCGGCAAGCTGTCCGAAGCGGCGCAACGTTGACAGCCGCGCCCATGTTGTGCTGGTGTGACGTGAGCCTGAGCGCTGACTCCCGCCTGCGCGAGCAACTGCACGGCGCATGGAGCCCGAGGACCAAGACGCGCGTCCGGCGCGTGCCTTTGCCGGAAAGGACTGGAAATTCGGGTCAGAAGACAGCAGGCGTGTAGTTTCCGTAAGTACCTGCCACAGTTGCGCATCGGAAGAATGCAGCGGTCCCGGACCCGCTACCTGGGGATCAGATTCGTGATGCCATCCACCTGTGCCACCGAAGCGGCCTGCGCGTTCTCAGCCTGGATCGCCTCGTAAATCTCCTGGCGGTGCACGGCCACGGAACGGGGAGCAACGATGCCGATCTTCACCTGATTCTCTTTCAGGTCCAGCACCTTCACGATGATGTCGTCCCCGATCATGATGCTCTCATCTTCTCTACGCGTCAGCACGAGCATTCGTGACCTCCTGGGGCTCTCCCTTTTTGGCTTGGGCGAGGTAAAACTGGATGGGGTAGTTGCTGCGGTCGAGGATGGTCTGCTTGCCCAGCCGGAGCCGCGCGTTGATCAAGACGGGCGCTCGCAAATTGGTTCGGACCTTCGACGGATCCTGAGGCACCACAATCAGCGTGTACACGTTCAAATCTTCCACACTCGCCACGGCCAACTCCGACAACTCCTGTTGACGCAGGTCGACCGCGTAGTCCGGAACCACAGCACGCGGGTCCATCAGAATAAAGGCGAGATCGGCCGAATCCGTGGATTGGAGCCAAGTCAAATGCTCGCTGGGTCCTGGCAACAGGATGTAGCGACGAAATTCCTGAAACCCGAGAATGGGTTGTGTAAACGTGATGATCGACTCGGGATCGATTTCCAGCATGCCGAATCGCGATGTCTCGAGTTTCATGCCCGTCTCGTTCCAGCGTTAATGTAACCCCTGCTCGATTCCCAGTATGCACGAAACCATGAAGTTGCGCAAGTACTTGCGCGGACTACCCTTTCCGGCAGGCAGGAGCCCCCTCCGTCCCCTCAGCGCGCCGCAGCCGCGGCATAGTGGCTGGCCACCTTACGCACCGCGGCCACGATGTCGTCCACATCCTGCTCCGTCATGAACTCCGTGATCGGCGCACGCCAGCTCGTCGCCTCGATGGTCTCCGCGACAGGGCACATGCCCGGCCCGTACGGAATCGCCCTGCCGTAGATGCCATCCCATGGATAACTGCACGTGTCGTAGGCGTGGTGTTCCGTCAGAACGGGGTATTCGTAGACCATGCGCTGGATGTACCCAGGGGTAACGGGCACCCCTTCCGCCGCCACCGCCTTGACGAAATCGTCGCGGCTCACCCCGAGCACCTTCGGATCCATGCGCCCCAGGTAAAACCAGTACGAACTCGCACAGCCTTCCAGCACCTTGTGCGGATGGATGCCCGGCGTCCCCTGAATCCCCGCCGTCAGGCGATCCCCCAGCGCATTCCTGCGTTCGCAAATGCGAGGCAGCTTGCGCAACTGCGCGATTGCCACCGCGCCGTGCAACTCGCTCGGGCGATAGTTCGCCGCCAGGATCTCAGGGCGCCGCCCCGACCCGTCCCGCCGGTACCCCTTGTCGAGGTAGAGTCCCGCCCGCTCCGAAAGCACATCATCATTCGTGATCACTATCCCCGCGTCGCCCGCGCTGATGTGTTTGAAGTCGTTCATCGAAAAGCAGCCGATGTCGCCCATGGTGCCCGCGAGACGTCCTTTGTACCGGCACAAATAGCTCTGGGCGCAATCCTCGATCACACGCAGGCCATGCTGCTTCGCGAGCGCAAGGATCGGATCCAGATCCGCGGGACTTCCCGCAAGGTGCACCACAATGATCGCCTTGGTCTTTGGCGTAATGCACGGCGCGATGGTCTCCGCGGTGATTGCGTAGACGTGCGGATCGAGGTCCGCGAATACCGGCACGCCTCCCTGCGCCACAATGGCGACGATGGTACCCTGGTCCGTGATCGGCGTCGTGATGACCTCGTCACCTGGCCCGATCCCAATCGATGCCGTCGCCAC
Organism: Candidatus Hydrogenedentota bacterium; assembly: GCA_020849535.1. Lineage (GTDB taxonomy): Bacteria > Hydrogenedentota > Hydrogenedentia > Hydrogenedentales > SLHB01 > JAHDWY01. The sequence goes on from JADLGB010000201.1 coordinate 16,804, forward strand.
GTGGAGGGCCGCCGTCCCACTCGATACCATATGGCAATGCTTCATGCCGTACAATTCGGCGAACTGCTTGCGAAAGGTCTTCACCTTCTCGCCGAACCAATAGAACAGCGTCTGCTGCTCGAGCGCTTCCTTCAATTCGTGCAGTTCGGTTTCATCAAAGCGCTTGCCCGAAGTGACCATCGGCGCCGTGCGCACCGGCGTACCTCCGAGAATGGCCAGCGTACTCACGGCTCTTCTTCCTCCTTGTGCTCCCGTGTCAGGTGTAGCGTGGGTGCCCACTGGCTGCGCGCGGCGAAGGCCAGCGCGGCGATCCCCCCGGCCAGTGCACCAATCGCGGAAAACAGCGCCGGCGTCTCATACGAATAGACCCAATCGCTATCGAGTGGAGCTTCGGATGTTGCCCTGGCGGCCACATGGAACCCCAACACTGCCCCGGCGATAGCACCCATAAGAAGAACAACGACATATGCCATGGCGTTCAGGATGCGATCGCCCTGTGGCATGTGCAATTACTCCAGGAATCTCATGCGCAACTCCGGCGTCGGCACCATGCACTTATCTCGAATGCCGAACCAGCGGTATCGGTTGCGCGCCACGATTCGGTACAACACATCGCGCAGAAACCGGGGAATCACTATCCCCACGTACAGCATACGCCAGAGGCCGTCGCAATCGCGAAGCACGCGCAGGGCGGCGGTCGACTCACGGTAACAGCGATCATCCTCTACGAGAACCACGGACGTCATATCGTCAGTCCCGCATCCGCAGCGATTCAGCAGCCTCTTGCCCGCCTCGGACTGCAGGGCGGCAAAGCGGAAGCGTCCATGGCGGTCATGCCGGATGACAAACTGCACCGATGAATTGCACAGGTTGCAGACGCCATCGAACAGGATGACTGGGTGCTCCATCGCGCCTCACTCGTGCCGAGGCAGCCCGTTGCCCCCGGAAAACCACAGCGTCTCCTCGCCCAACAGGCCCTCGACCTGTTCCGTGAGTTCCTGCGTGGCAGCCACCTTGCACGCGTCGGTCGCGTGCACGGTGACGTCGTCCAATTCCGGCGTTACGCAATGCAGATACACATCGCACTTGCCGGGCCGCGCACCCAAGATCTCCGCCAACTGATGCAGGATGATGTCGTCGAGCCCCACCGTCGCCAGGCGGATGTGCACCGCCCGCGTCAGCTTCTCCTCGGCGGCCTCGATCGGGATGATGTCCTGCGCGATAAGCCCCGGCTCGTCGTTTCGGAAATTCACGCTGGCGGTCAACATGACCGGCAGATCGGTTACCAGCAACCCCGATTTCGCCTCGAACAACTCCGGAAACACCGTGACCTCGCATGGCCCTTCGAGCGTTTCCATGGTGATAAACGCCATCTTCTTGTTTCCGCGGGCGGTCGTGTGGTGTTTTACCGTGCCTATCAGGCCGCCGATCACCACTTCGGTACCTTCGCGCAATTCGGCCAAGGACGCCAGGCTGTGCGAAGTGAACCGCTCGAGGATCTTCGCATGCTTCGCCAAAGGGTGGCTGCTCACGTAAAGCCCAAGCATTTCCTTCTCAAACGCCAGCAGTTCGTTCTCCGGCCACTCCGGGATGTCCGGCTTCTGATGCACTGCCTCCGGCGCGTCGTCGCCTCCTCCCATGAGATCGAGCAGCGAGGTCTGACCCGCCGCGCGTTCCTTTTGGCTGAGTTGTCCCTCGCTCAAGGCCGCGTCCAGGGAAGCCTCCACTTGACGCCGGCTCCATCCCGTGCTGGCAAAGGCCCCCGCCTTGTTGAGGCTTTCAATTACGCGCCGGTTGACCATGCGGCTGTCAATCCGGCCGCAGAAATCGAACACGTCCTTGAACGGCCCGCCCGCATCGCGCTCGCGCGCAATCGCTTCAACCGGGCTCACCCCCACGTTCTTGATCGCGCCCATGCCAAAGCGGATGCAGTCGCCTTCCACCGTGAACCCGGTGTAACTCCCGTTCACATCAGGCGGGAGCACCGTGATGCCGACGCGGCGGCACTCTTCCACGTAGATCCCCACCTTGTCGAGATTGCCCGATTCGCTCGTGAGCAACGCCGCCATGAATTCCACGGGATAGTTGGCTTTGAGAAAGGCCGTCTGGTACGCCACATAGGCGTAGGCCATGCTGTGCGACTTGTTGAATCCATACCCCGCGAACTGCTCGATCTTCCCGAACAAGGCCTCCGCGAGCTTCGCGTCAATGCCATTGGCCTTCGCGCCTTGGACGAACTTGTCCCGCTGCTCGGCCATCAAGTCGGCCTTCTTTTTTCCCATGGCCCGTCGCAGAATGTCGGCCTGCCCCAGGGAGAACCCGGCGATCGCCTGCACGATCTGCATGACCTGCTCCTGGTAGAGCGCCACGCCGTAGGTCTCTTTCAGGATGGGCTCCAGCAGCGGGTGATCGTACTTCACCTTCTGCGGCTGGTGCTTGCTCTCGATGTACTGGTCCTTCAACTGCATGGGACCCGGCCGGTACAGGGCGATCAACGCGCAGATTTCTTCCAGGCTCTCGAGCCCGATCCGTTTGGCGAGGTCGCGCATCCCCGAGCTTTCCAACTGAAAGACGCCCATCGTTTTGCCGGATCGCAGCAGCGCGTACGCCTTTTTGTCGTCGGGTTCGAGATTGTCAATATCGAGATCGATACCGCGGTTTTCCTTCACAAAGCGCACGGCATCGTGTACGACCGTCAAGGTGCGCAGGCCCAGGAAGTCCATCTTCAACAGGCCGACTTCCTCGACGCCCTTCATCTCGAACTGCGTCGCGACGATATCGCTGCCCGCCGCCTGAAACAGCGGCACGTGATCGGTCAGCGGCTGGTCGCAAATCACCACGCCCGCGGCATGCGTGCCGCAAGTGCCGATCGTGCCTTCCAGGCGCGTGGCGAGGTGCCACAATCGCTGGATTTCCGGGTCATCCTTTACCATCCGTTGCAGTTCGGCTTCCTGCTCCAGCGCGCTCTTGAGCGTGACTTTCATACCCGGATCATCCGGGATCAGCTTCGCGATGCGGTCCACATCGCCATAGGGCATGCCCAGCACCCGGCCCACGTTGCGCACCACCTGCTTGGCCTTCATGCGCCCGAACGTAATGATCTGGCTTACGTTGTCCGAGCCGTACTTTGTGCGCGCGTAGTCGATCACCTCGCCGCGCCGGTTGTAACAAAAGTCCAGATCGAAGTCCGGCATCGTCACACGTTCGGGGTTCAGGAACCGCTCGAACAGTAGGCCGTAGCGCATCGGGTCGATGTTCGTAATCTTCAGCGCATACGCCACCAGACTGCCCGCGCCCGAGCCGCGCCCCGGTCCCACCGGAATGCCTTTGCTGCGCGCGAAGTTGATGAGGTCCCACACGACGAGGAAGTAGTCGACAAACCCCATCTTCTCGATGACGCCCAACTCGAAGTCGGCCCGCTTGAGGTGCTCCGCATTCGGCGCGCCGTCGTAGCGATCCTCCAATCCCAGTTGCACGAGCCGCCTCATGTAGTCCTCTTTGGTCAACCCGTCAGGCGGCACGTAGCGCGGAATGAGGTGTTTGTTCAGGTCCAATTCCAAGTTGCACCGCTCGGCCACGCGCATCGTGTTCGTGATGGCCTGCGGATACTCCTTGAACCGCTCCTTCATGATGTCGCCACTGCAGAAGTAGAACTCGTTGGACGGGAACTTGAATCGGTCCTCTTGGTCCAGGGTCGCTGCCGTTTGGATCGCCAGCAGGGCTTCGTGGGGTTCCGCGTCTTCCTTGTCCGTGTAATGGCAGTCGTTCGTCGCGATGAGCATCAGCCCGTGATGCTCGGCCATCTCCGCGAGGATGGGATTGATCTTGCGCTGCTCCTGCATGCCGTGGTCCATCAACTCAATCAGAAAGTTATCGCGTCCGAAGATGGCGACATACTTCTTGATCGCCTCGTTCGCGGCATCGAGATCATCGTGCATGAGGTATTGCGGGATCTCGCCCGCGAGACACGCGCTCGTGGCGATGAGCCCGTCCTTATGCTTCTCGATGAGTTCCAGATCGATACGCGGCTTGTAGTGAAACCCCTCGAGATAGCCGAGAGAACTCAAGCGGCACAGATTGTGATAGCCCGTCTCGTTTTCACAAAGCAGCAGGAAGTGGTTGTTCGACCCGCCCGACGTCCGCGCCGACTTGTCAAAACGGCTGCCCTTCGCCACGTACAGCTCCGCCCCGATGATGGGCTTCACGCCCGCCTTCCGCGCGGCCGTGTAGAAGTCCAGTGCGCCGAACAAGGCCCCATGATCCGTCAGCGCGCAGGCTTCCATGCCGTACTGCTGGCAGCGGTCGATGATCTCAGCCACCTTGCTTGCCCCGTCCAGCACGCTGTATTCCGAATGAACGTGAAGATGTACGAACCCTGCACTCACTGCAATTGCTCCAAGAGCAGGCGCAGAGCCTGCTCGGCCGTTTGTTCCTTTATCGACTCCCGCGAACCCTCAAAGAGGTTCCGGGTCACACAGGTCTGCCGGTTGCCCGCGACCGCGATATACACCAGGCCCACGGGCTTTTCCGGGCTGCCGCCGCCGGGGCCCGCGATCCCCGTGACACCCACGCCCCAGTCCACGTCAAAGCGCTCCCGGACACCCTGGGCCATCTGGCGCGCCACCGTTTCGCTGACCGCGCCTTCTCGGTCGAGCACCTCCATGGAAACACCCAGCAAGTCCACTTTCGCTTCATTGCTGTACGTGATCACACCGCCGAGAAAATACGCCGAGGACCCTGGCACATTCGTAATCCGATGGGCCAACAACCCGCCGGAGCACGACTCTGCCGTCGCCAGAGTGCGCCCTGACGCGGCAAGCCGTTCTCCTGCAAGGGCTTCCGGGCTATCCGATTGCGCAGGGGAGTAGTTCATCGAAGATTCCTTCACCGACAACCCTTACACTATCACCCCCACGGCAACCCAGACAAGGCCGCGGCGCCTTGCCTCCACATAGGCCGACTTTGGTTGCAGCGTGGGGCGTCAGGAATAGGGGAGAGGTTCACTCTACGTCGCCCAAAGGCGCAGATGCCGGTGGCTCCACCCTCACCACATCGTGGGACTCAACAAGGCGTTTGGACGTGGGGTAGATCCTGCCAAGAGTCTCCAACACATTGCGTAGCGGCAGAACCGTCGAACGGGCAGGTATCTTCACCTTTCCCAAACCCGGTGAGAATTCCAACACGATTCTGCGGAGCTCCTGGTCTTTCTGCACGTATACAATGCGGTGGAGCCGGTTGGTGGGTTTGACCGTTGACCAGAAAGTTCTCTTGCGCGTCACGAATTCAGACTCGAACACAAATCGCTGCACGTGCATTACCCAGTACAGCACTGCCGCGAGCGCGCCGGGTACGAAGAAGAGCAACGAGAGCCAGGCCTGCTTGAAACCCATCGAGATATCCTGTCCCTCGCGCGTCAACACGACTGCAACACCCACCGACAGGGCCAACCACGCGGACAGGAACACCCCAAAATGCCACACGCGGAGAGGCCTGCACTCAAGTACGAACGGCAGCTCCGGCTCGGGCACATCGACGAGGTCTGGGCGTACACGCCCGATAAGCGCGACAAGGTCCTCGTAGCGGTCGAGGTTCTGGTATATACGCACCGGCCCGTCTGCGGAACGCAGAATCATTCGCTCATTCATGAGCCCGTCTTTGAAAGTGACCCCCGTCAGGTGCTTAAACTCGATCCGCTTGCTGATACCAAATCTTCGGAGTGTCAGGCCCGACATATCAACCCACATCCGTGCCCCGAAATCGGGCAGCACGTAAAGTGCCCCCGCCGTCAGTCCCATCACAATCAATGGCATGATTAGGACATCGAACAGCCCCTCCACTTCGACGCCGTGCTTGCTCAGGAAACCGGAAAGAAGTCCGGAGAACACTGCTGCTGCCATGATGGCAACTCCGCGTTTGTTACTGCCGTAATGAAGCGCCGCCCCATATTCCAAGGGGATACGGCCACGCTTAGGATCTTCGCTGACCTTCTCATCGATGCGTGGGATGTGCAATCTGAGGTGCTGGATCAATTCATCTTTACGCGGAATAGAATCGGGGATTCTACAAGAGCGACTTCCTGACACCAGCGCGCATGCAGGGTCCGTGTTTTCACCGGTGTAGGACCGACGGATCACAAGGGTGGCCTCGGAATAAAGGAATTCGTCAGCGGACCCAGGCCGCCACCAGAACAACCAGCCGGGCTGTGCGCAAATGAGACGCGACTCATCCACCACGATGCGGATGTGCCGTCTGCGGACATACACCCATATGAAGGCCGCTGCGGCCGCTGCGATCCATCCCAGAATCCGTAGCCAGGAACTCTGCCACGCGTACCCAAAACCTAGAGCCAATCCTCCCACGCCAAAAGCGGCGGCGAAGAGCGCCACAACCCGGAAGCGTTGCCACTTGTCGTGCATGAAAAGAGCCGGAAGTTCCACAGCCAAAGCTCCTTGCCCGGACCAGACGTCCTCTGCGCGTCCTATTATAGCCCAAAGGCCATTTCCATCCCAGTGGAAGGGGAACTCGGTGGAAGGGGAACTCGTTGGAAGGGGCACTCGGTGGAAGGGGCACTCGGTGGAAGGGGCACTCGGTCCCGGGGGCGCTCCTCTGCCCCGGTGTCACCCATCCCATAGTTCCCATACCTCCCATAATTCCCATTCTCTCCCCCGCGAAAAAAAGCACCGGGGCGCTTTCCCCGCCCTGGAGGAAAGCGCCCCGGGTGCTAATCCGGTTTACCGCTCGTTGACTGTCACGCCGGGCCAGTCATCGGTGCGGAACGGCGAGGCCGGCATGCCCGCGCCGTTGTACAGGTTGCAGTAGGGGTTGTCGCCCCAGCCGTAGCGAACTGCTACCGGCTTGGCCACTTCCGCCGCGGACACGACGACTTCGTCGCCTTCCGCCGTGGCGCTGGCCCACACGAACTTCTGGTCTTCACCCGCGATGGCGAATCCCTTGATGGGACCACCGTTCGTCACGAGGCCGCCATTGGTCTGCGTGAACTTGATGCGGATCGCCGCGCCGTCCACGCGCATGGAGTCATACACGGGACCCGACCACACGGCACTGTCCATTCCGTACGCGACTTTCCACGCGGCCTGCGACAGACGTGCTCCAACGTCCTGCTTGTTCTTGGGATGGATGTCGTCCGCCTCGCCGATGTCGATGATGACCGCCTGCCCCGTGTTCTCGAGTCCGAGCGTCATCGATTGCGCTTCCCGCAGTTCAGCCCACGCCGACGGCGCGTTCGCATCGGGGTTGCGCTTCATGAAATTGGCAAGCTGCACGAAGAAGAACGGAAACTCCCCTTGATTCCAGTTCGCGCGCCAGTCCTCGATCATCGCCGGGAACAGCGACCGGTACTGGTAGGCACGGCCCGCGTTCGACTCGCCCTGGTACCAGATGGCCCCGCGGATTCCGAAGGGGATCAGCGGCTGGATCATGCCGTTGTACAAGCCTGCTGCCCGCCACGGATGCTCGGGACCCATCGGCTCGCGCGGCCGGTCCTTGGGTTCGGGTTCGTTCTTGGCCTTGGCTTCATCGGCCTTCTTCTGCCACTCCGCCATCGCCGCGTCGAACTCCGCCTTGGCCTGCGGATACTTGGCGATCATGTCTGTCCAGCGGTCGAGAATGGGTTTGAAATCCGGGTTGGACTGGAGCTTGGGCATGCTGGTCCACGACTCGGACGGAGTCCCGCCCCAGGACGTGTTAATCAGCCCTACAGGCACCTTAAGGGTCTCATGGACGCGCCGTCCGAAGAAGTAGCCCACCGCCGAGAAATTGGGAATTGTCTCGGGTGTGCACACCGACCACGATCCTTCGCACCCGTCCAACGGTTCGCCGGAAACTTTCTTCTTCACCGTGAACAAACGCATGTTCGGATAGTTGGCGTTCTTGATCTCTTCTTCGGGATTGAGCGCGCGGGATACCGGCCATTCCATATTGGACTGTCCGGAGCACACCCAAACCTCGCCTACGAGCACGTCCTGCACGACGGCCTTTGTCTTCTTCGCCTTCACGGTCAACTCGTATGGACCGCCCGGGCGTAGCGGACCGAGGTCCACGCGCCATTTCCCTTGCTCGTCCGACTTCACCGATTTCTTGACGTCCCCCAGAGTCACGGTGACCTTGATCTTGGGATCCGTCTTCCCCCAGATCGGCGCCGGATTGTCTTGCTGCAGCACCATATGGTCCCCGATCACCGACGGCAACGTGATCTCGGGCTGTGGTTTGTCCGCGGCCGCTGTGAAACAGCAACACGCCGCGATACAGAGCGTTAACACGAATCCCCTCATTGCATTCCCCTTTCGCTGTTGGTTGCATGCCCTGAAAGAGCATTTAGCCAAGAATCGGGGCCGTGGTTCAACTCTAAATCCTGTTTTGTACACCTCACTAGGTTGTGATGCCGGTGCTCGTGTGGGACCGGTGCCCCCGCCGGTCACCTGCCGTCAAGCTTGTTTTCGAGCCTTTTTCACTGAATAATACGCGCTTGAGGCTGTGGTTCCCGTCATTTGGAGTAGAGCGCATGAACGAGGTGTCAGAAGCCGATTCCCGCCGTTTGGCCGAGGAATCGCGCCAGACGGAGTGGAAACAGCCCAGTTTCTTGCGGGAACTCTTTCTGGGCGTCTTCAATCCCAGCCTGATACCCCCCTACCCAAGCGGGGAGTTCCGCCCGGAGTTTGCCAAGCTCTACAAGGAGTTCCGGGCCTTTTTGGCGGAGAAGGTCGACCCCGTCGCCATCGACGAATCGGGCGAGTACCCCCACGATGTGCTCGACGGACTCACCCGCATGGGCGCCTTCGGACTCCTGGTGCCCAAGGAGTACGGCGGTCACGGCGTCAACAAGATCGAATGGTGCCAGCTCATGGAACTGCTCGGCGGGTACGAAGCGAACCTCCTCGGCCTGCTTTCGCCTCACCAGTCCGTGGGTGTCCCAGAGACCATTAAGCAGTTTGGCACGGAAGAGCAGAAGAATCGCTACCTGCCGCGTTGCGCCAAGGGTGAAATCTCGGCCTTCGCCCTCACCGAACCCGACGTGGGTTCCGACCCGGCGCGATTGACCACGACGGTCAGCGCCTCGCCGGATGGTGACAGTTACGTGCTCAACGGCGTCAAGCTCTGGTGCACGAACGGCACGCTCGCCAAGCTCTTCATCGTCATGGCGCGGCACACGGATACCAACACGATCAGCGCTTTCGTCGTGGAATCTTCCTGGGAAGGCGTCTCGATTGAGCACCGCTGCCGCTTCATGGGGTTGCGCGCCCTCGCCAACGGCGTCGTGACCTTCAAGAACGTCCACCTGCCCCGCGAGAACCTCGTCGGCCCGGAAGGCAAGGGCCTGCGCGTCGCACTGACCGTCCTCAACGTGGGACGTCTCTCCGTGCCCGCGGGCGCGGTCGGCACGGCAAAGAAGTGTGTGGAGATCAGCCGCCGCTGGGCGAGTGAACGTGTGCAGTGGGGTAGGCCCATCGGCAAGCACGAGGCCATCGGACACAAGCTCGCCGACATGGCCTCGACCGTGTATGCCATGGAAGCGGTCGTCTTCGCCGCCGCGGAGATGTGCGTCCGGGGCGAGTATGACATCCGGCTGGAAGCGGCCGCCGCCAAGGAGTGGAACACGTCGCGCGCGTGGGAGATCGTGGACGACACCTTCCAGATTCGCGGCGGGCGCGCCTACGAGACGGAGCGCTCGCTCGCGGAGCGAGGCGAGGCTCCCATTGGCGTCGAACGGTTCATGCGCGACACGCGTGTCACCCGTGTGTTCGAAGGCGCCAGCGAGATCCTGCACCTCTTCATGGCGCGCGAGGCCGTGGATACTCACCTGCAAGCAGCCGGCGATCTGCTCGACACTGACAAGAACTGGCGCGGCAAACTCTCGCTGTTGCCTCGTGTGCTCGCATTCTACGCGCGCTGGTATCCGGCGCGTTGGTTTGGCTGGGGGCATTGGCCCAAGTACGAAGAGTACGGCCGTCTCGCCACGCACATGCGATTCATCGACCGCAGCAGCCGCCGCCTGGCGCGGCAGGTCGTGCATGGCATGGTGGTACACGGCGCGAGTCTCCAGCACAAGCAGGCCTTCTTGTTCCGCCTTGTGGACATCGCCATGGAACTCTTCGCCATGGCCACGGCAATCAGCCGCGCGCACACGCGCTGGCGTCAAGGGCATCCGGACTCCGCCAAGGCGCTGGATCTTGTGGATGTGTTCTGCCGGAACTCCCGTCGCAAGGTGAGGGGGCTTTTTCACGGCCTCTGGCACAACGACGATGCGCTACGCTACCGCACTGCGCAACAGATTCTCGCGGGCGAGCATGTGTGGTTAGAGCAGGGTATCCTCGCGTACGATGAGGCCGCCTACCCCGCCAGCCTTCCCAAGCCGCCCACGAAGAAAGAAGCGCGTCCCCGCCGCGAACCACGCGAACCGCTGGGCATCCGTTGAATGCTGATTTGTGCTCCAGAACCTGGGTAAAGCGCAGGCTATTGGCGACACATCCCCTGCGACCCTCCGGGCCGCGCATTCGGCACACCAAGCACGCACACGCTGCCACACGAAAGTCTACAAATACATCGATATAGTGTTACAGAAATCCCCCTTTGAAGGGGGTGAAGGGGGATGTTCTTCTCTTCAACGTCACTCCGCGTGCGAAGCGCGCGGGGTCTCCGATGGAACTCCAGCACGGACTACTTCGCCGGCGCCCGCTTCATCTCTTCCCAATCGCCCATCGCCTCTTCATCATCCGCCCACTTCAGCATGAAACGCTGCAAGCGTTTCGTCCCGGCCGTCAGCACCAGGAAATCATTCGATTCCGTATGAGGCACCCACAACCGGTCATTCTTGACGCGATCCTCCAACCATTCCGGGTCGAAGTTGCGCAGCCGCAACGTGTCCCCATCCCGCTCGAAGGCCCAGAACGTGTGAGCGGGAATCACATGCAACATCTCCCATTCCGACAGATCCGGCCGGTCAGACAGTTGCAGGTCCAGAAACCGGTGCTTTTTGAGCTGCACGAGATGTACCGAGAACTCCGTGGTACGCCCTTCATCCTCGGAAACCTTCAGGAGGTATTCGTTTTCGCCCGCCTTCTCGAAGGCCCACTGCTCCGGCGCCTCACCCCAGGTGCCCTCCAAACCCGCGTCGTACACCAAATCGTCGTCCGTGTACAGTGGGTTCAAGGAAAGGGGAATGCACCCGGCGGTCAGCAGACACGCGGCACAAACGGCAATACGTTTCATACGCATGGCGCCACTCCCTCCAGTAATTGGGCTCTCACTAGACTTCCTCGGTTCATTATATACCCAAGGGAGGAAGGCAGTTCCCTGGGGCATGGACGTTCCTTTATACTGGGGGCGGTGTGTTTCCTGCGTGATTTCTCGAATGCTATAGATATAGTATACAAGAAATACACAATAGCAGAGAATCTGTCGGAATTCAACCGGGAAGAACATCTCCCTTGATCCCCCTTCAAGGGGGGAATTACGCAACACCATGGCTATGGATTTGCGGCTATACCCGGGGCCGCCTGGAGGCCTCGGGTTCCGGACTCATAAAGCCCGAAGGGCGCTCTGAATTCCCCCTTTGAAGGGGGTGGCCCGAAGGGCCGGGGGATGTTGCGCCGCCACGGCGACTTCCGCCGGTCCTCCAATTGAAGGGGGCGAAGGTGGGATGTTCTTCTCTTCGCACGCCCAGCGTCCGGCGCTGTTCACCGGTTGCGGTGTTGGGAAGCGACCTACAGCGCGTCGGGATTCACGCAGTTTGGGGGGCGTTCCCCTTTGAGCCGCGCCACGACGTTGGTGGCGGCGATATGTGCCATCTTGCCGCGCGTCTCAGACGTCGCGCTGCCCAAGTGTGGAAGCAAGACCGCATTCTCGCACTTCAGCAACTCCGGGTGGATCTTGGGTTCCTCTTCGTAGACATCCAGTCCCGCCCCGGCAATCTCTCCCGACTTCAGCGCCTTGGCCAAGGCCGTCTCGTCGATGACCGGCCCTCGCGATGTGTTGATGAGGTAGGCGGTCTTCTTCATGGCCTTGAACTCGGCCGCACCGAACGCGTGAATCGTCTCCGGCAAGAGCGGACAGTGGACACTCACAAAGTCCGACTCGGCGAGCAGGGCCGCCTTGTCCACGCCGTGCGCGTGGTACTCATGATCCAATTCCGGATCCACCTCGTCGCGGCTGGTGTACAAGACCCGCATATCGAATGCCTTCGCCCGCCGCGCCACCGCCTTCCCGATGCGCCCAAACCCGAAGATGCCCAGCGTCTTCCCAAACACGTCCGACCCCATCAACTGCATGGGACCCCAGCCGGGCCATTGGCCCGCGCGCAGGATGCGCTCGGATTCCCCAACCCGCCGCGCCACCGCCAGGATAAGAGCCCACGTCAAATCAGCAGTCGTTTCCGTCAGCACCCCGGGCGTATTTGTCACAGGAATTCTGCGCGCGGTCGCCGCGGCGACATCGACATTGTTATACCCCACCGCGAAATTCGCGATGATCTTCAACTGTGGGCCCGCCGCATCCATCACTTCCGCGTCGATCCGATCCGTGAGAATGGGGAGGAGGGCATCCACTCCTTTGACGCCTTCCAGCAATTTCGCCCGCGGGATGACCTCGTCTTTCGGGTACACCGTCACGCTTTCTCTGCCGAAGGCGTCGTACAGCAGATTCATTCCCTGGTCCGGGATTCGGCGGGCTACGAAGATCTTGGGCATGCGATCCTCCGTTCGGCGGGGTCCGCGCCACGACCAGCGCCGCGGCCGCCTCGATTGCTACACCAGTTTCCAGGCCTCTTCCAGCTTGCGCTTGGACTCTTCGATGATCTCTTCCGAAGACTCACCCGCCATCGGTTTTACCTCAAAGCTCAGAATGCGGCGGTGCTTCTTGGACAGATACCCCTCCTCCAGCAGCACCTTGAGATACTCCGCCAACTGCGGCACATCATTGCGCGTGCCTGGCGCGCCGAAGCGCGGATGATTGTCGCCATACGCGGGATGCCCCGGGTCGTCCATTGCGCAATTCCCCATGTGAGCGTGCACGAAGTGATGGCCCGCGGTCGCGATAGCCCGTTTTGGCGATTCCCCTTGCAGGGGGAGATGGCTCAGATCCAGCATGATGCCGAAATCCGGATACTCGTCGCGCACCGCGTGGGACACCGTCACCGCGTCTTCCGTTGGGCCGATGAGACAGTTCTTGCCAAACGGCACCTGATCGAACGTTTCCAGAACAATGCGGATCCCCTTCGATTCACCGTAAGCGCACAAGTGATTCAAGGAATCCACCAACCGGACGATGGCATCGCTGACATCGTCGCTCACCTTGCCGCTCAACACCGCCAGTCCGTGGCAGCCCAGTTCTTCCGCCTGGTCGATGGCTGCTTTCACGGCTTCCACGGCTTTCGCGCGAGTTGCCGGATCGGGATGATTCAGGTCGAGTCCGCCGCCCAGCAGGATCGGCTGCGCGCCAAAGCACAACTCAATCCCCTTGGCTTCGGCCAGGGCACGCGCCTTTTTCCGGATCGCCGGATCGTTCATGCGCGTGACCTCGATCACCTCGAACAGCGGGTCCTCCGCCAACGCAGTCAGCGATTCCAGGATGGGGCCATCGCCCCCGCCGCAGGCCGGGTACGCCATGAAGTGCACGATCCCGATCCGGGCGTACTCCTGAATGGTACCGTTCATGAGACGCTCGCTCCTTTCTTCACGAGGTGCGCAGTCACATCACACGACGTACGTCGACGCAGACGTCGAGCCGCCGCGCCCGGTCCAGTTCGTGTGGAAAAACTCGCCGCGTGGTTTGTCGACACGCTCGTAGGTGTGCGCTCCGAAGTAGTCGCGCTGCGCCTGAAGCAGGTTGGCCGGAAGACGCTCACAGCGGTACCCGTCGAAATACGCCAGCGCCGAACCGATCGCGGGCGTGGGAAGACCCATGTTCACCGCCGTCGACACCACGCGCCGCCACGAGGGCTGCGCCTTTGCCACCGCGTCCAGGAAGAAGGGATCGAGCAACAGGTTGACCAGCTTGGGATTCTTATCGAAGGCATCCTTGATCTTCCCGAGGAACGCCGACCGGATGATGCAACCGCCACGCCACATGAGCGCGATGCCGCCGTAATTCAGGTTCCACCCGTATTCCGCGGCGGCGGCGCGCATGAGCTGATAACCCTGCGCATAGCTCACGATCTTCGATGCGTACAGCGCGTGGCGCAGGTCGTCCACGAAGGCCTTCTTATCGCCGCTGAACGCAGCGACCTGCCCTTTGATAGTCTTCGCGGCCTCCACACGTTCATCCTTCACCGCGGACAGGCAGCGCGCAAACACCGCCTCGCCAATCAGGGTGAGCGGCTGGCCGGAGTCCAGTGCCGCAACCACCGTCCATTTGCCCGTGCCCTTCTGACCCGCGCGGTCGAGAATCAGATCGACGACTTCCTTGCCATCCTCATCCTTGTATCCGAGGATGTCGCGCGTAATCTCGATGAGGTACGAATCCAATTCGCCTTTGTTCCATTCCGCGAACACTTCATGCATCTCGGCGTTGCTCATGCCGAGACCCTGCTTCATGAGCTGGTAGGTCTCGCAGATCATCTGCATGTCGCCGTACTCGATGCCGTTGTGCACCATCTTTACGAAGTGGCCCGCGCCGCCTTCGCCCACCCAGTCGCAGCAAGGCGAACCATCCGCGGTCTTCGCGGAAATGCTCTGGAAAATAGGCTTCACGTGCGGCCACGCGGCAGGCGACCCGCCCGGCATGATCGACGGACCCAGCAGCGCACCTTCCTCTCCACCCGACACACCTGTGCCGATGTAGAGAAGCCCTTTGCCCTCGACATACTTCGCACGGCGTATGGTGTCCGGAAAATGACTGTTGCCGCCGTCGATGATGATGTCGCCGGGTTCGAGGTGGGGGAGAAGTTGTTCGATGAAGTCATCGACGGCCTGTCCGGCTTTCACCAGCATCATCACCTTCCGCGGACGCTTCAGCGACGCGCAGAACTCCTGGATGCTGTGGCATCCCTTGAAGTTCTTCCCCTTGCCGCGCCCGTTGATGAAGTTATCCACCTTGGAGACCGTGCGGTTGTAGACCGCCACAGAGAACCCCTTGCTCTCCATATTCAAAACGAGGTTTTCGCCCATGACGGCGAGCCCAATGAGTCCGATATCCATCTGTGCCATGATTCCAGCTCTCCTGAATGTAAACTGCTGTCGCTTCCCCCGCGCACGCGGTGAGTCAAAGGCGCGTTCCCGCGCCCGGCTCGTGTAGATTTGGCGGCCGGCGGCGGGTACCAAGAGTTTACTATAAATCGGGGTATAGAACGAAGCTGCCCTCGATGTCCACGGACGTGACCTGCAAGGGCGGCTGGATCCTCACAGCGTACCGGCCTCATTGAAGAGACGGTTCTGAATTGCGGTAATTGCTTCCACGCGTTTTCTGACGCGCCTTTGCAGAAGGTCTGCTGCATCCCCGTTCGTGAAAACCATCACCCCCGTGCTGGTCTCCGGGTCGAACCAAGCCATCGTGAGCACCCCCTGTTCCCCTCCGCCGTGACCGTTCAGTGGCGCGGGGTCTCCCTCCGTGAGGCGGATCCAGCCAAGACACTGTTCGGCCGTCTCTTCGGCAAGTTGGGCGGTCAGCATGAGTGCGACGGTATCTTCTTCAAGAATGCGAGTTCCCTCGAGTTCCCCGCCGCGCATGATCGCCTGGTAGAATCGCGCGAACTGCGTGACGCTCGTGCGGATCTGCCCCGATGGATAGTCTGGATACCCGTATTGGCCGTAGGGTGTGTAGCGGGCTTGTCCCAGTAGGCTGACGTCGCGATAGGGCATCGCAATGTGGTCCGCCGTGAGATCCCGGAGAAGCCAACTCGTCTCATCCAACGCCAAAGGCTCGAATATCCTTTCGTTGCAGTACGCGTCGAAGGGTTGCTTCGCGACCTCCTCGACCAAGAGGCCCAGCAGCGCGAATCCGAGATTCGAATACTGGAACTCTTCGCCCGGAGCGCTGGACGTGAAGTTCCGTTTTGAATCGTACCATTGCCCCTCCGGCGTGAAGAACCCCTCTATCAACTCTGAAAGGCCGATTGGGGAGTCGGCGCCATATTCGTAGAGCTTGTTGTAGACCCGCGAATTGTCGCGAAGTCCCGAGGTGTGGGTGAGCACCATGCGCGACGTGATCGGGGTGTCCGGAAACTGGGGATGCCGAATGGCGAACGGCAGGTAGTCTCCGATATCTGCGTCGAGGTCCAGGGATCCCGCTTCCACCAATTGCATTACCGCCGTGCCAGTTACGGTTTTGGATATGGAAGCCAGTTGAAAAAGGGTCTCCGGAGTGACGGGAACTTCCTCCTCGATATTGGCCCATCCGTAACCCTTCGCCCACACGATCTCCGACTCGGTGAACACGACTGCTGCCAGCCCGGGAATGTGCGACTCCTGCATCAGGTACTCAATGTATGCGTCCAGGTCTTCGGGCGGCGTCTGCGGGCATCCGCACACGAGCGGACCCATCACGACAAGCACGAGTGCAAAAGACAGTGGGCGGGTCACATCAGTGGATTTCATCACTTCCCCCTCTCTCCGCGTACCAAACACTGACCACCGTATCCATAGCGGCGCAAAACCAGCCAGATACCCCAAGCATAGGACGCTCACACTCAAATCGCAATGCTTGGTGACGAGCTGGATACGAGTCGCCTGCGGAGGCCATTTTCACTTGGGCAGACACAGCGCGGCGTAGGGGCAATCAAACGGAAACGTCTTTCCTGATGGCCCAGAGCTATGAAGACACAGGCGAGGGCGCCTGTGCCACACGTCCATCTCCACTTCTTCAGTTGTTTGGGACTCCTGAGTACTCCGGGCAATTCGTATCCAGAAGAAAGGATGAACGGGCCAAGGCATGGCAAGCGCGTGTGGCACAGGCGTCCTCGCCTGTGTTCCGCATTCGGCTTTCTTCTGCGTTCCGCAAGGGCAGTTGAAAGTAGCCCAGGTTCGGGCCGTTCACCGAGGATTCAGCCGCACATGTTCGGGAATGCGCGCGTTACTTGCGCAATCCCTGCAACACGTAGGCCGGAAGCTTCTTGTCCGCGAATACCGGCTTAAACCGCGAGAACCGCTGGCGTCCGTTGATGACCGGCACACTTGCCCAGTCTTCACCGATGAGCGGCTTCGCGTAGTTCACGAACTCGTCGGTCACGTCCACCTTGCAGGCGGTCAGCCACTCCTGCGGGAAGGTCCGCTCCGAATTCGCAACCTTCTCCAACGGCACTTTGTCATACCGCACGTTGTAGATCGGACCCGGCTCGCGCAGGATCGTCGCCATCCAGCCATTGCCGTCGTCCTTTGCGATGAGCACCGCCTTTTGACCCACCTTGTACGCTTCATCCAGATCCACAACGGAGGCATACAAGCACGTGTCGCGCTGGTCCGTTCCCGAAACCTGGCCCCGCGCCGCACCGGGTACCGGCAGACCACGGCTATTCAGCATGGTCACGACCTGCTGGGCAACAGTCGTCTTGGACGCACTGAACTGCGTGTGGCCGAAGCCATCCTTGGTCGCGCCGATGTCGCCGACATCGAAGCCCTCGCTCACAACTACAATGCAACGGCCATCCTTCTTGAGCTGATCGTTGACCTTGTCGCACATCTCTTCCGCGGTCACGCCGGACTCCGCCATGTAGATCTGCAGCGGCATTTCTCGCTTGGGGTCCGCGAGCCGCGCCGCGGCTGGAATGTATCCGATCTTACGGCCCATGGCCTGCAACACCAGCACCGGGTCGGCGGGCGAGGATCCGGCGTTTTCTTCATTCGCGTTTTGGACAATCCCCATCCAGTACCGCGCCACGCTGCCGTACCCCGGCGTGTGGTCGATCAACTTGAACGCGGAATCGCCGACGTCGTTATCGATGGTCTTGGGCACGCCGACCGCCACGAGGTCAAGCCCGTGCTCGTGAGCGATCACGCTCACTTTGTGCGCCGTGTCCATACTGTCATTGCCGCCGTTGTAGAAGAAGTAGCCAATATCGTGCGCTTTCATCACTTCGATAACGCGCTCGAAATCTTCGTTCTGATTCTTCTTCAGCTTGTAGCGGCAGGTGCCAATCGAACCCGCGGCGGGGGTATAGCGCAGCAGCGCGACTTCCTCTTCATCCTGCGCGGACAGATCGAGCAGCTCTTCCTTCAGCACGCCTTCAATGCCGTGCCAACCCGCATAGATCTTCCCAAATGTTTCCGGGAACATCTTGCACGTTTCGATCACGCCCCGAAGCGAACTGTTGATAACGGGGCTGGGGCCCCCTGACTGCGCTACAATGACGTTCTTAGGCATTACAACTCTCCCTCCAATTCGACATGCTCCGCGGCCGAGACGCCGGCTCTCTTCTCCAACCCCCACTCACGCCGTGTGCAGTGGCCGCTTGGGCTCTGGATTCCCCTCGTTCAGACGGTAGAGGACCTCGCCCGCGCGTTCCACCAGCAGCAGTCCCTCGTCCTCACGATTGCGCCATTGCTCCGGATCGATCGACGCGGGGTCCCGGTACCCGAGGTTGATGGCCTTGCACTCCTCTTCCGGGATCGACGTGGCCAGCGTTACCTGGACCCGGCACTTTTCCACGCCATCCTCATACGTACCGATACCGCGCACGTGGGTCGAGTGGGCCAGGATACCTCCGGGGATGTCGCGGAACTGGTCCATTTGCGCGAGGAAGTAGTCGCGCGTGTGGTACCCGATACGTTTGATCAGTTTGCCATGCGTGACGCTGATTTCGTGGATATGCGGGCCGTAAATGATCAGCTCGCCGCCATCCGCCACTACGGGCTCGAGTTTGTACATGCACTTGCCGGCCACCCAGATCTCGTCGTACATCTCCGGCGCCATCGCCAACACGCTTTTGAACGGCCGGTCCATATAGCGGATATGCGTCCGCGCGCTGAGGTCCGCGGCCGCGGACCATGCCTCTTCCGGCGTGCCGTAATAGATGGCCTTGCAGTCCTTGCCCATCACATTCAGGCAGAAGCACCGCTTCTCGACATGGATGAACGAGGCGGCGGTGTCCACCACCTTGCGGACCGGCGTGTACTTGGCCCCGTTGATCATCGGGTTAGTGATCAGCGCGCCTAACCAGTGAAAGACATTCAGGATTTCTTCGCCCGCCACGCCGGGGAAGAAGTACTTGTTGCCTCCGCTGAACCCAACCACCTCGTGCGGAAACACCGGTCCCACCACGCACACGAGATCGTATTCCAACACGCGGCGATTGATGGTCACGTCGACGCGTTCGCGCAGCAGCCCGTCGGAGATTTCCGCCAGCATGTCCTCCGTCAATGTGCCGATACGGACCAGAGCGTTGCGGTTCTGCCACTCGTGGTTGAAGAGCCCGATGTCCCGGTACTTTCCCTCGCGCTCCTGCTGCGAGATGCCCACCAGCTTGTTGATGGCTTTCTGCGGCATGGGCGGGTGCGTGCCAAGCGCGATGAGGAAGTCCATCTTCGCCACGTGCCGGTGCAACGCCTCGTGCAACGCCCGGAACATCGTGGGCATCGGCATGCTGCGCGTCGCATCGGGTATCACGAACAGCACCCGTTTGTTGGCGAAGTTCTCCCGGCTGAAGGCCTCCATCACGAAAGCACGCAGACCCGCGTCGCTCAGCCATCCGTCTTCACTCACTCGCTGAATCATAGTCCCTCGGCTTTCCGCCACGTCAACCCGCTTCGGGGTCCGGTTGATGCACGCCAAACACATTGCCTTCCGGGTCTCGGCAATACGCGTGATACCCCACGCCGGAGATCACGGTCTTGGGGCTCAGCACGGCACCGCCGTTCCGCACGACCCGTTCGCAACAGACATCGAGCGAGTCCACTTCGATCGTGTTCACCGTGCGCGGCATGCCTTCCCGGCTCTGCACGATTCCACCATCGATGCCTGGGTCGCCATCGGGACCGGTGCACACCAGCCAGTAATCTTCTGGCGCATCCCACTTGTAGATGTCCCACTGGAAAACATTCGCATAGAATCGCGCCGCGCGTTCCGGGTCATCGGCGCTGAACTCAAAATGAGTGACCCGTGCCATCTCTCTCCGTTCCACTCGCATTCGAGATCAGAGTCTGCATCGCAATTCGAGCTCTATCCTCGGTCTTCGAATCGGTGTGGTTTCGTGCAATCCGCGTTACGTGCCCGTGAATCCGAATGGGACACAGGCGAGGGCGCCTGTGCCACACGACTAACTCGAATCCTTAGTATCTGGCCACTCTGAGTCTTCGTGCAAACCAGCAGCCAGAAGAAGGCAAAGACTTCTCAGGCCGGGCAAGCGCGTGTGGCACAGGCGCCCTCGCCTGTGTCCCATTTGGGCCGATCTGCGCCATCTCCCTGTTTCCTCGGTTGCGCGCGGACAACTCAGCCCACTCGGAAGCCCAAGCCTGCAAGACACCGCGCCATGGCCTCGTTCTTAGGCGTAATCCGCACGAGCGTATTGTGAAACTCGCGCCGGCGCGGATACTCCTTGCGGAGCCGGTCGAAATAGGGGCCGCGCTCTTCAGGTGCTTTGACTATTATATCGCGCAGCGCCTTGTCGTCGCGACGAACATCGTACACGGCGCTCACCAGGCGCAACAGTTCGCGTTGCAGGTCTTCCGCCGCTCCGTCGGCGTCAATCTCCGGACACTCCGGCGCGGGTAACAAGGGAGACGGGTCCCACGCGGGGGCCTGCCCCAAATGCCTGCACGCGGCCTCGTAAATCTGCCGTGTGCCATTCACTTTGCCGTCGAACGAATAGCCCGCAATGTGCGGCGTCCCCAGCGCGAGATTCGCAAACAGCTCAAGATCGATGTTGGGTTCCCCCTCCCATACATCCAATACGCTCGCGCCCACCTTGCCGGATTCCAGTGCCGCGCGCAATGCCTTTCCATCCACCACGGACCCGCGCGACGTATTGATGATGATCGTGCCTGTTCTGACGCGGTCGAGGAAGGATTCATTCAGGAGGTGGTAGGTCGCGTCCGGTTCGGTCTTGGTCAGGGGCACGTGCACCGTAATGATCTGGCAATCGAAGATCTCGTCGAGCGGTCGGTACTTGGCGTCTCCCGTCTCGCGTTGCAGCGGCGGGTCATTGAGGACGCATCCCATGCCAAAGGCCAAAGCTCGCCGTTCGACACGCTTGCCCACGTTACCGTGACCGATGATCCCGAGTTTGCGGTCGCTGAGTTGGAAACCGCGCGTGGTGGCGAGCACCAGCAATGCCGCCGTCAGGTAGTCGGCCACGCTGTTTGCGTTGCATCCGGGCGCGCTCGAAAACCCAATCCCGCGCTCAGCAAGGTAGGCCTTGTCCACGTGGTCCTCGCCGATGGTCGCCGTGCCCACAAAGCGCACGCGCGACTGCTCCAGCAGCTCGCGATTCACCTTCGTGATGGAGCGCACCATGAGCAGGTCGGCGTCGCGAAGCAAGGCGGCGTCCATCTTGCGCCCGTGCGCGGTGACGACCTCGCCTAGCAGGCCAAAAGCCTCGCGGGCGTAGGGGATATTTTCGTCGGCGACAATCTTCATGAAGACCCTGCGCGCGTGGCCCCATACGTGCGGGCCTTCCGCGTTTCGTGTGACGTGTTGAGCTGCGGCCTACTTCTTCCAGGGCGGCGTGTCGGGAAGGTACGAGTCGAACTCCTTGATCAGGGCTTCCTCATACGCGCCCGCGTACGTGCCGTTGAAGAACTTGTCCAGCGCCTCATCGTGCAGACGCTTCCAGGAGGTCTCCTCCTCGCCCGGATTGATGGGATAGAACAATGCCCCGTTCGTGCGCGCGGCCTTCATGTCCCCGGGCGCGTCGCCAATCATCAGCATCTTGCTCTTCTCGTAACGCCCCTCGGTCGCGTAGGCGATGTGCTGCCCCTTCGTGCCCATCTCCTGTCCCGCGATCGCGAACACGAAATGCCCGATGCCCTGCTCTTCCCACTCGCGCACCAGCGCCTCGGTGGGCGTCTGCGAACAGACCAGCATGTCGGCCCGTTCCCTGGCCTTCTCGAGCGATTCGCGCACATGCGGGAACGGCGGCAAGCCTTCCTTCACAATATCGGCCACGGTCACATTCACGGCCTTGCTCCACGCCAACGTGCGATGCATATCCGCTTCATTATGCGCCTTGCAGTACGCGTCCAGCGCGGGGTTGCCCAGCTTCGATTCCGTCTCGATCCACTTGCGCAGGTTCGGCACGTCCGGCGCCTTCCAACCGCGCTCCCGGACCTTTTCCCACTCGCTCAGCAAGTCAAAGGTCATGGTCAATGCGGGAAAACGGTTGATGCCGCGCCATTTGGAGTACAGGTTGACAAACTCCGCCGCGGCCCTCGCGAATTTTGATATCGGCTGGAGGTCCCAGTACTTGATGATGTTCGGGATGAAACACTCCTTATGCTTCACTTCCATCGTGTCAAACGCGCAGCCGTCGGAGTCGATGCCGATGAAAAACTCATGGGTCGGCTTGTGATTCTTCAAGGGGGCCACTGGATCGCTCATGGTCTTGTTCACTCCACTCACTGATGCTCTTCGCCGCTACACGCCCGAGAATGCTGAGAACCCACCGTCCACCGGCACGCAGATACCCGTCACAAAGCGGGACGCGTCGGACGCCAGCCACAGGGCCGCTCCGATCAGGTCCTCGCCGACGCCGAAATCGCCCATCGGCGTATGACCGATAATCGTCTTGCCCCGGTCCGTCAGTTCCCCGGTGCGGTCATTTGTCAGCAGGAACTGGTTCTGCGCCGTGAGGAAGAAGCCCGGCGCGATCGCGTTCACGCGAATCTTCTTGCCCAACTCCTTCGCGAAGTATACGGCCAGCCATTCCGTAAAATTGTTCACCGCCGCCTTGGCCGCGCTGTACCCCACGATCCGCGTCAACGGCCGGATTGCGCTCATCGAAGAGATGTTGATGATGGAACCGCCATTCGGGTTGTCGAGCATGCCCTTTCCGAACACCTGGCACGGCTTCACCACTGACGACATGAAGTTCAGTTCCATCACCTGGCGCAACGCGTCCAGCGGCAGGTCGAAAAACGATTGCTCCGGCGAGGTCGTCGCGTCCTTCAGATTGCCGCCCACGCAATTCACGAGAATATCCACCTTCCCGAATTCGCGGTAGATCTCCTCGCAGAGGGCCTCGGTCGCCTTCTCATCCGCCACGTCCAACTCGTACCCTTTGGCATGGCCGCAAGCCTCCGCAAGCTGCGAGGCCACATACTCCGCCTTGTCCAGGGTCACATTCGTCACCGCGCACTGCGCCCCGGCCTGGGCCAGCCCGCACGCGATGGAACTACCCAGGGCGCCGCCCCCTCCTGCGATGACGGCCACCTTACCGGTCAAATCGTAGATCTTGGTACCGTCAGACAAGGGGTTCTCCTTTCTAATCCTGCATAGTGTGGCTGGATTGGTTGCAGATGTGGCAGGGATATACTGCGTGTTTCCCCCTGTTCCACACAATCCACGACCCTACCATATAGCACCGCCTGTTTCAAGAATCCGTGGGAATATTGGCGCGCCGCGCCTGCGCAAAGTGGCGGTGGTGCTGTGGTTGGCGTCGCTCACTTGTGCGTGAACTTCCGGGTGTCGCCTTGGTATGGTATGATACATTCAAGTGCTGGGTGGGGCAGGACCGTGAAGTTTTTGGGAATGGGGCCTCTGGGGATTGCGATGCACGAGACGTTTCTGGGCCGTTGCCTCCCGCCCGCAGTATGTTCCAGGGATTATCTACCAGCGCTGGTATGCTGTGCACGCTTGGCAAGCGCGCGATGGGTTGCCGCTGCCGCCGTCTTCGTCGCGCTCAGTTCGTCTGCGTTTGCATCGGACTTTCTCGAAGCGCAGGGCTATCCGTCCTCCCGATATGAACTCACGAATGTCTGGACCGAAGCGGACCCTGGCATGGCAGGCGCGTACCTCACTGGATACCGGTTGAGCCCTAGCGCCGGTGGACCCTCCTTCGACCTGTACCGCACGGCTGACGGTCAACTCCTGGATGCGACCGCGGCGGCCGCGCGAGGAGTCTCTCCGAAACCGTGGGATGCGCCGGGCAAGTCGACCTATGGCGAAGCAGCGACCGTTTCGCCCGAGACGTCGCGGGCCGCGCCCAAGGCGCTCACCGCGCTGAAATCGCTCACGATCAGCGGCGGAGCGATGTTGCCCGAATTGGACCTGAACCCGATTCTGGCCGAAGACGCGGATCGGTCCGAGGAACTCGGCAAGGGGCCCGAACGAATTGGGGTCTTCCGGGACCTGGACGAGTTCATCCACCTTGAAGGCGGCCAGGCCAGTCATGGCTTCTGGCAGGCCGTGCCAGATGGTGGCACGCTTTGGTCGGCGGCCATCCTCTCGCCGGACGCGCTCGGAATCCGTATCCATTTCGCGCAACTCGATCTGCCCGCCGGCGCCTACGTGCAGGTGTACAACGCGCTGGACTCCGGCGAAGTCTATGGACCCTACACCGCCGCGCCGCCGGACGGATCGGGCCTGTGGTCGGCCACGTGTTTCACGGACACCGCCGTGGTCGAGTGCTTCATCCCGGACGGTGAATCTGCGGATGACTGCCTGCTGACCATCGACCGGATCGTGCACAATTATGTCTCGTTGGGATTCGATTCCAAGGCGAAGGCGGCGGGCACCTGCAACAACGATGTCACGTGCTATGCGGGTTGGACTTCCGCGTCGAAAGGTGTGGGAGGGATCGGCAGCATCGGGAACACGGGCAATCTCTTCTGCACGGGCTGCCTCATCTCGGACACCGACACCCATTCCGAGATCCCCTTTTTTTTGACGGCCAACCACTGCATCAGTTCCGCCGCGGATGCGTCTTCCGCTGAAGTGTATTGGTTCTACCAGACCAACTCCTGCAACGGGAGCGTGCCGAGTCTTGCCTATCTGCCGCGGACGTCCGGGGCCACGCTCCTCGCCACGGCCGACGCCAGCACCGGAACCGATTTCTGTCTGCTGCGGCTCAACCATGCGCCGCCTCTCGGCGCCGTCTACAGCGGTTGGACCTCGATCCCTGTCAATCTCGGAACGGGCACAACGGTTGTCCACCACCCTTCCGGGGATTTTAAGCGGATATCGTTCGGAATCACGTCGAATGTGGGGGAGGCCCACCGCTCTATCCGGCCGCTGGATCGCTATCACCAGTCCTCCTGGACTTCGGGCACCACCGAACCGGGGTCCTCGGGCAGTCCGCTGTTCATCACCTCGTCTTTGCAGATCATCGGACAGCTCTGGGGTGGACCCGGCTCGTGCACCACTTCGACCAATCTGGACTACTTCGGGCGCTTTGACAAGAGCTACCCTTTGATGGCCGCGTACCTCGATCCGGTGAAGCCGACTATCAAAGTCAAACGCCCGAATGCGGGTCCGGTTTGGCCGCTGGGTGGACGCAAGAGCATCCGTTGGACTTCCTCGTGGAACGCGGGAGAACGGGTGCGAATCGAGCTGTGGCGTAATGGAGACTTCGTCCGCGTTCTCAAGTCCCGCACGCTCAATGACGGCCGCGCGGCGTGGCATATCGATCCAAGTCTGCCCGCGGGCGGGGGATACGTGATTCGGATCATCTCCAAATCCGACCCCTCGCTGTACGATGAATGCGACGTTCCGTTCAGCCTCCAGTAGCAAACGTCCCTGACCCGCGAAAACAAAAAGGACCCACCGCGCTGCGCGACGGGCCCTCAGTCATCTAATATGGTGCCGGAGAAGGGACTTGAACCCCCACGGGCTTGCGCCCACACGGCCCTGAACCGTGCGTGTCTGCCAATTTCACCACTCCGGCAAAGAGACCCACAAATGGGGTGTAGGTGAGGCATTAGTTTATCCCACACAGGGTCCCGATTTCAACTTTCAAAGCCGTGCGGTATTCGTATTGTGTCCCATCCTGTTTATCCTGTTATCCTGTCCGCAGTTCTTCTCTGTGTTCATCCGGAGGCACATGAAGGGGGTAACATGCTTCGTTGTTCGTTCCGTTTGCGCCGTCGGCCATCCGTTCTTCTCCGCATGGCGGCCATAGCAGCATTGGGGTGCGCGCTCGTTCTCCAGCGTTCTGTTGCGCAGGAGGATGAAGAAGCCGAGCGAATCCGCGATTTTCTCGAAGTCGAACACGCCCTTTCGCTCGAATTCGTCACGCCCCACACCGCATGGGCAAAACCCTACGCGCAGGGTCCCGTGAAGACGCTCTTCTTCGCGCCCTGGTTCCAGGGCAGCACCGATGCGCGCGAGATCGTGGAACTGATGCAGCGCTTCGACCTCGACGCGCAGGCCGTCTACTTCATGCCGGGCTCGCGCCTCGTGGGTGATGGCCGTCCCGATTGGTACGGAGGCGATCCCCTCGCCGGCACCAACCGCACGCTCCGCCTGCTTGATTCGGGGAACGAAGTGCTGGTCTTCATCAACCTCAATCCAGACGTGCTTCCGCCTGACGTGAAGGCCAAGGTCCTCGCGAAAGTCCGCGCGGGCGCGGGCCTCGTCGTGGTGGGTGATTTCCCGGATTTCGCGCCCGAGGGCGCTGTCCCTCTCGAATCACTGGGGTTGCCTGCAGGCCGCTACTTCACGCTGGGCGAGGGCCGCGTTGCTCTGCTGCCCAACCGCATGAACCTGATTTTCCAACTCGGATGGGATACCACCTACGACTACCAGGCGGCGGAGCAAGGCCGTGCGCTTCTGTGGGCCGCGAAGGCCGAGCCCACGGCGACACTCCAGGCCGCCGTTTCCGCACCCGAACTGGATCGCGGCGCCCTGCCCTCCGAAGCTGTAACCGTTTCGTGGGCCGGCATGCCGTCCGATGCCACGATCAAGGTCTCGCTTCGCCGTTGGGATGGAGAGAGGATTCCCCTGTCTGATTTCAAAGCGGGCAACGCGCAGACAAGCAACATCGCGATCCCACACGCGCGCGAAGGCGAGTATCACATCGACGCCATCGCGTATTCCGGCGGGACCGTGTTGAATTGGGCGGCCGCACCTTTGCGCATCAACACCACACTTCATGTAACCACCGTCGATCTCGGCAAGACGTGGGCCGAGGTTGGAGAGACTGTAAGCGGACGCATTCCTCTGGATGGCGCGCCCGCCGTGGGCCAACGCGTTATGCTGAGGGTCTTCGACCGATTTGGCCGCATCCTCGTCCAGCAGGACCTCGCGCTCTCCGGCATCGTGGCGCCATTCTCTTTCACCGTCGAACCGTGGATGCCCATGCTGCTGCGCGTCGAAGGTATCCTCACCGATGCTGACGGTGAGGTGTCATCCGCTTACGCCTACCTCCAGGTTACCCAGCGCCATCGTGGCCAGTTTAATTTCGTGATGTGGAACATCGCGGGAGGCGATCTTGCGCCCTACACGATCGACAGCCTCGCGAAGTACGGCGTGACCTCCGTGCTGATGGGCACGAACGCGCAGCTTGCCATGTCGCAAGGTGAACTCACCTACGTGCCCTATGCCGCGAGTTTTCGCGCCAGCAGCCACACGACCACCGCCATGCTCGATCCCGCCACGGGTTTCCTCAAGAGTGGATGTGTCCACGACCCCGAAGGCATGCGCAAGACACTCGAAACGGCCCTGGAAAATGTTCGCCCCGCACGTGAACTCGGGGTGCTGGCCTACTCGCTCGGGGATGAAAACGCCGTGCGCGCGTCTTGCCTCAGCCCGCACTGCCTGAAGGCCTATCGCGAGTACTTGCTCGACGTGTACAGCGACATCACCGCGTTGAACAAGGAGTGGGGGACAAGCTATGCCTCGTTCGACGCCATCGAACTGCTGAGCGAGGGCGACCTCCCCGCCGCGGACGCGCCCGCGTGGTTCAAAGAGTACTTCGCGGATCTCGACAGATTGCACCGCACAGACAACGAGGGCGCCAAGGACGCCGACCTCGAGAAGCAGATTCAGTTCGGGTTCATCAACGACGAGGTACGCGCATTGCAGGCCGGCAACTTCGCGCGCTGGTACGATCGCCAGGCCTTCCAAAACTACAGCTATATGCACTGGTGCAAGCTGTATCAGGAGGCCTTCCTCAAGATCGACCCGCAGGCGTGGACGGGCTTCGAGGGCACGGACAGCTTCTCGATCCGCAAATTCACGACGCGCTCGCGTCAGGGCGGCGACATCGATGCCTTCGTGCGCGAACTCGATTATTTCGGGCCTTACGAAGGCCCCGCCAACGAAGTCGTGCGTTCCATCGCGCCTCCCGGTTTCCCGATGGGCAACTGGATCGGATACGACCCCGACCCCGAATCGCTCTTGCACAAGTATTGGAGTCAGATCGCCGACAACATGAACACCGTGCAGTGGTGGCGTTTCGACAACCTCGACGGCTATCACGGCTACATCATGCCCACCCTCGACCTCTTCCCCGAGACCCGGGAGCTATTTGACGACACCGCCATCGTGCGCGACGGCCTCGGCACGCTCCTCATGCAATGCTCCATGCACGACGACGGACTCGCCATGCTCTACTCACTGCCGTCCACCTACATCGCGCACTTCGACGGCAACGACACCTACGGTGATTACAAACGCGATCACGCCGAATGGCACCGGCTAATTCATGGCGCGGGACTGCAATTTCGTTACGTCACCGACCGCATGCTACGCCTCGGCGAGTTTGATCCCGCGCGCTACAAGGCCCTCATCCTGCCTCTGGCCTTCGCGCTGGACCCAAAAGAGGCCGACGTGATCCGCGCTTTCGTTGAAGGCGGTGGCACCGTCATCGCTGATGTGCGCCCAGCCCTCTACGATGGCCACTGCAAACCCTTGGAGCAGGGAGCGCTCGATGATCTCTTCGGCATCTCGCGCACGGGCAAGCGCGACGCGATGGAGGTCGATCGCCTGCGCGTCGACGGCGAACTCAATAGCGCCAAGGTGCGCTTGCAGTGGGGCAACTGGCACGGCAAGGATATCTATCCGCGCATGAAGGTCGATCCCAATGTGACGCTCACCACCGGCAAGCCGCTCGGGCAGGCGTATCACATCCACTACTGGACCGGCCTCGAATCTCCCCTGTGCATCGTCAATGAATATGGGAAGGGCCGCGCGATACTCCTGAACTTTTCGATCTTCAATGCCCCCGCCGGGAAGTTCATGGCCGACCTCCTGGCCGCAGCGGGCATTGAGCCCGCCGTGCGCGTGACCCAACCCGATGGCCGGCCGCTCCGCGACGTGGAAGTTACCCGCTGGGATAACGGCAAGGCCGGTCTGCTCGCGCTGCTCGGCACCTACGAAGGCGACGCCTTCGTGCGCCTGCCCGAACCGCGCCACGTTTACAACCTCAAGAAACACCAGTACCTGGGACTCTTGCAGGAGTTCACGACGCCCCTGCGCTCCAACCGCGCGTCGTTCTTCGCGCTACACCCTGAGCCTGTCGCGCCTCCAGAACTCCAGGTGACGGCGGACGCCGTGGCGCGGGGTTCCGTCGCGCAGTCCGAGGTCCGCGTCCCCGGCGCCGTGGGCGGACACCCCGTCACCCTGCACGCTACCGACCCCGCCGGAGACGAGGTGCCCTGGCTGCACGAGCAAGCGATCGCTGGCGCAGACGCAGTCGCCATCCCCCTGCCCATCGCCCACAACGATCCCACAGGCACATGGCGCATCCGCGTGACCGACCTCCTCAGCAATCAGAGCACCGAGGTCCCCCTGATCGTGAAGTGACCTTCGTGTAGCGCCCGGCTTCCACGCCGGGCGGCCTGCGGAGTCCAGGTGGACGAAGTGGACGGGGTGGACAACTGCGCTCCAGCCTGGGGAGTCCAGCCTCTTGCCTTGGCCCAGTCCGCAATCGGGAGCGGCACCCCCCCTCTGCCCTTTTTGACGAAACAAGGGGGGGTACCGGTTTTTTTGACGAAACAAGGGGGGGTGTACCGGGTTTTCTTGACGAAACAAGGGGGGGTGTTCGGGAAACGGGGCCGTATAGTTTGTCATGCGCGGAGTACTCCTTATAATTATGGGCCGGGGTGTTGCAGTGGGAAAAGAGTTTGATCCACAGTCCTCTCCATTTCCACCTGGGGCAAGACACCCAAAGAAGAGGAAGAGCAATTCAAACCACGGGGGCACGGGGAACACGGGGAAGTAAGAAGAAATAGGGGGAGGAATTCATCTCGCCAAGACGCCGAGGTGCAAAGGAATACGGAGGAATGAAGATGAATTCGAGTTCTGCTTTCTTCGCTGCGGCTTGGCGCCTTTGCGAGAGGTGTGTTTCAAGCACATCCGCGAGGATGTCGCCGCCTTCACGAGGATGACGGGGGCTTGGGGTGCGTTGCGATCAGGCCGAGGCGGCTTGGGGGAGCACGCTTTCTCCAATGCGTCGTGCAATACCCACTTCACATCACGGAGACAGCGTAAGCGCCTCCTCCAGAATTATCCGCCCTATTGTCTATTTGAGGCAGTAGTGCTATTCTTGGAAGTGCACCCAAGGCTAAGATTCCGGCAAACGCAGCGCACGGGGGAATCATCAGAGGGGGAACGTAACCGATGCGCACAGCATCCGCCAACGCGCCTTCGCACAACGACGCGTGCGAACGGAGCACGCGCGTGTGGGTGGGTGCTGGCTGGGAAGACAATAGATGTTTACTGTCCCCTTTTTTCCCGGACCAGTATTGACGGGGAGAACAAGAATGCTACGGTTTAATGTAGGTTCAAGGCGCGTGCGCATTTGGGTTGGGATAAGCCTGTTAATTCTGGGCCTAATCTGTTTCGCATTTGTGGGCGCCAGAAAAATGGCTGTGAATAGAGGCGCGTTGAAACCCAATTTAGCAATACCCAACGCAAGAGCGACAAAGCAACCAGCGTCAGATGGGCCTAAGGAACTACATAAGAGTATAGAAGTGGACGTGACAGTAACACCACAGAAAACAAAGGATGAAAACAGGTCAGCTGCTACGGACGCAGTAGGCAAATTGACCCCGGACGAATTACTGGTGCGATTTCGGGAGCGGTACGCAGCCTACAGTGAAGAGGTGAGGAAAGTAGTACATTTAGGCGGTGGTGCGTATATGGACCTTTGGAGAACCAGCACAAGAAGTCTGGATTCGGACCTCAGGAGCTTGATTCATCATTGTGTGGAATCAGATTGGGATGTTTGCCGGCAAACACTTGGCGCCGTCTTGGACATACAGGAAATACCTGAGGAGTGGATTTCCAATTTATGTGATGAAGAGCATCTGTTTCTGTGTACGAACTCCATCGCAGTACCTATAACTGACTTAAAGCCGATAGTTATATTCAGAAGGCGCGACATGGAAGATGGCGAACAAGTTTACGTTTTCCAGAATGCGTTTGTTACGGCTGCGAATATGGACTATGCGTTAATCCGTGGCGAGCCATATGCAATAGTCAAGACTAATCGCGGCGCCACGATGAGCGGCGTGACGAACGAGTACGAGCAGGCCGGATCTTATCCGCCTGTGAATGAACTCCCGGATGTGATTGTGGATTTGGTCGATGTGGGCGAACCATTTCCTGTCGCAGTTTGCATTTCTGGTCCACAGGGTGAAGGTGAGTTTGTTCGCATGTCAACCTACGTCTTCTCGAAGGACGATTTACAGTGGCGACCAAGAGGAATTGGGGGAGAGTGGGATGGTGCGCAGGGTTGGTCGTATTCAGCACCTACCACCGTGCTTAGCGTTTCTGGAGAAAAGGTGGATTTGAAAGAACTGATTCGAAGTTATCCGCTTGGAAAGCGAAGATGAACAGGACCGATAGAGGCGAACGGACAAGTCGTTTACGCGCATGTTGCGGGTGCGGTTGTCTTGCCCCAGTTGGAAATGGAGAGGCCTGTGTTTAGGCTAATCCTAACCGACTGGAGGCAAGGAGATGAAACGAGCACGCCGGAATTTTACGGGACAGGAGAAGGTGGGGATTCTGCGGCGGCATTTGCTGGACAAGGTGCCGGTGTCGCAAGTGTGTGAGGAGGCGGGGGTTCAACCGACGCAGTTCTACCAGTGGCAGAAGCAGTTTTTCGAGAATGGGGCGGTGGCCTTCGAGCGCAATGGCAGGGTGAAGGAAGACCCGGCGCAGGAGCGGATTACGGCCCTGGAGGCCAAGCTGCGGC
>JADLGB010000202.1 GCA_020849535.1 Candidatus Hydrogenedentota bacterium
GATCCCTGCGTACAATTCCTTCATGGCTCTCTCCTCCGGGTTGTCACTTTCTCGCCTACTTCATTCGTATGGAGAGTAACACCACCCGGCGGAAGAGCCACCTAGATGATTATCAGGATAACAGGATGGGCAGGATGGGCAGGATGGGATACCTGACTTTCGGGCCTTTTGCATGGGCGCCCGGCCTCGCCTCGGCGTTGGAGTGAGTTGAGAATCACGGGCGAGACGCCCGTTTCCCCGTTCTGCGTCTCCTTCGTGGATTCGGTGTAATCGGTGCAATCTGTGGACCATTGGGATTCTTCTTGGGGCGTTATCCTGTACACGGACCAGTGCCATGCAGCATTCGGCCCTTGTCCTTTCCCGTTTGCGCGGTTTGACACCCTTTGAAACGTGCTGGGTCGCACCTTCAGCGCTGAGGATCATCAAGGGGGGCTTTTACCCTGGGCTCCGCTTCGCTTCGCCCAGGGCTAGTATGGTCCTGGCCTTTCAGGCCGCAATGCAGGCATCAGCGGCATGTTCCCCACTCCCTGTCATTGGCGTTCATTCGCGTTCATTCGCGGATATAGTCTTGGTTTGAGTAGCAGTCCTCGGGATCGCGAGGATGAAGAGCCGGCAGGGATGCCGGCGCTCCTGGTCGGCGCTTGCGGTTGGTGCTGTCCTCGCGATCACGGGGATGACGGGTGCGCTTCGGCCCCAGGATCGACTGCCGTTTTCAGGTTCAAGGTTCGGGCGTGTTGGCATCAACCGAGACGGGGCGGCCGCGCCAGTGCATGGGACTGCGGCGCAGGCATTGCCACCACGCTTCGATCATGAATCGGGCGCGGATGCAGCCCGCCACAGGGTGGCACCATTCGAGGCCGCGGCGCATGCGGGCTACGCGGCGGAACTCCTTCGCCGCGATGCTGTACGTTCCATATGCCCATGCACCCGCGAGCAGGATGGCCGCCCAGGAAGCGTTCCATCCCGAGGACGCGAGTGTAACCGCGGCGAAGACCGCGACGGGCATGGGCAAGACCTCTTGCAGCAGCGTGTATGCGGTGCGCATCTGCAAGACGAGGGAGTTGTCTCCGGCCACGATTCGGGCCTTGCGCACGAAGGCATCCCGCATGGCGTGATACCCATTGTAGATACGAACACGCACCTTCCGGTCCACCACGGCCACGCCCACCTTGCCGCCCCAGGCTTTGATTACCGCGGCGAGCAGCGTGTCTTCGGGTTCCCGGCCTGGAAAGGCGGCATGACCTCCGCTGTCGAGATACGCGGAACGCCGCACCAGCATAAAGGGGCCGACGCCGACCGGCGCGGATGCCGGATCGTTCAGCCTGGCGGGGTTCGCGCTCACGACAATGCCCGACCATTTGGCGGGCATGACCAGCTCTTCCCAGATGCTGCCGTTCTGCAGATAGACGATACCCGTGAGCAGGTCGAGCTTGTTCCTCGAAGCGATGGCGACGGCCGCATGCAGGACATCGGGCTCGAAGACGGCGTCGGCATCGGTGAGAAACAGCCATTCGTGATCGGGATTCGCATGCTGGGCGCCTGTCCAGATGGCGTTCGCCTTGCCGCGCCAGCCGGGCGCCACGGGCGGGTCATGAATGACTCGCAGTTTTGGGAACTCTCTGGCGAGCGTATCCAAGATACCCGGCGTGTTGTCCGAGGAACCATCGTTGATCGCGATGAACTCGACCCGCTCATAGTCCTGCATCAGCATCGAACGCGCAGCCTGCTCGATGCACTCTTCCTCATCGCGCGCGGGGATGATGAAGGTGACACCCGGCCGTGGCGCGAGGCCGCCGTTATCCGGCGGAGTGTCGAGGCGGGGCAGCGCCGCCATGTTGCGCCGGAACAGCGTTCGGATACCGAGATTTCCCAGCCCTTGGACGAGGAGCGCCCCGACTGCGAGCCATCGAATCCACGATTGGGAGACGGCCGGCGCGAGGAGCAAGGAGGCCACGGCCAGCCAGTGCATCAAGAGTGCGGCCGGCCGCACCTTGGAAACTCTAAGCTGGGGCACAGTAAAGCCGGAACCCGGCGACTTCTCCATGTGAAATTCCTCTTCCAGAACCCATTTCAGGACCGCAGACGTTTCCCGCGGCAACAGGGCCGCACATTGAAACCTCCGGACGGCAACCGTAGGATGATACACGTAATCGAAGCAACGGTTCAGGTAGCCATTCATGCATTCTCTTCCTCGAATTCCATCCGCTTGTCTCCATGGGCAAAGGCGGCTGCGCGCTTTCGCGAAGTATCTCGTTGCCCTGGGGGTTCTCGCCGCGCTCGCCAATCCCGGGGGATCGGACGCGCACGCACAGTCGCCCGCCCCTGCTCCTTCGCAAGCGGCGGCCCAAACCGAGGCCGCGGAACCCGCCCTGGCGACGCAGCAAGAGGAAATCCAGAAGAAGATCGAGTCGCTGGACGAACGAATCGCGACGGCGGAGGAACGAGCCACCCAGGAGTACGCGGCCGAGATCGGCGTTCCGCTGGCGACCCTGCAGGATCAGGCGCTGAGTCTGCGCCAGTTGCGCAGCGTGTACGAGGATCATCTGTCCGTTCTCGATGAGCGCAAGGAAACGCTCAGGATGCTGGAGGAGCTTGCGCGCGAACGCGAGGAATACCAGGGCATTCCCGACCCGCCTCCGTATACGCCGTGGTTTGTGGACACGTTCCGCGACGCGGTCCAGACCAAGGACGAGCAGCGGGAACAGGACCAGCGTGCCCTGGACCAGGCCAAGAGCCGGCTCGAACGCGCCAAGAAGGAGAACAACCGTTCGGAAGCCGAGCTGGCGCAGATCAAGAGCGAAGCAGCGGCGAGTAGCGATCCCGCCGTACTGAGACCTCTCGAAGGCCGCATGCAG
Organism: Candidatus Hydrogenedentota bacterium; assembly: GCA_020849535.1. Taxonomy (GTDB): domain Bacteria; phylum Hydrogenedentota; class Hydrogenedentia; order Hydrogenedentales; family SLHB01; genus JAHDWY01. The sequence goes on from JADLGB010000202.1 coordinate 2,856, forward strand.
GCGGTGCGCGCCGCGGCGGAAGTTCTGAAGGCGACAGCGGCCCTGTGCGATGCGCAAATCGCGGCCGCCGAGGAGCGCGCCGCCCTACGCGACAAGCAGCGGGAGTTCCTGAATCAGAAGTTGGAAGAGGCCAAGTCGCGGGAGCGTTACCGGCCCGAAGATCTCGAGGCGCGCCGGCAGACATTGGCGAAGAGACGTGCCGATCTACAGGTCAAGCTGAATCAGGCCATCACCCTGAAGGACGCGGCGCAGCACAAGCTGAATGAAGCACGCGATGGCGTTCAGGGCACGAATGGCGAGGCGGCTGCGAAGCAGGCGGCTGTGGACCTGCTCAAGGCGGAAGCGTCGGTGGCGAGCGACAACGTGACGATGCTGCGCGAGCGGTTGGACTTCATGTTCCGGGAAGAGGAAATCTGGGGCACACGTTACGAGCTGCATGCTGAGCCCAAGACGTTTGCTGTGCTGGACGAGTTGCAAGACGCGGAAGCGTATGCGGAGTCGCTCACGTCGATCCGGCAGACGCGGCTCTCGCGTCTCGAGTCTATCCGTGCGTCCGTGCGGGAGTGGGATCGGAAGCTCAGTATCGGCCTTGGAGAGTCGCCGGAGGCCGCGCAAGCCCGCAAGATGCTGAAGACGCTCAACTACAACATGGACACCGTGCGCGAGAGCCTGACATCCATTTCGAGCATCGAACAGCTCAACCGGCGCCTCATCGAGGACCTCAAGGCGGCGCAAAGCACACTCACCTTGAAACAGCGGTGGGAACAGTACAGCAAACAGGCGTCGGAGGTCTGGAACTACCGCCTGCCGATAGACGTGGGTGGCGAGCCGCTCACCGTGCGCCAGATCTGCCTTGCGGGCATCATTCTGGTATGCGGATTCGCGCTGACGCGCATTGTGCGGCGCTACCTGCGCAAGCATGTGTTCACGCGCACGCGGATGGACGCCAACTCCGCGGCCAATGTCGACCGGCTCGTGCATTACGCCCTGCTCATCCTGGTAGTCCTTTTCGCCATGAACACGGTGAACATTCCGCTCACCGCCTTTACGCTCTTTGGAGGCGCGCTCGCCATCGGCGTGGGCTTCGGGGCGCAGAACCTCATCAACAATTTCATCTCCGGCCTCATCCTTATGATGGAGAGGCCGATCCGCATCGGAGACCTTGTTGAACTGGACGGGCGCGGCGGCTACATCGAGGAGATTGGCGCGCGCTGTTGCAGGCTCCGGCTCTTCTCCGGGGTCGACCTTATGGTGCCCAACAGCGCCTTCCTGGAGAAAACCGTCATCAACTGGACCTTGTCAGACGCCAAGGTACGCTTTACGGTCACCGTCGGCGTGTCCTACGGATCTCCAACCCGGCAGGTCGAGGAGATCATCCGGAAAGCGGTGACCGAGCATAGCCGCGTATTGGAAGAGCCGGAGCCCGTTGTGGTGTTCTCCGAGTTCGGCGACAACGCCCTCATGTTCGAGGCGTATTTCTGGCTCACGATGGGCCCGGCCACGGACGCGCGCGTGGTCCGCAGCGACATCCGCCATCGCATCGACGCGCTGTTCCGCGAAGCGGGCATTGATATCGCCTATCCGCAACGCGACATGCACCTGGACACGGTCACCCCATTGGACGTTCGTATCCTCAATGGCGATGCCCAGACGGCGGGCAACCCCGAACGCGCCCGCCAGAGGGAGAGCGGAGAATGAGGTTCGACACACTATGTGGGCGCATCGCGCTGAGTGTCTGCTTATTCGTTGCAGGCGCGATCTCCTGCTTTGGGCAAGAAGCTGGCGAACGGATCCTGCGCTTTCACAGCGATGTCACCGTGCACGAGGACGCGAGTCTTACCGTCCGCGAAACCATCAGCATCCTGAGCGAGGGCAACCAGATTCAGCATGGCATCTACCGCGACTTTCCCACGCGGTACCGCAAACCCTGGTGGCGGCCAGTCACGGTGGGATTTGACATCATCAGCCTGGAACGGGATGGGGTACCGGAACCCTACCACACGGAAGACAACAGCAATGGCGTGCGGACGTATTTCGGCAGCCAATCGGTCTATCTGACTCCCGGGGAACATATCTACATCTTCACATACAAGACGGACCGGCAGTTGGGTTTCTTCGACAAGCACGATGAGGTGTATTGGAACGCGACAGGAAATGACTGGGAATTCCTCATCGATGAAGCATCGGCAACGGTCCATCTCCCCATTCAAGTTCCCTCGCACAAGGTGACTCTGGAGGGCTACACGGGGCCGCAGGAATCCAAGGAACAGGCCGTGGAGACGCGCGTCGAGGGGAATGGAGACCTGACGTTCAAAGCGAAGCGTCCCCTGGCTGCCGGGGAAGGTCTGACCATCGTAGCGACGTTCCCCAAGGGCATCGTAACACCACCGCCCTCTGAAAGCGCGCTCAAGTTACTGATTGCACGTGTCAAGATGGACGCCACGCGCTTCACCGGGTGCCTGCTGGTGTTGACGTATTTCGTTACGGTATGGGTGTTGGCGGGCCGCGATCCCATGGGCGGCGCGATCACCGTTCAGCCGGGGCCGCCTCCCGGCATCAGCCCCGCCGCGGCGCGCTTCGTATCCAAGATGGGCTTTGACAACACGGTGGTGACCTGCGCGCTTGTCAGTCTGGCGGTCAAGGGATTTGTCGAGATCGAGGAGGACGATTCCGAATACCGCGTCACGCAGCTTCGCGCTCCTGATGAGACATTGCCCGCCGAAGAGCGCGCGCTGTTGGCAACGCTGATCACGTCGGGCAAGTCCACCGCGTTGCGGAAGACGAACCACAAAAAGATCTCCGCCGCGATTACCGCCTGCCACAAGGCCCTGAAGCTGGACTATGAGAAGACCTACTTCCTGACGAACTGGCAGTATTGGCTCCCAGGCCTGCTGCTGTCGGTGATCGTGGCAGGGGGCGCCATGCTCACGGAACCCCAGCATGGGGATACTCCCGTCATCTTTCTTTCCATCTGGTTGGGCTTCTGGTCGATTGGCGTGCTGGTCCTGGGGATGACGGTCATTACCCTATGGAAGAATGTGCTGTCGGGAAAGGGAGGGATTGGTCAGGCCCTCTTCATGACCTTGTTTGCGACTCCGTTCTTCGCCGCGGAGATCTTCGTCGCGGGCATTCTCATTTACAACGCGTCGCTTGGTTTGGTGATCCAGTTGATCGTGTTGGCGTTGCTCAACCTGTGCTTCTATCAATGGATGAAGGCGCCCACGCGGTTAGGCCGGCAGGCGATGGATCACCTTGAAGGGTACAAACGCTATCTGGCGGGTGACCAGCAAGGGCAGTATGGGCAAGGCCACATCGACGAGGTGAGTCCGGAGATGTTCGAGGAGCATCTGGCCTATGCGCTTGCCCTCGACGCGGAAACGCCCTGGGCGGAACGTCTGACGCAGGGTCTCGACACACGCCCCGCATCGACTGCGTTCAGGGACCGAGGCCCGCTGTGGTACCGAGGTTCACATTGGAACGAGCATGGGGGCCGGGGTTTCGCGACCGCGTTGGGAACCTCCATGGCGTCGGCCATCGCTTCATCGGCCACGGCCCCGGGTTCGTCGTCCGGTAGTGGTGGGTCCTCCGGCGGCGGGTCATCGGGAGGCGGTGGCGGTGGCGGAGGCGGTGGCGGATGGTGAACTGCTTTCGCACTGGGTGGCAGCCATGAAGAGAACCAGCCGCAAGGCCACCAATCGCGGGACCGCACTCGCGGCGTACGCGAAGCTCCCTCACCTGTACGATGAGCTGGTAGATGCGAGAGGCCGCATCCGCGATCAGTGGGATGGCTTTCTGCAAGTGCTGGACGGACTGTCCCCCGCTGAATTTGCCCGTCGCCGCGCGCAAGCGGCGACCATCATCGAGGAGAATGGCGTCACCTACAACGTCTATGGCGATCCGCAAGGGTTGACGCGTCCATGGTCCATGGACCTGGCGCCGCAGATCCTGGCGCCTGCCGACTGGCAGGCCATCGAAAAAGGCATGCAGCAGCGCGCGGCACTATTGAGCCTGATTCTGTCCGACCTCTACGGCGTTCAGACGCTGCTGCGCGAGAAGCGCGTGCCACCGGAATTCGTCTATGCGAATCCAGCGTTTCTGAGGCCGTGTCACGGCCTGATCGAACCGGCGAACGGTCTGCTGCACCTGTACAGCGCCGACATGACGCGCGGGCCGAATGGCGTATGGGCGATCATCGCCGACCGCACCCAAGCGCCATCCGGCGCGGGCTACGCCCTGGAAAACCGGATCGTGATGTCGCGCGTGTTCCCAAGCATCATCCACGACTGCCGGGTCAGGCGATTGGCTTCTTTCTTCGACCGTATGCGCAACAGTCTGCGCGCCCTTGCGCCGAAACGGCGGGACAATCCCCACATCGTGCTGTTGACGCCGGGCCCCTTCAACGAGACGTATTTCGAGCACTCGTACCTCGCGCGGTATCTCGGGTTCACGCTGGTGGAAGGCGAAGACCTCACCGTGCGCGACAACTGTGTGTTCCTGAAGACGCTCGAAGGCCTGGAACGGGTGGACGTGATTCTGCGCAGGTTGGACGATCACTACTGCGATCCCCTCGAACTTCACAGCGAATCGACTATCGGTCTCGTGGGGCTCATCCAGGCGGTGCATAGCGGCAATGTTGCCGTGGCTAATGCGCTGGGCAGCGGCTTGCTGGAAGCGCCCGCGCTGCGCGCGTTGCTGCCGGACCTTTGCGGCCACCTCCTCGCTGAAGACCTTGTGCTGCCATCGGTGCAAACGTGGTGGTGCGCGCTGCCGGCGCATTTGGAGCATGTGCGCGCCCATTTCGACGAGCTGGTCGTGGAACCGGCCTTTCCAAGTCCCCGCTGGGAAGCTGTCCAAGTGGCCGCGCTGGCCCGTGCGGAACGGGATACGCTGCTGGCGCGCCTCGAGGCCAAGCCGTACGCTTACGTCGCGCGGGAGCCGCTTGCCGCATCGACGGTGCCGGTCTGGACCGGGACCGGTTGGGAACCCCGCTACACGGTCTTCCGGGCGCACACCGCATCCGTAGGCGGGGGCGAATTCCTCGTCATGCCGGGCGGGTTGACGCGCTACTCAGAATCGCAGGGCGTGTTGGCCCTGTCTATGCAACGAGGCGGTGGCAGCAAGGACACGTGGGTCTTGTCCGAAGGCCCCCCGGATACGACGAGTCTATTGCCTGCCCCGGGTCAGCCGATCGAGATCCGCCGTACCGTGACGAACCTGCCGAGCAGGGCCGCCGACAATTTGTACTGGCTGGGGCGCTACCTCGAGCGCGCCGAAGGCACCGTGCGCAGGATTCGTTGCGTGCTGGGGCGGCTCACCGGCGAAGGCGACGTGGCGGGAAGAATCGAACTGTCCGGAGTCGCGCGCCTCCTGAATGACGCCACGCCGCCCGGCGCCGGCGAAAGCGGGCCGCGCGACCGCGCGTCAATGGAAGCGCAGGTGCGGGCGAGCATCATCGACGCCGAAAGCGCGGGCAGCGTGCAAGCCACCTTCAGCGCGCTGCACCGCGTGGCGTGGGCCGTGCGCGACCGGCTCTCGGCCGATGCGTGGCGCACGTTGAACCGCCTCGCGGAGGATCTTTCCGACAACGTTTGTGATGGACAGCTACCGCCATTCGGCGAGCTCCTGCTTTTGCTCAATCAGTTCATGTCGGGGCTCGCCGCGTTCAGCGGGCTGACGCTTGAGAACATGACACGCGGGCAGGGTTATCGTTTCCTCGACATGGGACGCCGCATCGAGCGGTCGATTCACACGCTGGCGTTGTTACGAGACGGGCTCGTGCGCTCCGGCGAAATGGAGGCCGCATTGCTTCAAGCCCTGTTGGAGATATGCGACAGCACGCTCACCTATCGGTCCCGATACGGGGCCAATCTGCAAACGCCCGCGGTGTTGGACCTACTGTTAACCGACGACTCGAATCCACGGTCGATCATGTTTCAGATCGAGGCGTTGAAGGAACACGTGTCACACATGCCACGCGAAAAGGCCTACCCCTTCATGAGCGCGGAGCAACAGGGCATCCTCCTTGTGGAAAGCGGACTGCGCACGCTGGACATCTACGATATCTGCGTACCCGGTGACGACGGCGTGCGCGATCGGCTGGATACGCTGCTCGTCAACCTGGGAGAATGTTTCCCCGATATTTCGGATGCACTGGCCCGGCATTACTTCAGCCATACGGGCACGCCACAGCAGATCGCCACAAAACCTCGGAGTGTCAGCCCGTGAAGTATCGCATCATTCATACCACGCGCTATGACTACAGCGAGCCGGTGCCGATGTGCTACAACCTGGCACGCCTGACACCTCGTGCGTGCGCGCGTCAAAAACTCGTGACAACGCAAATCGACGTGGAACCGGTTACGCCCGTCCACGGACGCAAACGCCGCGACTACTTCGGCAACGAACTCACGTACTTCACAATTCAGGATCCGCACCGGTGGCTGACGGTGACGGTTGACAGCGTGGTTGCGTTGTCGCCTCCTTCGCATCCCCGCGTAGCCGACACGCCTCCGTGGGACGACGTGCGGGGCACCCTGCATGCGGCAGAAGATGAAGACGCCTTGATCGCGTATCAATTCGTGTTCGACTCACGCTTGGTCAAGGCCACGCCGGAACTGTGCGATTACGCGAAGCCCTCCTTTCCGCAGGGCAGGCCGGTTCTGGCGGCCGTGCTCGACCTGACGAAGCGCATCCATCACGACTTCACATACGACCCCACTGCGACGACTATCGCCACACCGTTAGAGGAGGTCATGCGGCAGCGGCGCGGCGTGTGCCAAGACTTCGCGCATCTCGAGATCGGCTGCTTGCGCGCGATGGGGTTGGCGGCGCGCTACGTGAGCGGCTACATCTTCGGAGGAGAGCGCGCGGAGGGCGCCCCGTTGACGGGCGCGTGGGCGTCGCATGCGTGGGTATCCGTGTTCGTGCCGGGGCACGGCTGGGTCGACACTGATCCAACGAACAACACGTTGGCAGGGCCGGACCACATCACACTCGCCTGGGGGCGCGACTATGAGGACGTCAGTCCCATCCGGGGCGTTGTCCTCGGCGGAGGACAGCATTCACTGACAGTGTCAGTCGACATCAGCCGCCAGAAGTGAAGCCACGGCCCTTGGCGCGCAAAACCAGTAATCTGTGGGTGTATTGGTGGTTCCCGCTCCCGGAAAGATGCTATAAAGGCGGACTACGCCATTTTCAATCATCGAGAACGGCAGATATGGCCAGCGGGGCGGCGCTTGCCTGAGTGGCGGCACCATTCCACAACACCTTGGAGGAAGACTTCGTGCAGAACCGACGTACTATGCCCGCGCTCGCGGCAATGCTTATATGCGCGGCACTATCCGCATTCGCCGCGGAAGTCCGTATTACTATGGGCGTCTATGAACAGGAAGTATGCACCGTATACACCACGGCGAATGGGTTGCCCTCGGACAAGGCCACGAGCGTGGCCGTGACCAATGCGCGCGTGGTCTACGCGGGGACCGAGGCGGGCCTTTCCGTGCTACGCGACGGCACGTGGAAAGCCGTGGACGGCCTGCCCACGGAACACATCTGGGCGCTGGCCGCGGACGGCATGGACGTGTTGGCGGCCGGCGAAGAGGCGCTGTACCGGGTGCAGCCGGATGGCGTCGAGAAGGTTGCCGAACTGCCGGATGCGTACATCAATGCGGTGACCCCCGCGGAGACTGGCATCTATCTGAGCACGAGCACGGGCCTGTATCTGTTGAAGGGCAAACGCTGCACGCCGGTGCGCAAGTTGAACACGCTCCTCGGCGAGCGGACCGCCGTGAACGCAGCGGCAATCGGCCCTGACGGGTCCATCGCTATTGCGGCGGATGCGGGGTTGTTCTTCAGCGCGGATGGGAAGAAGTGGGAAGCGCTGACGCCCGCCGAAGGTGCGCGAAGCTGGGCGCCATTCAACGTGCGCGGCGTGGCCTTCGATGCGGACGGTAACCTGTGGGCCGCCTTCCCAACGGGCGTGTGCATGCGGGTGCCGGGCGGCTGGCGTCTCTACACGGGGGCCGAGGGCCTGCCGTACAACGATTTCACCGCGGCGGCCGCGGGCGAGAAGGGCGTGATGTGGTTTGCTACCCGCATTGGCGCGATCCGCTATAACGGGCAGGAGTGGATGTACCGCCAGGGACGCCGCTGGCTGCCGAACGATTTCGTGCGCGCCATGTGCGTGACGCCGAAGGGCGATGCCTGGTTCGCGACCGAAGGCGGTGTCGGTGTGATCGAGCGCAAGCCCATGACGCTGGCCGAGAAGGCGAAGTTCTACGAAGACGAGATCGACAAGTACAACCGCCGCACGGAGTACGGCTACGTGTTGGAGGCCAACCTCGAAAAGCCCGGCGACAAGAGCAAATGGACCAACACCGACAGCGACAATGACGGTCTGTGGACCAGCATGTACGGCGCGGGCGAATGCTACGCGTATGCCGCCACGAAGGATCCCAAGGCCAAGGAGCGCGCCGTGAAGGCGTTTGAAGCGCTGCGCTTCCTGAGCATTGCGCCGATTGACGGCGAAGTGAAGCAGCAGCCCGGGTTCGTCGCGCGCACGGTGGTGCCGACGACCGAGACAAACCCCAACGATTCGTACACCATCGAGAAGATGGAAAAGGACCGCGAAGGCGACAAGCTGTGGAAGGTCTACTACCCGCGCTGGCCCAAGACGAAGGATGGCAAGTACTGGTACAAGACCGACACGAGTTCGGACGAGTTGGACGGGCATTACTACTTCTATGCGCTGTATTACGACCTCGTCGCCGAAACACCGGAGGAAAAGGAGCGCGTGTGCGAGGTGGTGCGCAACCTCACCGATCATCTCGCGAGAAACGACTTCCAGCTCGTGGATCACGACGGCACGCCCACGCGCTGGAGCGTGTTCAGTCCCAAACAATTGAATCGCAATCCATGGTGGATGATTGAGCGGGGCCTGAATTCGCTGAGTATGCTTTCGTACCTCACCGTGGCGCAGCACATGACGGGGGACGCCAAGTACGGCAAGTTGATCGAACAACTGCGTGAGAAGCACGGTTACGACATCAACGCCATGGTCGCGAAGATCCAGCGCGGCCCGGGTTCAGGCAACCAGTCCGACGACGAAATGGCGATCATGAGTTTCTACAACCTCATTCGCTACACGCAGGACGAGAAACTCCGCGAGATGATGAACTACTCGTTCTATTCATTGTGGGTCCTGGAGTTCCCGGAGATGAATCCCTTCTTCAACTTCGCCTATGCCGCGTGTGGGACAGGCGCGCAGTTCACCAATGCGTACGGCACGTATGATCTAACTCCGTGGGACGGCTGGCTGGAAGATTCCTTGGAGACGCTGCGGCGCTTCCCGCTGGACCGCTTCAATTGGGCGCATCGCAACAGCCACCGGCTGGACATCGTGCCGCTGAAGCGGCAAATCCTCGAGCCGCAAGAACCCGCGTCGGCGCTGGAGCGCGAAAAGCGCGGGCATCGCGTGAATGGCAAGGTGCTGCCAGTGGATGAGCGCCACTTCAACCACTGGAACACGAACCCGTGGGAACTGAACTACGGCGGCAACGGCCAGGGCCTCGCGGATGGCGCGGTCTTCCTGCTGCCGTACTACATGGGCCTCTACCACGGGTACATCAAGTAGGGAAATTTCTCGCCATGACTCCCCCCGCACCCGGGGGGAGTCATGGGAATTATGGGAAGAATGGGAACTATGGGACACACCCATTGGGGCTGAAACCGTCTTTCGCGGAGCCTTTGCGCGCCGAGATTCGCATCTCGGCAGCGAAACACGGTGCCTGTCCCTCGTCCTCTCGTCCTCGCTACTGCTCCGTGATCCACTCCGGGTCGAGCGCAACGTGCTTGATGGTCTTGCCCGCGTCGCCCACGTGATACGAATAGCTGATGTGCAGGCGCCCGTTGCGGCCCTGAACGAGCGAAGGATACGCGAACCCGCCCTTGCCGGGTTCCGCGCGCTCAAGATCGCGCTTCCACTTCCACGTCGCGCCTTCGTCGTCTGACAAAGCCAGCGTCAGCACGTGACGGCCGAGGTCCGCATTGTTAAACGCCATGACCCAGCGGCCATCGGCCAGCGCCCGCACCGCGAGGCTGGAACCCGGATTCGGAATGTCTGTGTCGATCGCGGGCGACCAGGTGACGCCGTCATCCTTGGATTCGCTCCATAGCGCGCGCTTGGGCTCTCCCCCGCTGTCCCGCATGTAGGACCAGAGGGTGCCGTCCGCCTTGCGCACCACGGCGGGCTGGATGGGACCCAGACCCACGATGGGCAGGCTGGGACGCCACGTCTCGCCGAGGTCATCGGAGATCGCCATGAGGGATGCGTTGAAGCCATCCGAGTATAGGGGCAACAGAATACGGCCCGAGGGCAACACGACGGGATTCTGCCGGGTCATCCAGCCTTCTTCGCGCTTCGCCTTGTCCTTCGAAGCCTCGATGATCATCTTTGAATACTGCGGCGCGTACTCCGCCCAAAGATGCTCAGGCGGGTTGAGTTCCTTGAAGGCTTTCTCCGTGGCCTCCACAAACTCGTCGCCCGGCTTCAAGAGGATGACGTCCTGCCAGGACCACTGCGGCGCGCCCTTGCCCGTATACTTCTCCGCGCGCCGGTATTTCAGGACGGCATGCTCCCACGCGTTGGCGCGCACGGCAATCCAAAAGAGCCAGAGGCGGTCCTTCGCATCGATGAAAAGGATCGGGTTGCAGTCCGGCACGCCCGGCGTATCCGCCATGAGGAAGACCGGACTCCACTCCTTCGCGCCCTTCTTCAGACGCGCCCCCTGCACGACGACATCATTCGCGTTGCGCTCGCCGGACCCGTAGAACCAGCACGCGAGCAGGTCGCCATTCGGACATTCCACCACGCTGCTGCTGTGGCAATGCTTGTTCTGCTCGGGAAAGATGTGCTCACCCTGGAAGTAGGCCTCGCCCCAGACTGGCCCCGCCGCAAAGGCCAGCAGCGCCAGCGGCATCAGAAGAATGTGCTTTTTCACGATAGTCTCCCTGTGAGTTGAGTGATTGCTTGGCCAAAACGATAGCCGAAACCGGGGCATAGGATCGATTTGCACCCCAGTGCGGTCGGATAGACTTCCTCAAGCCGGCTCCCCCACGCAGTCTGGACTGAGAAGTCACATCACTGGAACTCTATCGCGTCACAAAGTATCGTAACCCTATGAAATACGCCCTCACAAAAGCTGCATCCTTTGTGGCGGTACTCGCGTGCCTTTGCTTGTTCGGTTCGGAATCTTACGCGACCCCACCGCCCCCTCCCCCGGACCTGGCCACGGAGTTGGAATTTGCCTCCTTCGCAGGCGTCATCGAATGCTTGGAACAGGGACCTCGAGTATCTCGCTTCCGTGCGGTCGAATCGTGGTTTGGCGAGGCAGAGGAAGACTTCTGGCTTTGTGGCGGGGTGACAGGAGGACGTTACGCGATCCTTATGTGGCCTTATGCCGGAGGCGCCGAGGCGGAGTGGGTAGTTCACAGTCTCGCTGTGAATAGCGGTGTTGGCGCGGTTTGGATTCCGCGGTGGCCATCGCCCCTGGCCGACCGATTTCAGAACTTCTCCATACACCCCGTCGACGCCAATGGTGTATTTGTGCAAGGCAAAGCATATGGCAAATTTGCCACTCTGGACGAGATGAAGAAGGAGATTGCCGCGCACTTTGAGGCAGTACGGTCCGGGATTCGCGTGAAGAAACCAGTGATCCAGACCCATTCCGCTGAACCCGCCTACCGCGTCACGGGTGAATCAACACGCTCCCATCGCAAGACCTTCAGGAGAGGTTTCTCACGTCTTGGCTCAGAGGAAATCGACCGCTGGGTCGAGTCGTACCTTGCGCTATTGGACGTCGATCCTGGGTACGTATGCCGGTTGTTGAAGCGTGGCCAGTTTCTGGAGCTTCATGAGTATTCACGGGGGCCTTCTTACGTTTTGACGGACGTCTTCTGCCAGACGCGCTCCGCCGAGCAGGTGGACTATCTCGAACAGCTATCCTTGTCGAGTGACCCTATGACGTCGATGATTGCCGCCATGCACCTCTATTTTCGTTCATCCGAAGTGTGGCGTGAGCGAGTGGAGATCAAAGCTTCGGGAAACGATGCGATTGCGACGTGGGCGGCGCTTATCCTGGCTTGCGATGGTGATAAGGCATATGTTGAAAAAGCGCTAAGAATCTGCGCCGTGGACGACAAATCCGATCTCTCCGATGTTTCGCAGCGCTACCTGCGCTACTGGCTCCTATCGCTCTTCAACAACTCCGCACGAGCCTCTGGCGTGGAACCGCCCATCATCGACTATCTCTATGAAGATGAAGAAGCGGCAGACCTCAAGTCCTGGTGGTCACAGCATAGGGACCGGATTGAGTTGATACCCCTAACACGTGTTCCCATCGACCCTCGTAGAGTTTTCGAACGGCTCGGCACCGCAGGCGGCTGCTACTGGCATGGGATATAGATTGACTTCACACGACGCTTGAGGAGGTCCGCTCTTCGCGTGTCGCATTGCCGTGGTCTTCCAACACTCACTCATTGAGCGTTTCGAGTCCTCCTCACCCCTTGATCCTCACGTTGCGTGAGGTTGTAGACTTCCACTGTGGCCACACGAAGAACGTGAATCAACTGAGGAAGTCAATCATGCATTCCACGGCTTTGAAAGTGGGCGAACTCGCGAGGCGAACGGGTCTAACCATCCGCACTTTGAGGCACTACGACGAACTCGGGCTCGTGTCACCATCGCTGCGGACAGAGGGCAGGCACCGGCTTTACACCCTGGCCGATGTCACGCGGTTGCAGCAGGTCGTATCGCTGCGCGGTTTGGGATTCTCCCTGGACGCGATTCGCCGCATGCTGGATGAACAAGGAACCACGCTGTTGAGTGTGATCGAGATGCACCTTGCGCGACTGGACGAGCAAATTGCGGAACAACAACGCCTGCTTCGCAATCTACAGTCTATCGCCGCTGTACTACGCACCCGGAAGGACGTATCCGTGGATACGCTGATTGAAGCAATCGAGGTAACCAACATGTTGAACAGATACTATACCGAAGAACAGTTGGAGTCACTGCGACAACGTCGCGAGTCGTTCGGCCAAGACCGCATCCGGCAGGCCGAGCAGGACTGGGCAGCACTGATCGAAGAAGCGCGCACGGCGATGGCGAACGGTGAGGATCCCGAAGGCGCGTGCGCCCAAACGTTGGCGAAACGCTGGTGGAACCTGATTCAGCAATTCACGGGCGGCGACCCCGGAATCAGCCAATCGCTCAACCGCATGTACCAGGAAGAGGGGCCCGAAACCGCCAGTCGCGGCATGGTTGATCAGGGGCTTTTCGAGTACATGAACAAGGCAATCGAGGCGATGCGCGCAAAGAAGGGATAGTCGTGTCCAGCCTTTGAGCACAAGCACCAGGCGGATCGGACCGATCCGTCCGATCCGTCCGATCCGTCCGAGATATCAGCGCCCACTCGCGGGGCTACTGCACAATGGAGATTCGCCAGTCGCCCTTCCACTCCGATTCGTCGGATTTCTCCAGCGGGGCGCCACCGTCGTCCACCCTGTCGAAGTACACCGAGTAGAGCATGTAGTCCTGGTCCTTTGTGACGTAACGCATGGGCTGACCGTCATACGGATCGAGGGGAATCTCCAAAATATAGTCAGGCACAAGTTGCTTGAAGCTCCCGGGCAATTCCTCGTAGTCCGAGCGGTACCGCTCGATGGCGATGATGAGCCGGCCGAGCCTCGCGGCGAGGGGATTGAGTGCCATTCGCTCGATGTTTCTGAGCGGCACACAGAGCGGGTGATCCGGGCGCTCCACCCATTTCTCCCACCCCTTCCCGTTTGCTCTCAAGTCCGCAATGTAGGCGATTTGCCCGGCATGAGGCTTGTCGGCCAAACGAATCAATTGCGCAAATTCCTCCATCAATGCACAGCACTGGCTGTTCGATTTGATGCGTCGAAAAGCTGACTGACCTACCGGATCGAAGTAATTGAGCGCGCGGTCCATCAGCGACCTGTCGCCAATATGCCCGGGTCCACTGTGGCGCGCCAATAAGAGACATCGATCGCCTGCCAGACTGCGAACCACCAACCCAGAATCATTAGGCTCCTGGTAGAACTTCTCCAAGTCCGTCAAGGTTTCTGGATAGAGGTAGGCGAGATTCAGACCTGTCGCAACGCATTTCAACTGCACGACACGGATCGCAGCGCGAACCGCCAGCGAGGAAGATATCGGCTCTTCTCGCAGCGAATCTCCTATACGGATGATGCTCTCCTGGCGTTTAACGAATTGATCTTGGCGTCCCTCCAGAATCTCATCGGCTGCACGAATTGTCTCAAGTCTAGCGCAGGCCAGCAATTGTCGCTGGCGGTCGTGATAGCTCGCATCAAACGTATCATGATCGAGTGAATGACGCGCCTTAGCCATCGTGGCCGCCGTGTCGAGTAGCGCGCACGCCTCTTCACATTCCACCAGAAATGCGGCCATTTCCCCCCGCAGCGAAGGCAACGATTCATCTTCGCGGCGGACAGCCCAGAGTCTTGCGTCTAAGGCAGCGCCAATCTCGCCGCGCGGGTCGGCCTCCTCCAACTGCACAAACGCCTGCTGATAAATCAACGCCGCGTTCTCCTCATCCGGCACGGCGGGGTAATAGGCGTCCCACTCTTCCAGCGTGAGCGGCTGCCCGGCGTCGCGGATCTGTTGCTCCAGCCTCGCCACCTTCTTCTCCGTCGAACGCACCAGAATGTGACCCAGCGCCAAATACAGGCACAGCCCGATGAGGAACAGTACTCCCCCGGCCGCCGCGCACCCCGCGCCGCTGAACCACGTGTCGCGGCGCTTGCCAGTCTGCTTTCTTCGCTTCCAGATCACCTCGCGCCCCTCACCGCCGCACCTCGAAGACCCAGTCACCAAGGAAGCCGAAATCAGAGCGTTCCGCCTGGCGGCCGCCGTCATTCTTGAGATCCTCGCCGACGCTGTAGACTTGGTAGCCATTACTTAAGCGCTTGTAGCGAAGCGGCTGGCCATCAAAGGGGTCTGCGTTGAGCGCCGGTAGATACTTCGGGACAAGCTGGCTCAGGTCGTCGGGCAACGCGCCGGCGTCCGCGCGGAAGCACTCGACGGCCAAGGCGACGCGTGCTGTACACAACATGGCGACTTCGCGCCCAAAAGCCTGGACCGCTCGAAGTAGCTGCGGGAGTGAATCCTTGGCGTCCACATGGCTGTTGGGGAGCTTCCACACAACTGTTTCGACCTCGCGCCCCAGCTTCATTCTCTCCGGCCACGTCAGATCTGACGCATTGGCGAATGGCCCCAAGAATTCGATGAAGACGACTTGCTCGCGGATTGAGTATTCCCGATTACCGATCGGTGCGCCTGTCTTTAGAGCCGATTCACGTAGCGCCGCCATTTCCGGGGTGTCGGCATCGAACCCTTCTCCACCTAGTCTGGAGAGTCCGCTATTCACAAAGCACAACTCTCCCGCGTATGCACGGGCAAAAGCGTCTTGCGCAAGGGAGTCCTCATATGCGATTTCCAGGGCTTTCAGTTCGCCGATGGTCAGAGAGTGTCGGCTAAGGCCCGCAGCGAGCATAATGGACGCTTCTACATGGCCGGCGATGCGTATCAACTGAGAGAGAATCAGCGGTTCGTTGCGCAGGGAGCCCGCAATGTGGAGCATGCTGAGTTGGCTTTGCACGAAATCACTGGACTGTCCCCTGGACAATGCGAGGGCGCCGCGAAGCGCTTCAAGTCGCCAACACGAGCGTAGCGGCGCCAAGTAGTCTAAGTCGCTGCTGAAGCCACGCCGCAGATCAACGGGGTATCGGGATTCTTGAAGCGCCAGGGCCTGGTCCAGTGCAGACAATACGCCACCACACGCACTCAGATGTGATTCAATCTCCCGAAGTAGCTCCGCCGCAATTGGCGTCGTTGCCTCCGCGTCCTTCAGCCGTTCAAAAAGTGAATTGGTTCGTTCCCGGCCGGGATCGGCAGACTCCAGCAAGGTTGCCGCTTGGCCATATACAAGGGCCGTGTTCTGGTCGCGCTGCACTTCCGGGTAGTAGGCGTTCAGCTCTTCCAGTGTCACTGGGTGCCCCGCGTCCCGCATCCGCTGCTCGGCGTCCGCGAGAGCGTCCTCCGACTTGCTGCCACTGGAAAGCGCGCGACAGATGAGAATCCCGGCAAAAACCAGAGTGCCCAGCAAAACAACATAGTGTGCTATACTCATGTCAACCTCCACCCAAAGGCTGCACAACTTCGGACGACTCGTGAGGTCTGATCGCTCACCGCCGCACTTCGAAGATCCATCCGCCGCTGATGCCGGACTGCGCGACACCTTCCGCGCCCGCAGCGGGCGGTTTCTTCATTACACCATTTCCCTTCTGTCCCCAAACGATAGCGTACCTACGGAAGTGATTGCGAGAAACGGGCCGGGGCGGTTGGGATGAATGGAAAGATGGCGGAGGGTGGGGGACTCGAACCCCCAAGCCCGAAGGCGCCGGTTTTCAAGACCGGTGGATTACCAATTATCCTAACCCTCCGCGGGGCCGGCTGGCGAAAGAGATTGTACTGGAAGAGACGGCATCTTTTCATCCGCCGCATCAGGGACACGGACACCAATTCGACTACATTGCATTTCCCCGTGTTCCCTGTGTCCCCGCGGTTGAAGACTCCTCTCAGATCTGACCACGGGGACACAGGAGCACGGGGTAAGGCGTGGATGAATCCAACTCACCCTCTTCTCCTGTCTTCAACTCTAGGTGAAACTGCATCATTCGTGTTCAGACCTCTGAATTCTTGTCGCGATCTTGGCCGCATCTCTTGTATTCAAATCGGTGAAAATCTGTGCAATCTGTGGACAAACAACTCTTGATTCTTAACGATGGCGTCGATACTTACCATCAGCGACAAGAGAGCTTCTCCCCCGCTTGTTTGCGATGTACTTTGTGCCGCACCTTCAGCGCTCAAGATCGGGAGGGGGCGTCGTTTACCCAGGCCACGCCGCGGGCGTGGTCTGCCCTGGGCTCGTATGGTGTTGGCCCTTCAGGCCGCAAGAGGGGAAGTACCTGCGGTGTTGCCTCCCCACCTCATCCAGCTCATCCGTGTTCATCCGTGTTCATTCGCGTTCATTGGCGTCCATTCGCGTTCCTCTGCATTCCTCTGCGTCCATTTGCATTTATCTCCGTTCATCTGGGTCATCTGCGTCCATCTGCGGCATCTGCGGACAGGATCTTCGTTTGGTCTAGGCGACCCCGTGAGGCTTGGCGCGTGATGGCCGGGGACCCGCCTTCCTGCTAGAATGGCTCTGTCACTGGTGACGATGGAGGCCGCGGCGCATGCAAGGCCGTACGCGGACCGGAATTCTCTCGTGCTGTCTCGCGGTGTTCCTCACCGGGTGTCCCACTGCGCCCAGTCCAGTACAGCGTGCCCTGACTTTCCTCAGCACCACGCAGACCACGGCCGCCGATGAGCAGCGCTTGGGCCAAGGCAAACGCATGGACTACGAAGGCAATTGGCCGCAGGTATTCTACTTCCGGCATTTCCAGCCGCTGCGCATTCCCGAGGTGAGCCCGTTTGTAGTCGCCTTCGTGTATCACTCGCTGGCGCAAGTGAACGAGGACACGGCCGACGCGCTCGGCCTCTCCCAAGCCGACGTGGACGATGCGCGCCTTATGCGGAAACGCGCGATGGAATGCCTGCTGCGTTTCGAGTCGGACCCGGCCGCGCCGGATGCAGGCACCTTCGGGTTCTGGCCCTACGATCCCGATCCGGCCGCAACGAATACCCCGGTGCAGGAGGCCATCCTGGACATCTTTCAGGGTCCCATCCTCACGGGCAACCGGACGCCGCTCAACTTCGATTTCTTCCCGCACGAATTGGCCATTCCCGCTGACGCGGATGTCACCGCGACCACGTACGCGGCGATGCTGGATGACTTCCAGTTGGATGGCGGGCCGGGCGCGTCCGTCGCCTTCGAGCAGTTCTTCGCGGATTGGCGTGACACGGGCGTGGTGCCGCGGCGTCTCGATCCGGAGTGGCTGCCGGATGCGACCGGCGCCTTCTTCACATGGCTCATGTACAAGGACCCGCCGGATGACACGGTCCCCAACGATATCGACCTCGTCGTAAACGCCAACGTGCTGCACGCGCTGGCCCGTTACGGGAAGACGTCCACACCCGGATTCGACGAAGCGGTCGCACTCATCAATGACGCCGTGCAACAAGGCCTGCACCGGGACCAGTGGCGCGATATCAGCGATTACTATCCCCAAAGCTACGTCTTTCATTATTGCGTGGCACGCGCCTATCGCGAAGGGCCTGTTCCCGGACTCGCCCCCGCCGTAGACATCCTGGCGGACGACCTGGAGGACGAGGCCATCCAACGTCCGGACGGGACGGTCTTCTGGGACTTGGGCGACCCGCATCTGAATACGGCCTTTGCCCTGCTCACCCTGCTGAACGCAGGACGCGACACGGACCTCGTCGAGAAAGGCGTCGAATACCTGCTCCGCGAACAGGACCCCGCGCGCGGCTGCTGGGACGAGGGGGTCTTCTTCGTCGCGCACCTCTACGGCGGCCAGGAAGTGCATTGGGCCTCTTCCGCGCTGACCACGGCCTTTGTCCTGGAAGCGCTCTGCCAATACCAGCTCACGCAGTAGCGCCCTTGCCCCCTCATGATGGAATCAGGCACAGTGGACGCCTGTGTTCGGAAGCCTGAACGGAGTACCGCCATGATGCCTCGCCTGATTCTCCTCATTGCTTGCGTGCTCGTGCCCACATTCGCGATCGCCGGGGAAGCCGCCCCCAACAAGACTATCATCGCCCACCGGGGCGCCAGCGGTTACCTGCCGGAGCACACGCTGGAGGCGTACTCCTACGCGTACGCCCTCGGCGCGGACTACATCGAGCCGGACCTGGTGTTGACGAAAGACAAGGTCTTCATCTGCCTGCACGACATCCACCTCGAAGCCACCACCAACGTGGAGGAGGTCTTTCCCGATCGGCATCGCGAGGACGGCAAGTGGTATGCCGCGGATTTCACGCTCGAGGAAATCAAACGCCTCAGCGCGCATGAGCGAGTCGAGGGGCGCTTTCCGAAGACAGGCCCGCGGATGGAGGTCCCGACCTTTGAAGAGTTCCTCCAGCTCATCCGAGGACTCAACGCGTCCACGGGGCGCACGGCGGGCATCTATCCCGAGCTGAAGCAGCCCGCCTGGCACCGGGCCGCGGGGCTGCCCATGGAGACGGCTTTCCTGGAGATCCTCGCGCGCTACGGCTACACGGGTCCGCACGCGAGGATCTTCATACAGTGCTTCGAGGCGGAATGCCTTAAGCGCATGCGCCTTGAACTCAAGTCGGATCTGCCCCAGATCCAGGTCATGGGCTCGGGTGACGATGCCGCCGCGATGCTGAGCGAGGAAGGTTTGAAACGCATCGCGGAATACGCCCAAGGTGTCGGTCCCGCAAAAGCCGCCATCGAGAAGGACCCCGCCGCCGTCGCCCGCGCCCACGCCGCGGGATTGCTGGTGCATGTCTACACCTTTCGCGTGGACGATGTGCCCGCCTCATACACGTCTTTCGAAGACGAGGTCCGGACCTTCCTCGACGTGTATGGCGCGGACGGAGTTTGGACGGACTATCCAGACCGAGCCCTGCGATGTGTAGGACGCCCAGCCAAGCCTTGAAGGGCGCAAGGCGATAGCCGGGTTCGTAAACCTGCCTCGACTGAACACAGATGCCCTGAGCACATATGTCCCGCCGAAAAGTCACTCATACATGTTTAGTTTTCACATTCTCTTAGGAGTATTTCCTTAAACCAATATAATAGCGTAACTTACAAATATGCAGCATGAATACCCTTTCTGGCGCGAATCTTGCTCATAACTCGACAATCTCTCGTTAATGCCGTGTCGGTCATGCCTGTTAGGCCAGGGTTAAGCAGCAGCGAGGCACTGTGGGTGGCGAGTCTCCGTACCAGCAGCAGAAAGGATGAATTTTCATGAGCGCGATGTATTGCGACCAGTGTGAACAGACAGCCGACGGTATCGCCTGCCGCGAATCGGGGCTCTGCGGGAAGAATCCCGATATCGAGTCCTTGCAGAAAATCCTCCTCTACGGCCTCAAGGGCATGTGTGCCTACAAACACCATGCGCGCCGGCTCGGCAAGGTGGACCCTGAAGTAGACGCCTTTGTGGAAGAGGCCTTGTTCGCGACGGTCACAAACGTGAATTTCGACATGGGCTCGCTGCTGGAAATGGTCCTGGAGTGCGGCCGCATGAACCTGCGGACGATGCAGATGCTCAATGACGGACACGTGGAGACGTTTGGAACGCCCGCGCCGGCGGAAGTCGTGGAAGGCATTCAAGAGGGACCCGGCATCCTGATCACCGGGCACGACATGGTCGATCTCAAGGACCTGCTCGATCAGCTCGCAGGCACCGACATCAAAGTCTATACGCATGGCGAGATGCTGCCCGCGCACATGTATCCCTCGCTTCACAACCACCCGAATCTCGCCGGTCACTACGGCGGCGCCTGGCAAAAGCAGCGCATGGAGTTCGAAGCCTTCGGCGGGCCTATCCTGGCGACCACGAACTGCGTGCTCATCCCCAGCCCGGTGAACACGTATCTGGACAGGTTCTTCACGACGCGCGCCACGGCGGTGCCGGGCGCCGCGTGCATCAAGAACAACGACTTCTCGGCCGTCATTAAGCGTGCAAAAGAGATAGGCCCGCTCACGCCGACGGAAACCAAGATGTCAACGGTCGGTTTCCACTACACCACGATCCTCGGGATTGCCGACAAGGTGGTCGCCGCGGTCAAGTCGGGCCAGGTGCGGCGCTTCTTCCTGATTGGTGGGTGCGACGGCGCGGAGCCGGGCCGCAACTACTTCACGCAGTATGCGCAGAACACACCGGACGACTCCATTGTCCTTACCCTGGGCTGCGGAAAGTACCGCATTCGCGACTACGACTACGGCACGGTGGCAGGGCTTCCGCGTTTTCTCGACATGGGACAGTGCAACGACGCGTACGGCGCGATCCAGGTCGCGTTGGCGCTTGCCGATGCGTTCAAGTGCGGTGTCAACGACCTGCCCCTGACCCTGGTGATTTCCTGGTTCGAGCAGAAGGCCGTCGCCGTGCTGCTCACCCTGTTGCACCTCGGCGTGAAGGGCATCGTGCTGGGCCCCGCGCTGCCCGCGTTTGTGTCGCCGAATGTACTCGCCGTGCTGCAGGAGAAGTTCGATTTGCGGCCGATCGGCACGAATGCAAAGGCGGATGTGGCCAAGGCGATGTCGGCATAACAAACTCACGCTTCAATCGGAGGTGTTACACTTCGTTTGATTGATAGGAACGGCGCTGGACGGGGAGCACGCCAGCGCCGTTTCGCTTTTGTGCGTGGGAAGACGTGAAGACCACAGGCGAGGGCGCCACACGCGCGCAGGCACGAAGGTGTTTGTCTCTTCTTCAAGCCGCCGGTTGGCGCAATGCCTTCAAGACTTGCCGCATGACCACAGATGGGGTATGTGAAGAGCACAGGCGAGGGCGCCACACGCGCTTGCCATGCCCAGTGGTGCCCTTTCTTCCGGTCCTCGGTTTGCCATGGGGCCCAGAAGTTCTAAGCAAACGGTGGTCACGAGTTGGACGTGTGGGACAGGCGCCCTCGCCTGTCTCTTCGTTGGGTCTAGAATTCCGGCAGCGGACGGTACTGGTGTTGCGCTCTATGGGCTTGTTGAAGGGTTCTTCGATGCTGCCGGCGGTCCTTCCGCCTCCGCCGCCTTCGCGGGTTGCGCGGCCAGCCAGCGTTCCCATTCGGCCGCGGCCGCCAAGCGCGTCTCCCGGGACGCCCAAGGGTCAAAGGGCACGGGCGTGACACCAAGAGTTGCCAGCATGCGGAGCGACGCGATCCGCGTCCCAAGGTAGGTATCGGAAAGCCCCCGGACCAGGGCGGGTATGGCGGAAGCACTGTCGGAGGCGATTCGCTTCTCCGCTTCGGCGCGCACCGCTGGGTCCGGATGCGATAGCAGTTCCAGAAGTCCGTCTTTGCCCTGTACGACCGCCTCCTGCAGCGCGCGTTCCACCACCTGCGCGGGGGTCTCGATGGGTTTCACGACGGGGGCCACATTGGCATTCAGTTTGGTGCGCGCACCCGCACGCGCGTCCGCCAATGCGTCTTGAAAGACCTCCAGAGGCAGATAACCGGATCGATCGACCATGATCTGTCCGTGGGTATTGAGGAAGATGGTTCGGGGAAGCGTTCCGGCATCGTACGCCAGGGCGACGCGGGGATCCTTTTCCACATCAACGCGAACGCACACAAACTCGGCGAGCCCCTGCGCAATTTCCCGGTTCGAATACACGTCTTCGTCCATCTTCTTGCACCAAACGCACCACTCCGCGACGAAATCGATGAGCACGGGTTTGCCTTCGGACTTGGCCGCGGCGATGCCTTCATCATAGGAATTGAACCACAAGGTGGAGGGCTCGGGCTGTGCGAAAACTGGGCACACCGCGATCGCGCAGAGAAACGCCACGCGAGAAATCAGTCGCCGGGTTCGCTCAGCCACCGCTGGAAACACGCGAAAGGCCCTCCTCGTCGTCCTTCTCGATGGGATAATTGCGCTCCACCTGTTTCAGCCGCAGTTCATCCACCAGTTTCGCCATGGCGGGGTCGTCGGGTACGTCCTCCAAGAGCAGCGTCGTCGAACTATCCGCGACGACCGCCTGCCCATCCACGAAGCGAAGATCCAACCACCCCACGGACTTTCCCTTGTCGGTCACGTAGGCAATATGCGAGCGATTCACCTGAAGGGGCGTTCCGGTGGGCTGCTCCACATCGCCACCAATGATGAGATCCACTTCGAAGAAACGTTCCGCCAAAGCTTTCATCGAGGTCTCGTCCACAAAGGCCAGAAGGACTATCAGGTCGCTGGCTTTCGTGACTTCGGGAAGTACTTCCGCCAGCGCCTCGGCTGGGGCCGTGACTTGAACGCCCGCGCCGAGTTCATCGGGCGGAATCGTGCTCTCTACGATTCCAACTATCCCCACCCGATATCCATTGCTCAGGGTTTTCACACGAAACGCCGGGAAGATTCGCTCGCCTGCCTCGTCTCGCACGTTTGCTGATATCAAAAAGGCATGGCCGTCTCGCAGGGTGCACAGTTGTTCCGCTGAAAGCGAGGCCTCTCGCGCGCCCACGTTGACGGCATCGTACCCCATGGCAGCATAGCCTTTGAGGATGTACTCCAGCTCCAGAATCTCCCACTCCCGAGGACCTGCGGTGACATCCCCCGCGTCAACCAGAATGGCGTCCGCGGTTCGCTTGGAATCGAGATACGTCTTTCTTCGCGCGATCCCCCCCGCGACGCCCTGCACGCAGTTGCACGGGCTGATATGGCCGCGCATATCACAGGTGTAGAAGACGGACAAGGCCTCCGGCGGCTCAGTCGCGGCGGCCGGCGTGGCGTCCGGAGTACATCCCGCGCCAACAACGGTGGCTACGAAGACTCCAGTGATTAGAATGGCGCACGATGCGCCGCTGATGCGCGCGATTTTCATGTGGTGCTCAATGGGTCAATGCGTACGTGATGATGTTGGTGTTGACGTCCTTGGAATTCTTCACTTCGTTTCCGCCGCAACAACAGCACCCCTGCACGTTGCCCGTATCATTCAGGCCTTCGGAGGAGTATATCAGGACGATGCGGCCGTCCAGTTCGAGTCCTTCCAGGAGGGTCGTCCCGCCGTTCTTCAGGTTGATGCGTTCGATGTTGAACACGGTCTTGAACAGGGGATGCTCCATGGGAATCTTGTGTAGTTCCTTATCTGGGAAGATCGCCTTGAATTCGCGCCGGAACGAGCGGTCCCACTCGCGCGATGAACAGCCTGCGGACGCGAGGAGGAAGCCGCCCCGGGTCAGGTAGGACTTGAGCATGGTGCGCTCTTCTTCAAACAGTGTGAACTCGCCCTCTCCGGTCATCACGGCGAAGGGATAATTGAACACCGCCTCGGCCGAGAGTTTGACCGGAGTGAAGTCGGAATCGGCATCGACCTGGGTCACGTCGCGGACTTCATCCAGGAACTTCGCGCTGAAACACCGCGAGGATCTCGATCCGGCGTAAATCAGATTCGCGCACTGGACCAAATCGTCGCGCGAAGGCGCGGCCGTATCCGCGGCGCCCAGGAGGGCGGCGCCCGCCGTCACAAGTACCGCAACCTGTATCATTCGCGGGATTCTCATTGCTGCTCCTCAGCCAGGCTCCGGAAATAGGCCTCAATCAGAGCCCGGTACTCCTCGACCACGTGCTCTCCGCTGCCCGCATCCATCGCGAGGGTGTCGCTCTTCGTGGTCGCCAGTTCCTCGAAACTACCTGCCATGCCACCCGACGCCTCGGGCGCTGCTTGTGTATCATGGGCACGCACCGCGCTCGCGCGGCTCTCTTTCGGTTGCGCCTTTCCGAAGGATTCAGACCCATACAGGTCGAACGGAACAGAGCTCGACGCCATGCCGCCCCCTTGCCCCGACGCGCCCATGCCCGGAAAAGAACCGCTCTTCCCCAGGCTCTTCGAGAGCTGCCCCAGCGTATTGCCGGGGTCAATTGACATCTGCACCTTCAAGCGCAGCTCGCATTGGCTGCTGCCCTCGCCCTGGGCCGCATTGCAGAACGCGATCATGGATTCCAGATCCTCCAGCGCCTTCTTCGCGTCTGCGTGGCCGGCGGGCGCCTTGGCGGCATTGAGGTTTCCGGAAGCGCTATCCATGGTGCCGGGAATCTGCAGGGTCTCAATGCCGTCGGCAATGCCCCGGGCATCTTCGGCAACCTGGGGATAGTCCTTTTCGACTTCGTCGGCGTGCTGCCGTAGTTGGTCGCGAATCTGCTCGAGCGCCTCACGGATCTCCTGTTGCGCCTCCGCCAACTCCTTCATGCGAATCTGCTGGTCCAGATCGGGACTCTGCACGTCCTTGTATGTCCGCGCCTGACGCTCCAGCATCTGCTGGCTGCCATACAACTGCTTGAACTGTTCCACATCGTTGAGCAGCTTGTAGATGTTCTGCAGGTCTTCATTGGCTTGCTGTATCTGCTCCTGAAACTCCTGCGAAGTGCGGCCTAGTTGTTCCAGTGCGTTCTCTTGATGCTGCTGCGCCTGGGCCAGCGCTTGCTGGCCGGCTTCGCCCTTACCGGTCTCGGCCTCGCTCATGCGCTCCTGTCCCGCCATCATCTCCTTCTGGGCCTGTTCCAGGTGTTCGGCGAACTCCTGCAACGACTTCTTGTAGTCCTCTTCAATATCGAAGACAGCAGGGTCTTGCGCTTGTGCACGCATCTCCTCGGCGAGCTTCGACGCCTGCGCGGCGAGGTCTGCCTGGCCTTCGCGCGCCTTCTCCAACGTACGGCGCTCACCGGGGGTGAGTTCTCCACTCTGCGTCATGCGCTCCTGCAGGGCGCGTGTTTCCGCTTCCAGCTTCTCCTGGGCCGCGGCGATCGATTCGATCCGGGAGAGCATCGCGTCGTACTTCTCCTTGAGATCGTCCGCGGTCATCTGCTCCTGCATGAAATCGCGGTAGGCTTCGGCGGAAATGATGGCGATCTGGTAGGCCGGCGTGGCCGCCGTCTGAGGCGCTGTGGGCAGGGTGTCCGTCACCGTTGCGTAATACTCGATGATGTCGCCAGGCCTCACACCGAGGTCACCGAGATCCAGCATCTCGGTCACGCTGGTGAATATCTCGGAGCCGCTGCCCTGGTAGATCTCCTTGAGATCGTCGGGCGAGGCATTCAGATTGCGGTACAACGAGATGTTCTTCAGACCCAGGTCGTCGCGCGCTTCCAGGACCAGCGGGATCTTGGCGTCCGGAATTGCGAAGGCGTGCTTGCCCGGCGACACGAAGGCGATCTCGGGCCGCTTGTCAGGCAGGACTTCGATCATTCCCTTGAACGCGTCGCTGCTCTCGATACCTTCCACATCCAGCAGTTTGGCCGAAATGGAGTCCCCCTCATCCAGCAGAAACTCCACGCTCGCCGTGGTGCTTTCAGCATTCGGCGTGAGCGCAAGCTGCCTCTGCCCCAGGGACACGGGCCCGCCTTTCAACGGACGATTCGACGTGAACTCCAACCGCGCTTTGGTGCCCGCGTAACCCGCGAGGGTCGCGTTGTCCTTCGCCAGCAGGCGGGACTTGGAAGGCAGGTTTGTGTACTCGGGATACGTGTAGGTCACCGACACGGAATCGATGCGCGGGATCTTGCTCAAGGTCAGCGGATAGCGCTTGCTGCGGCCGCGCGGAATGCTCGCGTAGTAGACGAGGCTGTTCTGCACGTTCTGAATCGTCTGGTAGAACGTTCCGTCTCCGGCGTCCAGCATGGCCATCTCGCCCACGCGCTCGCCCTCTTCATTCTCCAGGACAAGACTCATCTCGGCCGGCTTTCTTCCGCCTGCGGCCACGCGAATGACTTGGTTGGACCCATACTCGACCGTCACGCCGGCAGGGTCCACGATCAGCGAAGTTGGACTGTACGGGGGATGGTCCCCCCACGGTTCCAGATATCGCGGCACGATGGCGGCGAAGACCCCCGCGAAAAGAAACGTCACGGTGGCGGCCGCGATGATTAGCGCCAGGAGGAGTTTCGATTCCGTACGGAGGGTTGGCGGCCGCAGGGTGTCGGTGCTCTCAATGATGGAGGTCTTCTCGGCGGCGAGGGAGATTTCATGCGACATCAACTCACTGGAAACCTCGGGGCGCACGGGCCCGCTGAGGACTTCTTCGAAGTCAATGGCATTGATGAGGTCGTTGTCGAGGTTGGGCGCGCCTTGCTCCACCAGGCGGGCCACGAGCCGTCTTTCCGAGCGCGAACGGACCTGGGAGCGATAGGTGCCCACAGCCACGGCAAAGACGAGGACAAGGTACAACGCGGCCAGCATGATGCGTATCTGCGCGGGCAGGATGAACAGCAGGTCAGCATAGACCAGGATCAGCGCGCCGAGCACGGCGGTCCACAGCGCGCGCACCACTGCGAGCTTGCCGATGCGGCGGCGGCGCAACAACGCGAACGCGTGCAGTTTCTGCTCGAGAGTTAATACGTCACTGGTCATGAAGCGCGGCCTGATGCCTGTCTTCCGAAATAGGGTCGTATCGTCACCATCTCTACTCTATCACACGAGACCGGTCCTGCGGCGGGCGAGCCATTCCAACGCTAAGAGACCGATCAGCGCGCTGAAAACCTCCATGGTGTCCCAGGCGTCCGTGGGCTTTTGCTCTTTGCGAGCCGCCCTCTCAAAAGCCTCGACCAACTGCGGAACCTCAGAAAGCTGGTCGAGCGTCAAGGTATCTCCGCCGGTGGTATGCGAGATCCGCTGCAAGGCATCCGGGTTGGCGGCGACGAATCTACTTTCAATGCTATCCGCGTAAACTGTAAACCGCTCAGAGGCTTCCCTCGGTTCACCGACGGTGCTGCGGAGCGTCGCCTCGAATTCGCCCTCCTTCTCGGGCTGATAGTGGGCGGAGTAGGTGCCGGGCGCCTCGTCATCTGGGCTCAAGGCGATTTGGCTGGTGGAACCATCGGGCGCCTTCACGGTCACCTCGGGGCTGTAGTCCTGTTGGTCCACGAACTGAGTTCGTACGCTAAACAGAACGCGCTCGCCTACATTGTAGGCGTACTGGCTGGTGCGGAAAGAGATTTCCTGGCCGGGAAGGAAATCGGACTCGAAGATGAGCCAACGGATCATCTGGCTCCAGAATCGCTGGTAGATGTCGTCGTATTCTGCCAAGGCAGGCGGCATGAACGCCCAGCGCCAGAGGCCGGCCGTCCCGATGCTCATGACCTTGCCACGCCCGAACCGCTGGTAGGAAATCGCCGCAACCTGCGCGCCCAACGCCTCGCTTCCTTCCTCCTGCTGCGCGACGCGCGCCAGGATGACGGACAGCGATTTCTCACTTTCGACTTTCGTGATGCTGACGAGGTCGGGCAGCTCACGCAGGATCAGATCGGGCGCCAACGGCCTTCCAAATGCGAAGAGAGGACTGTCCAGTCCCTCGGGTGTGAGTTCGATGCGCGCATGCCGCAGGGTTTCGTCGCTCCACTCCACCGGTTCCAATGACGAGAGCACGGCATTGTCCTGCTCGTAGGCACGGCCTCTCGAGAACACGATGCTGCCGCCGCGATCGATCAGGTAGGCGCGCAAGAGCGCAAGCTGTTCCGACGAAAGCAGGGTGTCGATGTCCTTCCCGAAGATGAGGCAGTCGTATCGATAGAGTTCGTCCTTGCTGGCGGGCAAGTGCACGCCTTGCGTCACCGTAGCCTTGGTGGCCGGGTCGCTGCCGGGCTTCTCCGCGATCGCGAAGGCCTTGTCCGGGGTAAGCTGGAACACCGAAGTGACTTCGAGATTGGGGTCTTTTTGCAGGGCGCGCAAGAGAAACTTGCTGTCCCAATACGGTTTGGCCTCGACCAGGAGCACCCGGCTCTTTTCATCGACCACCCGCGCGAAAACTGTGCGGGAGTTGTTTCCCGTGTCCGCCTCGTCGGGAAGCGGGTCCACGCGAACCGCGTAGCGGAACACGCCCTTGGCGTCCTCCTGGACGGGGAAGTCCACGGAAACGGCGTTCCCCTTCAGCATGACCTGCTGCGCTCCTACATATTCATCCTCCCGGTACAGGTTGACCTTCGCGTAGAAGCCGCTATAACCGGATTGCGACAGGCTGACTTTCAACGACGCTGGCTGCTTCACAAAAAGGAAGTTCTGGCTCAGGCGCGCTGTCACAAAGAGGTCCTTCGTCTGGGTATCGCTGCCCACGGGAACCGTCCAGACGGGAGTCCGCGTGCCCTTAAGGTGAATCGCGGCTTGCTCGAGATTGCCCCCGGCGTTATCGCGGCCATCGGAGATTAGGAGCATGCCCGCCACCGGGTGCGAAGCGATCGAACCGGTGCTTTGGATCAAAGCCTCGTTCAGATCGGTCGCGGTACCTTGAGGCTCCGCGGGGTCCAGAATCTTGTCGAGGGAGACTTCGCGCGCTTCCTTTGCGAAGGTGAAGAATCGCACGTCGTACCGGGAAGCCAACCCGGTAAGCAGTGCCTCCTTGGAGTTCGTCAGGGCGTTTGCGACGGCCCTATACCGGGGCTCGCCGGCGGCATCCGGCGTGCGCATGCTGGCCGAGTTGTCCGTGACGATCGCGAATACCGGCTTGGCGCCTTGGGCCTGCACGGGTTCCGCGCGCATCGGACGCAGGAGGACGAGGAGTAGTCCGAGCAATGCGGTGAGCCGAATGGTCGCGAGCAGGGTGCGGCGTATCCAGCCGGCACGGCCTTCGGCCCGCTTGTAGGCCAAGACCACAAGCACTGCCAGCACCGCACCGAGCCCCGCGATGGCCGGGACGGGGAATGCCGGATCAAATGTCAGGTTCCACGGCATGGTTAGCGCCTCAAGACCAGAAGCAAGGCCTGCTCGATACCAAATACCACAAGCGCGGCAAGCAGGAGCCAAGGCCACACCGGCAGCCCCTCCAGGAACTGCTCCAGTGTCTGGGGGTCGTTCCCGGGGATGGAGGCGAAGGTCCTCCGGGATGCGCGGACCAGTTCCTGCAATTGCTCTTCTGACAGGACGCTCAGGTCGCTTTCGCGCGCATCGACATTGACCGCGGCCACGCCGGCCGTCCGGCCGCCTTCGCGCAAACGGTAGAATCCAGGCACGGGTGTCTGTGCGAACAGGGCGGTTGTTTGTTCACCTTGGCCTGAGATGGTGGCGGTGACGGCCTCGCCCAGGGGATTCGTAAACAACACGTCGCCGCCATCGTCCGACAGAGCCGTGGGTGCGCTGGCGGGCTGGCCTACAAGCGATGCGCGGGCCGCGCCTTCGCTCGGGCGCATGCCTTTCAGTAGCTCATGTACGAAGGGCACGAACACGGTCTTGCGGGCCAGATCGCTGCCTTCGCGCGAAACGTCCATGTTGCACAAAAGAAGGGTGCCCGCCCCATAGGAGCTGCGGGCCAGGGCGATGTTGCCGTCGTTGTACCGCATGAGGACCTGGCCTTGCCCGCCGATGCGCTCCGTGGCAAGCACACGTGTGAAGTGGGCTGCGCCCAGGTCATCGTTTTCCCGAAAACGGCGTAGCATGGGTTCATCGAAATTGGCCTCCGCGATGACCGCAAACGTCGGCATCGGCTGTGAAGCCCCGTAGTCAATCACGCCGTCAAGCGAAAACGGCAACTGGAGCGCGCGTTGTGTGGCTGCCTCCATCATCTGGAGATTCACGCCATCCGCAGCCTGGGCCAGCACGTACAGCACGGCGCCACCGTCCCTGAGATACTGGGTGAGCGCCTTCGCCATGACCTCGGTAAAGGGCCCCGGCTCTTCGAGTACGGTCAACTGGGCGCTCGCTGCCAGTTC
This sequence comes from Candidatus Hydrogenedentota bacterium, assembly GCA_020849535.1. Taxonomy (GTDB): domain Bacteria; phylum Hydrogenedentota; class Hydrogenedentia; order Hydrogenedentales; family SLHB01; genus JAHDWY01. The sequence continues at coordinate 33,224 of JADLGB010000202.1, forward strand.
AGGCGTGAAGGCCGCCTGCGGCACGATGGAAATCCGAAGCGTTCCAAGCGTGTCATTCCGTGCGAGCGGTTCCATGGCACGCGCGAGGAAGTGCACCGCGGACCGTTCGTCATCGGCCTGCTGCTCCGTCACGAGCAGAACATCTACCCGGTCGGTTATACGCAAGGTGAAGTAGCGCGTATTGTCGGCGCTGAGTCCATCTTCCGCGATTCGGACCGAGCCTTCAAAAACGCCTCTCTGGCGTGGACGAACGCGAAAACTCGCAGTCGCCGATTCTCCGGGCTGCACGCTGATGCGCCGTTCCAGCGTGTTGCGGCTGGGCGGTTCCTGCCCTTCGCTCTCGGTACCCGCCTCCTCCAGGCTCAAGGTAACTGGAATCTCTTCCGGGGCGCCGCCGTAATTGGCGATCGTGCAGGCAATCTCGATGTCCTCGGTAACCACCGGAGCAGGTGGTTCCACGGTGATCTCCGTAATTGCGAGGTTCCATGGCCGCGCTTCATTCACGGGGACGAAGACCGTCTCGGCGTCTTCGGGCAGACGGGCGAAATCCACCGAGGCCCAATTCGTGCGTTGGAAATCCGACACGAAGTAGAACACCGGCTTGTGGCGCTCGCTGAGTTCCGACTGGCGGACCCCCTCGGCGATCGCCGCATCGATATCGGCGCGTGCGAGCGTCGCCGACGCCGCTTGCACGTCCCGCTTCAAGTGATACGCGTTGGAGGCCGGAGTTTCGAAGGAGGTTGCGGGCGAGCCCCCGGCCACAATGACGTTGGCCACATCCGCCGGACCCAGGCGGTCGATTATGCGTGTAGCCGCGAGTTGCCCGCGCGCGAAGGGGGTGAAGCCCGTTCCCGAATAGCCCATACTCATGGAGGCATCCAGCACAACGGTGACGGTGCGGCCCGCGGATTCCTCGCCGCGCGCGGCCTGCGCGCGCAACACAGGCTTCAGGAACGCCAGGAAGATCAGCAAGACGAATGCGGTCCGCAGCAACAACAACAGCACGTCGCGCAGGCGGAACAGACGCGAGTGACTTGCTTCCGCCTTGCGGATGAAGCGCACCGTGGGAAAGACGAGCCGCCGTGGCGTCCGGCGCGTCAGGAGGTGGACGAGGTACGGCACAAACAGCGCCACACCCGCCGCCGCCAACGCGGGATTGGTGAAGACGATGTTCCAGAATCCCATGCTTACAGCGTGCTCCGGCGCAGGAGATACTTCTGTAGGACATCGTGGTACGGTGTCGCCGTGTTCACGAGGTTGTAATCGATGTTGCGCGCACGAGCCGAGGAAGCCATCCCGTTGATGAACGCATTCAACTGCTTCTTATAGGCCTCGGCAATGTCGGCAGGGCGCGACGTGACGGTTTCGCCCGTCTCGGCATCGATGAAGTTCACGCTGTCCAGCGGCGGCAGGTCCACCTCGTAGCGGTGCAGCACGTGGAACAGGATGATCTCGAAGCGGCGGTGCCGGTACATATCCAGGGCCTGGAAGATCGACTCCGGCTCGTCCAGGAGATCCGAGACCAGCACGAGCAGGCCGCGTCTGCGGTGCAACGCATAGGCGTCGCGCAGCACCTGCGATACGGAAGTCTTGCGTCCCGGCCGCTGCTTTTCGAGCACGTTCAGGATGCTGTAGAGATGGGGAAACGTACTGCCGGGCGCCACGTGCGCGTTGACCTTCTCGTCAAACAGGGTCAGGCTTACGCGGTCGCCTTGTTTAATCATAACATACGCAAGCGCAGCGGCGAGGTACGATGCGTATTCGAGTTTGGACAGTTCCTTCGTGGGAAAGAAGGCGTTGAACTCCTTGCCGCCATAGCCCATGGAGGCGCTGCGATCCACGAGGATGTGGCAATTCAGATCGGTTTCGCGCTCGAAGAGTTTGACGAAGTAGCGGTCCGTGCGCGCATAGGCTTTCCAGTCGATGCTGCGAATTTCATCGCCGGGGTAGTACTCGCGATAGTCCACGAATTCCGCCGCCGAGCCTTTGTATGGCGATTTGTGCCGGCCAGCGTAGGCCCCTTCCACGATGAGGCGCGCGGCGAACAGCAGGTTCTTCAGGCTGCGAAGTTCGTCGGGGCTGAGGTATTTCCACTCTCGGGCGCCCGAACGGACCCCTTTGGGTGTGGGAGCTTTCACAGGCAAAGGCGGAGGCTGGGCCATAAGGGTTACTTCCCTTTGTAGTCGGGCTCCTTCACGGTGCGCAGGAGGCGCGCGATAATCTGGGCCGGAGTCACTCCTTCACCCGTGGCCTTGTAGTTCGGCAAAATTCGATGCAGAAGTACGGGCGGCGCCACCGCACGCACTTCATCGCAGGAAGGAGAGGGCTTGCCCCGCATGAGCGCGAGCGTCTTCGCGCCGAGCACAAGATACTGTGACGCGCGCGGGCCCGCGCCCCATTCGACGTACTCATTGACGAACGCATCCGCGCCTTCCACTTCCGGGCGCGACGCCCGGGCCAAGTCGATCGCGTATTCAAGCACGTGGTGCGACACCGGCACGCGCCGCACTAGCGCTTGATACTGGAGTACCTCTTCTTTGGTGAAGATGGTTCTCACAGCCGGGGTGTCCGCGGTGGTCGTTTCATCCACGATGCGCAATTCTTCCTCACGGCCCGGGTAGCCAATATGAATGCTGAACATGAAGCGATCGAGCTGGGCTTCCGGAAGCGGGTAGGTGCCTTCATGCTCGATGGGATTCTGCGTGGCCATGACGAAAAACGGCGTCGCCAGGTGGTACGTGTGGCCGGCGGAGGTAACGGTATACTCCTGCATGGCCTCCAAGAGGGCAGCCTGCGTCTTGGGCGGGGTGCGGTTGATCTCGTCCGCCAGGATCAGGTTGGCGAAGAGCGGCCCCTTCACAAACGTCATCACGCGCTGCCCCGTGGCCGGATCGGTCTGAAGAATCTCCGTGCCGGTGATATCCGAGGGCATAAGATCCGGCGTGAATTGGATACGCTTGAAGTCCCACCCCAAGGTCTGCGCGAGGGTCTTTACGAGCAGCGTCTTCGCAAGACCCGGCACCCCGATAATGAGGGCGTGGCCGCGCGCAAACAGCGCGGTCAGCAGTTCGCCGATGATGCGGTCCTGACCGACAATTACCGAGTGAATCTCCTGCACGAGTTCCCGGTGTTTGCGCGCAAACTCCCCGGCCAACTCGACGTCAGCGCCCAGCAGGGTTGTTGTTGCCATGCTCTCAGCCTTCTGGGGCCTGTCCGGCCCCATGTGTTGTCACCATGCGCGTACGCGATGACGCGCCTTTCGTCGTCAAGGGTAACAAGAGGTCCGCACCGCTTCAAGGCGCGTGCCACAGTACAGGGGCCGGAATAGGCTGCCGCCCGATGCCGGGCCCCTCATACTGAATCTCGAGGGAGAATTTCCCTCCTGAATTAAAATACTGCACTTGGATTGGGTGAAGTCCTTTCGCAAGCGGAAGCGCCCCGGTCTTGCTGGTTGATCCGTGCAGTCCGTCATGGTTGATGAGTTCGCGTCCCGCGATGAACAGCTTGCTGCCATCGTTGGACGTGCACGCGAACGCGTATAGGCCGTCTTCAGGCACCTTGAGGTACCCGGAGAATACCAGCCCAAACAGCTCCGGATGCTCGGTGACGTCGCAGCCAATCGTGCCCGCGATGCCCGACCGGGCCGGCGTGAGGCCCGCGAAGTCCGGCAGGGCTTCCCACGCGCCCTCGTAGTACGAAAACATCAGGCCCGCCGCCTTCTGGGGCACGCTGGCAGCGGGGATGAGCTGTTCGTTCGTGACGGCAAGCAGTTGCTCGAGGTCCTGCCGGTAGAGGTCCAGCGACCCGTTTTGTTCGCGCAGATTAGTGACGCCATTCCGGGTCGCCACGTCCAGAAAACCCTTGATACGCCGCACGAAATCGGGCCGCAGCATCGACGTGTGGGTGCCCTTATCGTACATGTACATGGCCACGCCTTTCGCCCGGGTGCGCTCGATGATCGCAAAATCCACACTGAGGCGCGCGCACTTCACGCGCTCGAGTGTCGCGGCATCGTCGCTGACGGCGGCCTCCGCCTGGTCCCACAGCTTGTCGGCCTTCTTCAGGACCGCATCGTTTAGCACTTCATGGTCTGGCCCGATCCAGATGTTCATGTGGATGTTCTTCTTGTCAACCCGGTCGTGGAGCAGATCGATGTACTTCCGGATGGGCTTGGCCGCCTTGCCATAGACCCCATCGAGAAACTCATCCATGGCCGTGTCCTCGTCATAATCCGGATTCCACAGGAACTTCGCGTTCAGGTACCCACTCAAGGGCGATAGCTCGCCGTTCAGCGTCGTATACACATCTTGTTCAAAGATGCCCTTCACGTTGTGCTCCGCGTAGAAGCGGATGTTGTCGTTGCGGACGCGCAGGTTCGGGTAGGGCGTGAAATAGTTCGCGAATGAGGTGTCGTAGTTCCACACCCACAGGCGGTCGCACACCTTGGACCAGTCTTCGACATCCTTCACGAAAGATCTGTTCTCTTCGCTGTCACAATCCACAAAAGGATGCGCAAAACAGCACTCGATGCTGCACAGCCGGATGATGACGTTCGGCTCGGGCCGCATGGTCTTCGGGGCCTTGCGCGTATACTGGTAGGCGAGCGTATCGATCAGCTTGTCCGGAAACTCGGCCGCGATACCCGCGGCGACCTGATTGACCAGCGAAAGCACAGGCGCCATTTGCGTCCCTTCCGCTTCCGCAAGCGCGGTGCAGGCCTCGCACTGGCAATAGTTGTACCAGTCGTTCTGGGATACCGAGAACACCGTGGACTCGGGATGCTCCGCCATGCGCTTGCGCACTTCTTCCGTGACAATGCGGACCACGTCCGGATTCGTGCAGCACAACTGCGAGCGATCCTTCAGGCGCTTGCCATCCACAAGCGAGTAGTACTCCGGATGCTGGTCGTAGTACTGCTCCGGAGGCACAAGACCTTGAAAGGTGTGCACGAAGCCGAAGTAGGTCACTTTCCCGCCGTGCTTCTCCTCCAACCGCGCCGCGCTGCTGTTCATGCGGTTGCGCGCGGCCCAGTCGCCGTCTTGGCAGTCGGACACAAAGGGTTCGCGGTATTCGAGCGGCGGAACCACGCGCTCGTCCAGCGGCGGAATCGTCAGATTGGGGATCTTGGGAATCCTCGAAACATCCGGCGTGAACCAGCGGCAGCCGAGGTGATCTTCGAGGAGACCGTAGACGCCGTAGAGAATGCCGCGCTGCTGGCTTCCCGCAATCACGAGGCGGTTAGCATCGGACCTCAAAACGTACCCCTCAGTGCCGAGCGACGCGATGTCCACACCGTCCAATAGGGCTTGCGCGCCTCGCACTTCTCCAACGATGATGGCATTCTCCGGCGCATTGGGATAGTTGTTGACAACGGACACCTGCGCGCCGGTGATTTCGCTTAGGAACCGCTGCAATTCCTGGCCCGCATACAGCGTAGACGGCGACGCGTTCGGGGGCGTGGCAATGATGGCCAAGGCGGTGTTTCCCTTGGATAGAACCAAGCCCTGTTTCTCCCCGCCCTTGAAATGCGCGCAGCCCGCGACGGCGATGACCGCGCAGATAATCGCCAACCCCCTGAGGTGCCTCATGATCGATTCTCCAACGTTTGCGCCGCACGCGACGCGCCGGTTCCTCATACGGGTTCAGCTTATGTTTCAGAGGCCGGGAATGTCCAGACCGGGTCCCCGGCATCCCGGGACTGTACCTGATTGAAGATCTGAGATCTGAAAGATCTGAGATCTCAAATCCCCAACCAGGATGCGGCCCAAGCACCTCGGCTGTTTCAGAATCGCAGTGGCGCCACGCCGTAGCGGTCCATCAGAATTCGGCGCGCCTGACCCGCCGTAAAAATGGAACCGGTGATAACCAGGGGCCGTTCCGCGGAAGCCGCGGCGATGCCTGCGGCGATGGCGGACTCGAGGGTCTCAAAACAGCGGTGGGGCCGCCCCGCGGCCGCAACCTCCAGCGCTGAGATCTCGGCGGCCCGGCGCCCTTCGTAGCGCGTCAGGATGAGGTCCGCCGCGACGCAGTCGAGTTCACGAATCATCGCGGCCGCATCCTTGTCGGAGGACACCGCCAGCACGGCCACGCACTGCTTCAGCTCGGCGGCCAGGCGCCGCACCCCAGCGGGGTTGTGGGCGACATCGAGGATCACGGGCGGCGCATCTATCACTTTCTCCATGCGGCAAGGCCAGCGGGCGCCGGCGAGACCCGAGCGAGCCGCTTCCTCGTTCACGCGCGGGAAGGTGGACTGCAAGACCCCGGCCAATGCCAGGGCCGTTGCGGCATTCTCGCCCTGGTATCGCCCTGCAAGGGCGAGTGGCGCTTCCGCGATGTGCCAAGTGCCACCGTCGAAGTCAATCGCGTGGGCAAACGGATCCTCACCGCGCAACCGATAGTGAAAATCTCTTCCGAGGCGAAGCACGGGGCTGCCATCGGCGTCCGCGCGCTCCTGAATGACGCGCAGCGGAGCGGGCTGTTGTTCCGCGACCACGACCGGAACCTGCGGCTTGATGATCCCCGCCTTCTCGAATGCGATGGCCTCGACCGTGGTGCCCAGGTACTGCATGTGCTCGAGGTCGATGTTCGTGATGGCGCAGGCGACCGGCTCGACGACGTTCGTGGAATCGAAGCGTCCGCCCATGCCCACTTCCACGACGGCCACATCAACGGCCTCCTTCTCAAACCAACGAAACGCCACGGCCGTGCACAGTTCAAAGTAGGTCGGCGGATGAGGCATCTCCTGCGCCAGCGCCTGGAAGTACGCAAGCTGCTTATCCAGTTCGTCGGGTGCTATGGGGATCCCGTCGAGTACGAAGCGCTCTTCGAGATCGAGTAGATGAGGACTGGTGAAACGGCCCACGCGATAGCCCGCGGCTTGAAGGATGGAAGCGAGCATGGCCACCACGCTCCCCTTGCCGTTCGTCCCGGCAACGTGCACAACGGGATAGCGGCGGTGCGGGTCGCCTGCGGCGTTGAGCAGAAAGCGGATGTTATCCAGGCCCAACTTGATGCCGTGGAACTCAAGACTGGCCAGGTAGTCGCGCGCGTTCACTGCGGCGCGAGATACGCGAGGAGCTTGCCCAGAACGCTACGCATCTCGGTCCGGCTCACGATTTGGTCCACGTAGCCGTACTCGTGCTGGTACTCCGCCGATTGGAATCCTTCCGGCAGCTTGACTTTCAGCGCTCCTTCAATGAGGCGGGGCCCCGCGAATCCGATGTGGGCGTGCGGTTCCGCCAGGATGATGTCGCCGAGACTCGCAAAGCTCGCCCAGACACCGCCCGTGGTCGGATGCGTCAAGACCGAGATGAACGGCACGCCCGCCGCGTTCATGGCGCGGACGCCATCCGCGGTCTTAGCCATCTGCATGAGACTCAGGATGCCTTCCATCATGCGGGCGCCCCCGGAGGACGAAAAGACAACCATGGGAAGCCGCTCACGGACCGCGTCGTCCGCGGCCCGGCAGAACTTTTCGCCCAGCGCGGAGCCCATGCTTCCGCCCAAGAAACCGAATTCCATCGCACCGAGCACGGTCCGGGTGTTTTCGATCGAGGCGAATCCCGTCACGATGGCCTCGGTCATGCCCGATTTCTCTGTGGACTCTTTCACCTTCTTGGGATACGAGTAAGAGGTCTCTTCCACGACGAAGCCGAGGGGATCCGCGGATTGCAGGCCCATGTGGGTTTCTTGAAACGACCCCGGGTCGACAAGGAACTCGATGCGCTTTCTCGCGCCGATGCGGTGGTGGTAGTCGCAGTGCGTACAGACTTGCTGATTCTCGTCGATTTCTTTGCGCGTGACGGCCTGGTTGCAGCCGGGGCACTTCATCCACATGCCGTCCGGCACCTGGCTCTTGCGCCCGATGACCGAAACAAAGCGTCGTCGTTTAAGGAAAGGCATTCGTACAGTTCCTGCTAAAGGACCGCCGGCAGGGCGCAATCGGCGCTACTGAGACGCCAGCCGGGCGCCTTCTTCCACGAGATTCTCCGCATGATAGAGCAGCCGGCCGCAATGCGCGCAGGTGTGGACCCGTCCCGCGAGCACCTCGTTCACCGTTTGGGCCGTGATGGCCATGTGGCACCCCGTACACGTGTTCCCGTTCAACGGCACAAGCGCGGGCCCGGTCTTCTTGTTGGCGCGAATGCGGGTATACCGCGACAGAAGCGAGGGGTCCACCTTCTCGACGAGCGCGGCGCGTTGCGCCTCGAGTTTTTTGCGCACGGCAACGGCCTCTTCCAGTTCCTGGTCGATCTCCGTGCACTGGCCGTTGATCACCTTGAGTTCAGCCTCGATACGCTTCTTGTCTTCCGAAAGACGCTCTTTGGCCGCATCGATTTCGACCAGAATGGCGATGATCCGCTCTTCTTTCTGGCCAATGTGTTTCTTGAGGAGATCGATCTCGTGGAGGAGGGCCTGGTATTCCTCGTTCTTCTTGACGCCCAGCAACTGCTGCTCGTACTTCACGATCTGCGCCTGCTTCTGGGTGACCTCGCTCTCACATTCGCGCTGCTCCAGTTGCAGGCTCTTCAAAGCGCTCTCGCGCTCCTTCAATTCGGCCGCCAAGCGCTGCTTCTGCACGTCGAATTTCCCTTTTTGCTTCGGAATCTCGACCTCGCGCAAGCGGCACGCCTCGATCTTCAGATCGAGGTCCTGCAAAGGCAACAGAGTTCTCAACGGCATTGACCTCCTCGTGGCATCCATGGCGTGCGAGGACGGGCGCGGCCCTTCTTCAGGGCGGCACTCCGCATCCGGACCCAGGTACCTGATTCAACTACTTGCGGTGCCAGATCGGCCGCGCGACCGATAGTCCCGGCCCGCCTCACGATGCCGCGAACGAAATGCGTCTACAACTTCAATCCGCCACGATAATACAAAACGGCGCTCGGCTTCAACTCAGGCCTGGCATAGGGACACTCGGGCGCGCGGCGTTTGCTCTTAACTCCCGGCTTCGCCGCCGTTGCCATTCGCGGATCGCGCGATGGCTATACGCCCGGTCCGCACAAGTTCCCGGATCCCGAAGGGCCGCATCATGTCGATGAACGCCTTGATCTTACCTTCGCTACCCGTAACTTCC
>JADLGB010000203.1 GCA_020849535.1 Candidatus Hydrogenedentota bacterium
CCACGTTCTTTTTCTTCCGCCCGGCCGGCCGGCTGCGCCCAGATAGCGTCTCTCTTACGCTGCGCATCGGGCGCGCAATAATCGGCTATCGCTGGTACTATTCCAAATGAACTACAAAAACGCATCAGCACAAGAGGACCGCGCCGTAGACACGTTCTTGGCGATGGTAGATCGCCTCGACTCCGACCTTACGGAGGCGAAGGCCAAAATCGAGGAGCTGGAGGGCGAGTTGTCCTTCCTGAAATCCGAAAAAGACGACCTTGAAGTCACAATCCGCAGGCTCGAAACCGAACTCAATGAAGCGCAGCAAGCCTAAGATCCAATATCCGACGCTGAAAATCGGGCAGATTGCCACGATTGAGAGACCCGAGACAGGAAAGAACGTGGGCAAGCCCCACCTCCTGCCCAACGGCACCGTGGCCCCGGCCCGAGTCCAGCGCGGAGTCTTCCAATTCACGCGCCTGGCACCGAAGCCGAGCCGCAGCAAGTACGATCCGAACACGGAGGATGTGAAGCATGGCGAGACTGACGCAAAGTGACCTCGACGCCCTCATCGGAAAGCCGGGCTACGCAGCCGTCACCCCCGCTGTATATCAAAATAGCGGGCCTCGGCCACATCGTCTCGTTCAAGAACACGAAGATGATCCTGCCGGCGCGGGGCAACCGACGGGCAATGCTGATAACAGACCCGAAGAAACAGCGGGCGATGGACGAGTACACCCGCGCTATCGAACGCGCTTTGTTATCTGCGTATCAGACCGCAGGCGGCGAGACGCGGACGGGGCAATCTCTACAGTCTTGGACTGCCTCGTTCGTGCCGCTCGACGACTCGCTGGATTGGATACCGGAGAGCGACGGGTATCGAACCGAGCACGTAAAGCCCGGTGAAGAAGGCATAGTAATTTTCATTCAAAGAATCACATGAGCATCACACAACAACAGGCGGACGACATCGGAAATCGCTTCCGTTACCATCCCCCCACGGGCGGCAAAGCCGCAAAACATGAAGCGGTGCGCGAGGCATGCCTCAAGGCCGCAATCGAACTCAGCAACCTGTGCCCTGAGAGTCGCGAACTGAGCATGGCTATTAGCCATCTCGATCTTGCGATGATGGCCGGAAATGCAGCGATCGCACGCCACGCCGAACGAACCGACTGACATGGAAGAAATCTGGAAAGTTATACCGAGCTGCCTCGGCTATTATGAGGCGTCTTCACTCGGCAATGTTCGCAGGAGTGGCAAACCCTTGCCTAGTGGCCGAACGCATAAACTCAGAGTTCTAAAGCCCGGCTATGATACGGGCGGATATAGAAATGTTGTGCTCTCGATCAACAGGCTCATTCGCACGGTGAAAATAGCCCGCCTTGTGTGTGAAGCGTTTCATGGCCCCGCTCCACTCGGAATGGTTGTGGCCCACGGGAACGGGGTAAGGAGCGACGACCGCGCGGAAAATTTAAGATGGGCCACCAGGCAAGAAAACGAGGAAGATAAGCAGCGGCACGGAACCGTCCCGACCGGACTGCGCAACGGCGCATATACCAAACCAGAGAGGCGCCCACGCGGCACGGCACACGGTATGTCAGTAGTGAGCGTTCCGCTGGTCCCCGCCGTCAGGCGTCTGTGCGCAACCGGGATGCGGAAGGTCCACGTCGCAAGACTTCTTGGTGTGTCACGCGACACCGTAGAAAGAATCACCAACAACAAACACTGGTCATCGAAAATCACATGAACAACCACCCAATGTATTTTGGTAAGCTGGACGTTACCAAGGTAATGAAAGAGCACCTGTTCCCCGGCAAGGGCGGACAGAAATATCTCGACATCATCTGCATCCCGACGCCCGACAGCAAGTACGGGGACTGCCACGTCATTTGCCAATCACTCCCGAAGGAACTGCGCGACAACGGCCAGAAGGGGCCGATCCTCGGTAATATGAAAGAGGCGGCTCAGAAGCCCCGCCAGGCACCGGCACAGCGCAGCGAGAAGCCGGCCAAGGGAGACGACTCGGAAGACTGCCCGTTCTAGTTCGGAATGAAGGACTTACAACAACACTTCGAGGACTTTGACCGCGACAACCCGGAGGTTTGGGAGCGGTTCCAAGAAATCGCGCTGCGGCTCATTGAACTGGGCTACTCGCACGCATCTGGTGATGGGATACTCCACGCCGTTCGTGTGCGGCGCGACCTCAAGACGACCGGAGCCGGGGAGGCTGCGGGAAAACAACTGAAGCTGAACAACAATTTCTCCAGCCGCTACGCCCGAAAATTCCACAAGCTGTATCCGCAGCATGAGGGATTCTTCGAGACGCGCCGGCTGAAGACCGACCGCCCGATCGTGGGCGCGACCCCGCACCACAACGCGGAAGTGAACGCCTGCATGGCATGAAAACATGGCCACAAAGTTCATTCCCCCATCACTCGATGAGTGGCTTTTCTACGCCGACAGCATCGGCTGGATGCCACGCGAAGACGCGGAATCGGCGCACGACCACTATCTCGCATGCGGCTGGCGCATCGGCTCCAAGCCCATGCGCGACTGGCAGGCTGCGGCCCGTAACTGCAAGCGACGCACCGTCGCCCGCAATGCACCTCTGGCCGGACGACCGATGGGCGGCAATGCTCAGTCGGGCCGTTCGTCCCTCGGCGCCCTTCAGATGCAGCTTAAAGCCGTCGAGTCCCAGCTCGAAGACATCTTCTACCCAGGCGGCTGCGCCTTCCGGGTCGAGCCGAGCGAGAAAAACAAACAGCGCGCGCAGGACCTCCTAGCCCAGCGCCTATCCTTAAAACTTCAGGTCGAATCATTATGTCAGTAGTAATAAACCACCGCCCGGAATCCGCCCGCATGGATTACCGTGGAGAGATCGAGTACATCGACGACAACGGCCACAAGGTCACAATCGGCTGGTCCCAACTCTGTTCCTCATCCGTGGATGCCCTGCACGCGATGCACCGCTACGCGCAGTGCGAGCACAAGCCCCACCTGCGGGCCGATCAGTACCGCATCAAGAGGCTCGGGATTCACTACAAGGAGCCGGACGGGCTGCGGCGCGAGCTGTACGAGGCCGTCGAGATCCCGGCCGGGGCCAACGAGCCGCTTAAAAAGCGCGTCAAGCACGAGCCGCACCCGGACTTTCCGTTCGTGGACGAGAAGCTCCTCAATGAAAGCCAAAAGTTGCGTGAGGCATCTGAGTCCTAGCCCAACATGAACCACCAGTCACAACCTTATAGGGCATGTAGCAGCGACACCCAAGCTCGGGTAGAGCAGTATTTCCACATCTGCGCAGTCCTCGATCGAAAAGGGGGCAGCGAAAGCAAGCAGTGTATCGTCCTCGAATGCTCCCGCTATACCTACGAGTCCGGCCAGGTCGTAAATAAAACTCTAACGTGGCACGGACCATTTGTATCCACTCGCGCAGCGAGGGAGCTGATCCGTTCGCGACGAGTAGATCTCGCCACTCCCAAAGCCGGGAAGGCCGCAAGCCCAAGATCCTGAACCTTAATTTTCTCACCCAAGTCAACCCATATAGGATATGACAGGTAACACAACATGGAAGTCGCTGGTTGGTCACTCGGTTCTGATCGAGTGCCACAACATCAAGCACAGCCGCAAATTTGAAGGCGTCAAAGAGTACATCGTGGACGCGGGGTCCCCCTCGGGACTGCGCGTAAAATGTCTCACCACAGCCGCCAGCGTGTTCTGGGCCGAGCATGACGAGTACGCGCTGGTCGAGGACTTGGGCGCAACGCCGACCGAATACCGGCCATGAGCGAGAATCTCAACCTCACCGAGCTGATCGAGCAGCTCCAGCAGATCGTGAAGGACGGTCGGTTCGAGTACACGCCGACGAA
>JADLGB010000204.1 GCA_020849535.1 Candidatus Hydrogenedentota bacterium
AGAGTCTCCTCCGCGGGGGCTTTCCAGGCCGTCGCCGAATACGCCGCCAAAGGGGCATTCAATACGGCGTCCCAACAGACAGACTCGGAAACCACCCATGAACAACCCGCGCATTGACATCGGCAAACGCCAATGGATCGCCCTGCGGGACGGCTTGTTTATCCACGTGCGGACGCGGCGGCACTGGTGCGTGGACATCAGTGTTGTGCCGCGGGAACGGGTGAGGTTGATCGCACGGTCGGCGCTCCCGCTGTTGCGCACGATTCCGTTTATATCCTATGCGGCGCTGTTTGGCGCGCCCGCGTTTGCGATCTGCGTGGTGGTGGCGTTGGGTGTGTACCGCGAGTCGCCGGGGTTCGGGTTGGCCATGGCGATACTGTGGACCTTGCCGCTGACGGTGTTACTTGCGGTCTGCATGCAGTTGTTCGGACGCATCATTGGCCGCCGCGAAACGGTCCTCTACACGTGCAGCAGCGTGCACTATCCCGTCATTCGCATCAGGCATAAAGAGGGCACGAATCCAGCGCTGGAGGCCTTCCTGGACACCTTGCCCACGGGAACGGACACCCCTGCGACGCAGGGTCCGCTGAGCGAGATGTATCGCCTGCCCTCGCCGCGGCGCAGCGCCGTGGGTCTGATCTACTTGGCGGTCTGGCTCAGCATGGCTTGGTCGTCGGGATATCAGGTCTCAAATCACGCAGATATTGACTCACTGAACTTGTGGTGCTTTGGAGTGCTTGCGGCACTGTATACGTTTGCTTCGGGGGCGCAGCTCTTGTTCTACCTGTGCATTCCGAGGACTGCAAAGGAGGCACGCGCGGCGCTCTTTGACGGTGACTATGAAGCGGCCGCACTGATTCTGGGCAGGCAACTAGAAGAAACGCCGGGACATCCCTATGCCAGCTTTCTGCGAATGGCGGTAGCGCTGATGCAGGGCGACTTGGAGGGGGCGGCCACGTGCGCCGAGGTCGTCAAGAAGTCACGAATCATGCGATACCTGTGGCCGCCGCTACTCGGGGTAATAGAACTCACGCCACACGCCGAGAACCTGCGGGCGCTGGCCGCGCACCTGAGCGCGGCGGGGCATGCGCAACCGAGCGAAGATCTTCTTCCACCGATTTCACCGATTGCGCCGATTCGATAAGGAGATGCAAGAGGTGGCATGGGCATCCTGCCCATGGTCTTAAATCGCCTTCAACGCAGAGGTGCGGAGGAACACGGAGAGGGCACGGTGGCGGCGTTGTGGTACTGCCTCGCTCTCCGAGCGCGGCACCTCGAGACTCTGAATATCTCCACAACTCGGGGCTTTCCACCCCCACTCCGGCTCCCCGATACTTCTTCCGCCAAGTTGGGCGTGAAGACTCCAAGTGTATGGAGTCCGTCGCGACAATTGGCTTAAAACAGTCTTGTGCTGCCGCGCTCGGAGAGCGAGGCAGTACCGAATGTAGACACAGGCGAGGGCGCCTATGCCACACGCGCTGGCCATGCATTGGGAAGTTCTTCCTTTCTTCCAGCCCATCGCAATCCCAAAGGCCTCAAGAGTTGATGAAGAACTATGTTATGGAAATAGGCGTGTCGCATAGCCGCCCTCGGCTGTGCTCTTAAATGCTATTTCTCCCCAATCTCCACGGGGCTCGTGAGCATCCCGGGGGCGATGTCAAAGGGTTCGCTGGTGGCGCCGTTGACGAGGGCGATGATGTATCGGCCTTCTGGGAGATAGCCAATGCTGAAATGTCCGGAGGCGTCGGTGGAGGCGCGTTGCGCGAGGCTGCGGCCGAGTTCTTTCCATCCGTCGTCCTTTTGCAGGTCCATCCAATTCCCGGCGGCGAAGGTCCACAGGTGCTCGGGCATTATGAAAAGGGGCTCCATCGGTATTGGCAAGCCGTCCGCAGTCCATACATTGCCTTCGACGGTTCCGCCTTCGCCGAACTCGGCGCGGATGACGAGTGGGTCATCCGAGCTTCGTGGTTCCGCGAGGACCGTCTCCATATAGGCGGTATGTCCTTCCTTGATGACGACAATGTGATTCTCGCCGAGGGCCATCCCTTCTGAAATTGTGCCATCCCCATGCACGACAAACGCGTGCACGTCGATAGGACTGAGCGGTTTGTTGTCGTTCAGCGCGTCCACGGCCTCGACACGGAAATGCACAGGGTCGCGCGCAGCGAGTTGCAGCGTCGCGGTCCGTTCGTCCGGCACGGCAATTGCCACCTCGCCTTTGCCCGCGGCGTCGTTGCAGTAGGCTTCATAGTCGCCCGCGGGCAGCCCGGCCGTGGACCATTCGCCGTTGGCGTCCGTGTTCAGGCCGTTCTGTCCGATGGTGTTCCGGAGCACGGCCTGAACGTTGCCTTGCGCGTCGAGCCGCTCGGTGACGAGGTTCAACACGACACCCGCATTGGGCAGGGGCTTTCCGTCCGGCGCGAGCACGCGGACCGTCAGTTCGTAGAGTCGGGCATGCTGCAGATTGACATGGACATCCGCCCTTGGCTGTTGGCCGTCGAGTCGAATGCCGGACACTTCCGCGGGCTCGTAGCCCGGCGCGCGAAACACGATGGTGTACACGTCGTAAGGGAGTTCCCGCACGACGAACTCGTTGTCTTTGATGCGTTCGGCGAGCAGATAAGGCGCGGATACGGCCTGCGTCGCGAGGAGGCTTTCGCGAATATCCTCGACGACAGCGCCGTCCGTCGTGCGTATCGTGATGTGAATCTCGCCGGATTTCGGTAACACGAAATCGTGGGTCAACGATTCGTCCGCGGCCGGCTCGAACACGGCCTCTTCGCTACAGAGCATGCCCTGGCTCGCGTAGAGTACGAAGCGTCCGCCCTGGTGGTGCACCGCGTAGCGTCCATCTTCTCCAGTAAGCGTTTCCGTATCGTAATTTCCGGCGAGTTCCTGGCGCATGATGGATGCATTCGACGCGGGGGAGCCATCCGCATACAGCACGCGGCCCGAGATGGTCGCCAATTCGCGTACCTTCAATACGATCTCGGGAATGGGCACACCGGGCCTGCGCTCGCCATCGACACTGGCGAAGGGGTAGTAGTAATAGTTGCGGCAACTGAGGGTGAATGCGCCGTAGCCGCGCTTTGACACGTCGATCGCGAAGGTGCCGTCTTCGTTGCCACGCTCGTAGATTTCCTGATTGCCCACGAGCTCGCCCGTGAGCGTGACGCCCAGGTTCAGGCCCTTGCCCGTCATAGCATCGATCACGCGTCCGCGGATAGTATCCAGTGCAGGGTTACGAGTTGGGGAAGCACCGGCCCCCGCACTTGGCGCGAGGACGCCTGCTGATTGAGGCGGATCCGCCGCTGGATGTACTGGGTCGATTTCCCGAGAAGATGGTGCGGCTTGTTGGCCGCTAGCTACGGTGATCTCTGCCGATGGGGCATCCGAACGATCATTCTCCCTCATCACAACCACAATACCCGCCATCACGATGGCGATGGCCACTGCACCCGCGAGCCACTTGCCGATGGCAGCGCCAGCGACGGCAGGCAAGGCCGAGGCCGATGCCGTTTGCCACGCGACAGGCGCAGCCAGCGCGGCGGCAGTGATGGCTGCGCCGCGCTTCTTCAAGATAGGCTGAAGGCTTCGTTCCGGCTGGAGTTCGTCGAGCATGCGCGCGCCCAAGGTTTCACGCGCACGCTGGAGACGCTTGCGCACGGCATCATGGGATAGATTCAGAAGACCGGCTATCTCGCGCGTGCGTTTTCCCGCGAAGTAATGGAGCAGCAGCACTTCGCGTGGCTCCTCGTCGAGTTGCTGGATCTGTTCATGCAGCTTCGACCACATCTCGCGTTGCTCCATGTTGGGAAGCCAAGAGTCTTCATCCGCGCGGTGGAGATTCATGACGGCGCTGCGTTCGCGCGTGCGTGCGAGGAGCAAATCGGCGGTCACGTTTCGCGTGATGGTGAGCAGCCAGGGAGCGAATTTCTCCGGTTCGCGCAGGCGGTCCAGGGTTTTCAAGGCGCGGAGAAAAGCTTCCTGCGCGGCGTCCTCGGCGTCGGCACGATTGCCGGTACGCGAATAGGCCACGGCGAACGCCGAGGGCAGGTGGCGTTCCACGAGCGCACCGAAGTCTTCGCGCCGGCCCGCCAACACCCGGCGCACGAGGTCCGCATCGGTTTGGTTCTTTCGTAGCAACATGTCCACCTCCGTGTTTCTCAGTATAGTCTGCCGGCGGCGGGGAAATGTGACGGGGGAAGAAGAACATCCCCCTCGGCCCTTCGGGCCTGCCCCCTTCAAAGGGGGACCCTATGCTCGGCCCTTCGGGCTGAGCAGTTTTTGATTAAGAGCCCGCGTCCTGCACCTTGGGCGTTTGGTAATCTATAGATATAGTGTTGCACACGTCCCCCTTTGAAGGGGGATAAGGGGGATGTTCTTCTCTTCGTGTTTTCGCAGCGACATCCGGCTGCGTGCAGATGGATGCCCGCCTTCGCGGGCATGACGGCTCTGGTGCCCTCAAACGGTTCCGTGATTCTCTATCGCGTAGCGGAAGGCCTGCATGGTAGCCTGGGCGCAGGCGTCCCAGGTGAAGCGGCGGGCATTCTCTTTGCCGGCCTGGATCATTTCGTGACGGAAGTAGGAGCCTTCCTTGAGGGCGTCGAGGATGGCCTGCGCGATGTTTTCCTCACTCGTCGCCTCGAAGTAGGTGGCGCCCGCGCCGCCGATTTCGGGGATGGATGCGCAACGCGCGGCAATCACGCGGGTGCCCGCTTCTTGCGCCTCGACCACGGGCCTTCCAAAGCCTTCGTACAGCGAAGGAAACACCAGCAGGTCCGCGTGTTGCACGAGGCCAACGACCTCTTCGTAGGGGATATGGTTAAAACGCTTCACGCGCGGGTGGGGAGGTGGCTCGCCTTCGCGCGGCTGTCCACAGAGGACGAGCGTGTGCGGGATTTGTTCCGCGATGCGGTCGAAGGCGCGCACGAGCCGGGCGGCGTTCTTGTGTGGATAGGTGTTGGCGATGTAGAGGAGGAACGGCTTTTCGACGATGCAAGGCTGCGGCGTCTCAAACACCCCGGACAGGGCCGAATGGGCTACGAAGATCTTCTCTGCGGGCACACCGAAATGGTGTGCAATCCGGCCCCGCGAGAACTCGCTGACGGTCGTGATTGCGCCGGCCCCGCGCGCGCCGCGCGACACCAGCACGCGCTGCACCATGCGCGACAGCCAAGGAAAATCCTCGGGATAGTCGAGAAACTGCGTGTCGTGGATGGTCACGACCTGCGGGCATGGACAGCGCAGCGGGCACGTGTAGCCCGGCGAATAGAGCACATCGATGGCGGTGTCGCGTACCGCACGCGGCAGGACCACCTGTTCCGCCACGACACGCCTGGGCCTCGAATGGGCGTCGACGGGGATAAGCACGCGGTCAGAAGCAGAAAAAGAGTCGTGGTTTTCACGGTTGGTGAAAACCACGACTTCAGAATCGGACTCTATGGCCTGAAGCGCCGGCAGCACGCTCCGCACGTAGATCTCCGTGCCGCCGACCTCCCGCGGGATCAGGAACAGCGTGTTGACGCCTATGCGCATGCCTCACGCACCTTGCTCAAGAGAGCGCCGCACAGGTGCGCTCGCTCACGCTTCCTTCGCGTTTGCCGTATCCTCCACGGGCACGTCCTTATCCGTGAAGAGAATCGTGAACAGAACGATCACCACGAACGCCATTGCCGCGGGAATGAGCCAGATGTATTTCCACTGATGGCCGACGACGGCGCCTGCCGCATCCATGATCTGATAGTGCTCTGCTATCACGCCCGAGAAGTAGGTGCCGATGACCATGCCGACGCCGTAGGTGATGAGCGCGATGAAGCCCTGCGCGCTGGCGCGGACTTCGGCGGGGGCCTTCTTGTCCACGTAAATCTGCCCAGTCACAAAGAAAAAGTCGAAGCAGACACCGTGAAGCAGAATGCCCACGTAGAACATCATGACCAGGCTTTCGCTGTTGCCATACGCGAAGAGGACATAGCGCACGACCCAGGCGAGCATCCCCACGAGCAACATCATCTTTACGCCCAAGCGCTTGAAGAAGAAGGGCATGACCAGCAGGAAGAAGACTTCGGACATCTGGCCCATAGTCTGTTTGCCCGCGGCATTCACCACTCCGCTTTCATTCAGGAAGAGGTTGGCGAAACTGTAGTAGAAGGACAAGGGAATGCAGACCAGGAGCGAGGCGATCACGAAAATGGCGAAGGACTTGTCTTTCAGCAGGGTCAGTGCGTCCGTGCCAAGAATCTCACCGAAGGACGCCGACTTGCCCTTGGACCGCGGCGGTGTGTTGGGAAGCGTGAAGCTGTAGAGGCCGAGCACCACGGAACACGCTGCGGCAAACGCCATGGGCTTGGACGTGGCCTCGATTCCCATCCATCCGATGACCAATCCAGCCACGATCCATCCCAGCGTGCCCAGCACGCGGATAGAAGGGAACTCGCGTTCTGGGCTCGTCATCTGGTGAAAGGAGATGGCGTTGACCAAGGCGAGTGTCGGCATATAGGTGATAGCGTAAGCCAGCAACAGCACGAAGAAGGGCGCCTGATCGGTGGTCCTGGAAACCAGGAACATGAGCACGGCGCCGATCAGGTGGGCCACTCCCAGGACGATCTGGGCCGGGAAGAAGCGGTCGGCCACCATGCCCACGAGGAACGGGGCGAGGATAGCGCCCCATGCCGTGGAGCTGTACGCGAACCCGACGCTGGTGCCCTGGAAGCCGATCGACGTGAGATAGGTACCCATCGTCACGTACCAGCATCCCCACACGATAAACTGCAGGAACATCATGATGGATAGTCGAATGCGGATAATTGGATCCATTGGCGTAATCAATCCCTGGGTTGTTGGAACGGTCCAGG
>JADLGB010000205.1 GCA_020849535.1 Candidatus Hydrogenedentota bacterium
GTTCTTCGAGCGCGTTCTTGACGTAGCTCACGTACTCGGGGTCATCGGCTTTCTTGTTGTTGTCGATGGCGCCGTGGTAGACGAGATTGCCTTCCTTGTCCTTGATGTAGATTTCCGGGGTACGCTTCGCGCCCAGCGCGTCCGCGTACTTGTTTGCCTCGTCCTTCAGGATCGGATACGGCAGTTTCTTGCCGGTTTCGTTCTTGGACGTCGCGTACTCCTTGATCGCGTCGACCGTGTTGTTCTTGTCTGCATCGACGCTCAGGAAGACGACGCCCTTGTCCTTGTACGCTTCCACAAGTTTGGCGAAGTTGGGATCGGCCGCACGCGAGTACGGGCACCCTTGCGATGTGAAGGACAAGACCAGAATCTTGTCCTTGTATGCGTCGAGCGAATGGTCCTTGCCTTCGTAATCTTTCATTGCGAATCCAGGAACCTTCGCTCCGATGGGTGGTGCTTCCGGAGGTTGCGCGAGAGCGAGTTCGTTCATCATGAACACAACAGCGCTTACCGCGACGCACGCGAAAGCGGTGGCCACAATGAGTGATCCCTTGACCTTCATCGACAGAGTCCTCCCTCAATACTGGTTAGGTTACTGCGGATTGTCTTGTTCGCATTCTGCACCGTGCCGCAAAGAAACTACGAACTACTGCTCACCCAAGGCGGCGTACAGTCTAAACAATTCCGACCGATACTTCTACTCCCCGCGCCTTGTTTCTTGGCGACTGCCTTGCAAGCGATATATTCGCAGGGGATGTGAAGTTGAGTCAGGTGTCGTTGCCGGTGACGCGGAGCACCTGCAACATGCTGGGTTCAGGCCAGGGGGGATCCCGGGGGCGGTCGCGGTTGGGACCCAAGGTCTCCCAACGCAACAAGTAATGGACGCCCGGTTCATCGGAGGCGCCTCTGTCATTCGCCCACTTGACGCTCATCCCAGGGAAGGTCGAGAGGACTCTGCGCAGGGTTTTCGGCGTTGAATCCTTGACTTTCCCCGTTTTCTTCACTGAAAGATCCGCCTCGTCGAGCGTCCACACTCCACCACCTGCTTTTGCGTGGCCGAACTCCAGGGTCAATCCTGTATCCGAGGTGTAGCGAATGGGTTGCACCCGCACCTCGAAGGGAATCGAACCTCCGCCGGAAAACGCCCAGCGATAGTCCCACTTGCTGACTTGGCGGATGACCCAGCGGCCTTCTTCCAGCCGCGCGGTGTAGATCTGGGTGTTCCCGGCGCCGTCGTACTTGTGGAAGGCGAGAATGGGCCGGTGCTTGCTGTCGAATCCGATGGTGTTGTTGCCGTTGATGATTCCGCCTCCGGCGGGGACGGGAGCGACGACCTCCGCGGTTTCCAGGGTGATGGGTAGCGCCAGGGGCTCGCCATTGCTTTTCTCCCAATGGACGAGGTCCTTGCTACGCGCGTATGACAGGTCGTGGTTGCTGGCGCAGTCGGGCGTATCGCGCCACACCCAGCACAGGTGAAAGTAGCCGTCGGGTCCGGCAACCGGCCCATGGAAGTAAGCGTTCATGAGGCCCTTCCCATCGGTCAGCGGAGTGTCGAGCATGCGCCGCCACGTTTGGGCGTTGGCATCATATGCGTTGTAGATCTGGTTGCCCGAACCGCTCTTGCCGTCGCGGTACGTGAAGACGAGGCCACCGCCTGGCCCCTCGAAGAACTGCGGGTACGTGACCTGCGCTTCCTCGCTGCCCACCATGGCGGGGACCCGCTCGAAGGTGGTGATGTCGCGCGGTTCGCGCGTGCGGAAGTAGACCAGCGGTTTGCAGTGCATGTTACCGGAGAGGTGAATGCGCCCGGTGCTGTCCAGGGCCATGGTGACGCTGTTGTGGCTGTCCCACACCAACTCTTCCGGCAGGCGCTGGAAGCGCCATTCGCGCGAATCGAGCTTGCGTTGAGCGACAGTCATGTGGCGCTCCGCGTCGTAGAAGGCGACGAACTGATCGTTGCCATCCGTGAGCAGGCAGAATCCCACCGGATGTCCCGCCCACACGGGCGCCACTTCCAGCACGTCCACGGGTTCGTCTGCGCGCGCCAGGGACACGCTACAAACGAGCAACACGACACGCGCGCACAGAAGAATTTCATTTCGCATCGCCGAACCTCCCTTGCCTGAGGATACCTTTCCGTTCGCGCAAATAGAAGACCATGGGCAGGGATGCCCATGCCACCTCGTGCGTCTCCATTCTGAATCGGTGAAATCGGTGGACATATCCCTCGTTTGCTTGCCGCTGCGCCGCGATCGGTGAAGTTAAGATTCCGCTTTGACTTCCAGCGCGTTGCCTCCTAGGATGGCCCGGGCATTTCCTGCCGCGTGTGAAGCGATCATCTAGCCCAAGGGTTTTCGATGACAGATAATTCAAACCGCCGATTGTTGCTGGTGGTGCTGCTGGCCGGCATTGCGCTTGGCATCGTCATGCGGTGGGCCTTTCCGAGTGCCGATCCGCCGCTCGCGCGCCAGACCGGCGCTCTGTGGTGGGACGAGGCCTGGTCCATGGGCGCGCGCAACGGCGTGCTCTATGGCGAGTGGCAGCAGGACGACTACAAGCCTTGGGTCGTGTGCCCGTTGCACACGGTGATCGTGGAACAGGCGCTCACGTGGCTCGGGCTCAATCCCTTCGGCCTGCGCTCTACCGCGATGATGGCCGGCACCTTGCTGGTCGCCTTCTCCGTGCTGCAATCGCGTCTGCTCGGCCTGAGCTGGATGGCCGCCGCGCTGGCCGCGTTCATGCTCGCCACATCGTGGTCGCTGACGGGATTCAGCAAGACCATGACGCTCGAGCCGACGCTGTTGTTCTTCTTTCAACTCTCCATCACGCTGATCTTCGCAGGAGAACGCGTCGCGCGCGGGCGCATCGCGTGCTACCTGCTCGCGGGTTTCGCCGCGGGTTGCGCGACGCTGTGCAAGACATCCGGCGCGGCAATGACGGCGACGATGGTGGCGTTTCTCGTGTTGGGCCCGGTTGTGGCGGAAGCGCGTCCGTGGCGCTGGCGCGTGCTGCGCAGTTTCGCGTACGGCGCGGCCTCGCTCGTGGCCTACGGCATCGGATACGCGCTGTGGGTGGCGACCTCGCGTGACACCTTTGTGAAGCTCGCGTTGGACGAAGCCTTCTATCGCCGCGCGGACACTTCGCTGTTCATGCGTGCGTACAAGGCCGTCACGTGGCTCGACTCCGAGGCGTTCCTGTCCGCACCGTGGCTCACTATCGCCGTGCTGCTGTTGTTGCCGCTGTTATGGCGTGCGGCGAAAGGCGTGCAGGCGCCCATGCAGCGGTTTGGGTTTTGGTTGGCGTTCGCCGGAGCGGCGTTTGGCGTGCTTCTGCTGATTCAGATCGATGTGCCCGCGCGGCGCACGGTGTACATCAATACCTTTCTCGCGCTGCTGGCGGCTATCGCGTATGACTGGATGCGGAACGGCATCGTCAGGTGCGAAGGCGCGCAGCTTGACACGCGCCTCCATCAAGGCGCGGTGCTTGCCGCATTGGTCATCGCGGGCCACGTCCTTTCGGGATGGCTCGTCTCGCCGCACGGCGGACTACTGGCCTTGCTTGACCCGCCGTCTGCGGCGTATGTGCTGTTCACGATGAAGTGGAAGGTTGCGTCGAAGGCGTCATGGCTGGTGTTCGGAATGGTGTTTGGCTGGTTGCTGTACCGGTACCGAGACGCGATCTGGCAGCGTGCCCCGCGGGTGCTCGGGGCGGCGATCGGGTGTCAACTCGCGCTTTACATTGCTTCCTCGGGGCTGTGGCTCGCGCGCATGACGCATACAATCGAAGACGGCGCGCGGACTATTGAAGAGACCGTGGGGCAGGACGCGCGTGTCCTGGGCGCGGATGCGGCGGCATTCAGCTTTCACAACACGACGCGGCCGCTGTTCTGGGCGCCGAAGGGGTACCACTTCGCGAACTACGATGACGCGAAGATCGAGGCTGTGTACAACCCGCGCTACATGGTGATGACGGAACTCACCTGGGAGCGCCTACATGTCCGTGAGTATGGGGATCAACCATATGCGAAGTCTTTCAACCGGGAGTTGGCGCGGTTTCCGATCTACGAACTGCATGAGTCCCTGACGCTGACAAGCTCCATCCTCGTGATGGAGCGCGGAAGGGATCAGGAAACCGGTCCGCAGTGATGAAAGACACAGGCGAGGGCGCCTGTGCCA
>JADLGB010000206.1 GCA_020849535.1 Candidatus Hydrogenedentota bacterium
CTCAGTTTGGCTCGTATGAGCTTGTTGGATTGGGTCATGGTTATCTCTCCTTTGGTTGCCGCCAAAGGGATACCTGACCCAATTCGCATGTCAGGTGTCAAATCAAGTCGTGACTAGGACACATTAACCCCAGCGACAAGCTTGCCGGTCTCTGTTTCCAGATTGAACTCGTCGAGGAAGGAGGGATGAAGATTGATTGCATCCCGTTCCGTTACCATCAAGCCGCGAAATCGATTGCACAGTTCAACGAGCTTCTGGAAAATGTCCATACCGTATGGGACGTAGCTGACATCATTCTTCTCATCCACGTAGATTCGGGCGCACCGGGAATCAAAGACCGCAAAGCCTGCAAGCTCATTGGGACACGGCTTGCCTTCCTCCCAGATTACTGACTGCGCTTGACCATCCACCGTGAAATCAAAGACAGCATTTGGTACCGCCGCTGTAGCTCCGCCAAAAAGGTTACGATGAACGGCCTCCTTCGTGTCGCGCGCGCGGCAAGCACGCTTTAGGACTCGCGCATACCCCGACTTGCCGCTGGCATTTCTTCCGTAGACGACTGTGACGCCGTCCTTGCCAAACTGAAGTTGTTGGTTACTCGTTATCGCGTTGACGTTCGTAAGGTCTCTCAAAGAGCAAAGCTTCACGGAGTGTTGCTTGCCGCTCGCAGCCGATACATCGACACGGGAAGGTTTCTGTATCAGTGGCGCCTTTTCCGTTTTAGAAAGGATCTGGTACTTGCTGCGAAGCATGGCGAGGAGTTCAGACTCATCATTCTCATCGAGCTTCCCGTGCTTCAGCAAGCGGCGCACGGCGTCAGCAAGCCACCCTGGCAGGTTCTGCGCCCAGTCCACTATTTCATGAAGTACATTCACTTCTCTTCCTTAAGCGGCTCTGCCGCGAGGCGCCGACCGACTTTGACCATCTCCACCAATACGATGTACGAGACGAAGGGCGAGTCGTGGTGCTTGGTAGCCACAAATCTGTAGTCGGAGACCATGTCGTCAAAGGTAGGCTTGAGGTTATCCAACAGACCGTTTCGCGCCAGTTCATGTTTCTCGCTTCGTTCGTATTCCACTTTCAAACCCGATCATTGTTCACAGCACAGTGTCATTGGCCGGTACCTCCGGTTTGCCCCGTTCTTTCTCTTTTGCTGCGTTGAACTCGTTGAATGGCTTGTCCCAATCCACAAAGGGAAACGCACTTCTTAGCGCCTCCCCGAATCCGGGTTCATTAAGTGTTTCAAAGGTTACGTCGCGGAAATGCACGTCTAGGCACATTGCGCTGATGAGTTTGTCGGGTTCTGGAAACACACGGCTCAATTCATACTCGAGCCAGTTTCTCGCCTGTTCCTTCGTCGGTTTGGCCGTCATGATTTGTCCGCGCAATAGAGCAGGCGGATTGTCGACTACAATTGACTGGTAGTAGTCAATCACTTGGCCGAGGGACTCTTGAAGATGTTTTTCAAGCTCTTTCTTGACCCTCTGTTCATGTTCGGCCACCTTGTTCCTAAAAACCTCGATTGCTTCATCAAACTCCTTTCGCTTCGCGCGCAAAAGCACTCGTCCCCAAGGTTTGCCTAGTGGTCTTGTATATGCGTCCCGAATCTTGCGGAGTTCATCTTCAAGCCCTTTTGAAGAAATTGCGCCGCCTCGTTCTATAAGGTCAAACGTTGTCTTAAGGCGATCCCGGACCTGGGATTCCGCGCCCATCTCCATAATCGACTGTGGCACGTTTACTCTCCTTCGCTCGATAGCACAACCTCGGAGAGAGATGTCCACATATTGAATATAGGGTTGAAAAACGCGCACTTGGCGGGTCACATCAAATGGCACAGGTGGAACCTGCTCCAGGTCTCGAGACACGGAGTCAATACGCTGACGTGATACCTCCGAAGAACCCACCTCAAGAGGCGGAGCCTGTTCGTCTCGTCCGTCTTCAGGACCGAGTATGTCGCGCTGGGATTTGGCTTCCTCGTTGGCCTGCACGGATAGGCGTTGAATAACGCGGTCTACTTCCTGACAGCTCAGTCGCACGGCATTAGGCGTTTCATCGCTATGTACTTCCGCCTGAACATATAGTGCCGTTGGGCTAAATACCCAACCCACTTCATCGACAATGAGCACGGCGACACGGAGGCCTGTGCTCTGGCGCAGCGGTATACCGACGCTCTTAAGACGTACGATGGCCTTGATATCTCCGTAACCGAGGCGCAAGACCTCGTCGTCGCAGTCAATCACGATCTCTACATTCTTCCCGTCGCTTCTCTTCCAGAACTCCTCTATGGCCTGGGCCGTTTCGTCCTGCAAGGCGGGCGCAGCAAGCACCACACGCTGCTTGGCCCGGCGGATCAGTCCTGCCATCTTGCTGCTTGACATAGACTCGAACACGGTAGTCATCTGTCATTTCCCCTTACTAGGTGGATGGCAGCAGCGCGGATGGGCTGAGGGCGGATCGAGGAGCGTCTGGTAGGGCTGGCCGGTGGCGATCGCGCGTAGGCATTCGTGGCTTTTGGGAAGCAAGACATCAGGCATTGGGCGTCTCCGGCTCCTCAGTCTCGGGGTCAAAGAGGGCGGACGTGGTTGTTGTTTCCACATTCTTCAGGAGGCGGCGGAAGAGCATGTTTTCGGGCGGGTGGGCCTCGAGCTTGAGGCAGATAGCGTCGTGGATGTCGTCCGGGGGACGGCTTGTTGTGGTGACGATGTATTGGATTGGGGCAGCGTCTTTGCCGCCGGACTCTTGTGTCAGCGCCCACATGGCGCGGAGATAGCGATTGTAGATGTGGCGGTCGAGGTCGGCTTCGCGGGGGCTGTCGTGAACAAGGAAGCGGGGGTGGTGTCCGATGCCTTGGCAGGCGCACATCATGGCGGCCACATCGGCCAAGATGAGAGCGAGCGTCTCAACAGCCTCGCCGGACAAGCCCGTGGCCTCTTCGATTCGGAACTGCAATTCACCTTTCGGCATGTGCAGTGCGCCGGAGTAGGTTTCCGATAGGCAACGCTTGATGAGTCCATCGTAGACTTTACCTATGGCATCCAGCCGCTGACGGTAGGACTTTTGTAGCTCCTCCAGGGCCGTCTGCTGCTGTTCGATGTTGTCCCGGAGCTGTTCGGCGCGGGTTGTTTCCTGTTGGAGTTCCGTGTTGGGCGTCCGTCCCTCAACCAAGTTCAGGGCTTGTCGACGCTGGTTCAGGTGGTAATCAAGACGTTGAAGGGAATCGCGGTATCCGGCCAGTTCAGTTTCTTTCTCTCGCTTCTCGGTCATATCCGCGAGCAGTTTCTGGCGCAGGTCGTTCAGTAAGGCAACAATCTTGTCGTGATTCTTTTGCGTCTGCTCCAAAATCTGCAAACGGCGTTCGGTTTCGGACGAGACGCGCCGTTCCTCTCGTCTTTTCTCCAGATCGATGATCTTATCTGCTTCAGTCAGGCGAGCCTGCACATAAGAGCATTCGAGCACAGGTAAGTTACCCCACTGGCAATCCTTTCCCCGAAGTTCACGCAATTTGCGTATCGCGTCGTCCGCAGGTTCTGTCTCTCCAGTCTCTGTCGCCTCCTCAGTCGTCTCCAATGCAGAACGGAATCGTTTACGATCTTCATCATAGGAAGCCAACCAGATCCGTTTCTGTGCAATCCGTCGTTCTATCCCATCAATGGTTTCCTGAAGGTCGAAAATAGCGCGTTCAAGTTCCGACCGTCGTACGAAGACAGGCGAGGCGAGGTCGCCCTCATCGGCGTTAAGGACTTCAATTTGCGCAAGCCCAAGGGCTTCCTTCAGGGCCCTTTCCTGTTCGTTAAATCGATACTCCGGCTCGTGGCGCAGGTCGGCAATGCGGGTCTCCAACTGATTGAGTTCACGCTCAGCACCGGCCAAGGTCTGAGATGCCTCTAGTTCCTGTTCATGGAGTAGGTCAAGGATTAGTCGTATCAGATAGAGCGCGTGTTCTTTCGGTTTGTCGAAGCGGGGTGTATCGGCGCCGCTTCGCGATGACCGCCAATCGTACAGGCTCTGGAACCGGGCCTCCTGGTCGCGAGTGAGCCAAGACAACAGATGCTTCCACTCGTAGGGCTTGCTGGAATTCGGAGGTGTTTCGGCGGCAAGACCGGCCATCATGGCGCTGCCGAGATGCTTCATGAATTCGCCGTACCGATTGTCCTTCCGGTCCTGGTCGAAGAGGGTTTCGGCTGTGGTATCCCTGACTGCTCGCGAATTGCCGGAATGACCGATGGGCTTGAGCACAGCCCACGCCTGGCCATCAACCGCAAGTTCCATCCCGACCCATCCCTCCGGGAACGCGTTCTTGATTCGGGATGTCGCCCCTGGATTGCCGTAGGTGTTTTCTCCAAGACAGTAGCGAATCAGGCGGCAGAGCGTAGTCTTGCCGACGGAATGGCCGGACAACGTGACCGGATGGGCTGCATTTGAGCCAGCATCGTCCGGCAGTTCTACGCCCCAAACGATGTTGAGACCACGGTGGAATGGAACGTCTCGTATGGCTGCGTGTTCTCCATCCAACGAATCGAAGATTACTAGGCGTCGTATCCAGAGTTTGGGTGATTGCAAAGACATACTCTCAGTCATTGGTCGATGCCCATTCGATTGGAATTGGTTCGATCTCCAATTTTCCTATCGAGTTGTTGAAATAATTGGCAAGCCAGAGATACTTCATGGAAACTTTCTCAACTTGCTGCTCTGCCGAATAATTCGCCAGCCTTTTTCTTGTCTCGCGCATGAACGCTTCGTGCGTTATTCTGTCTCTAATCCAGCGGACACCAAATTTGCCTCCGTCTAAGATCTCACGCTCGATCCGCAAGGTATCATTGCGATCTATGTCCTTGTGAAACACGTCCAGAAATGGGACTCCGTCCGAATCCATGCGCACGAAATCTAAAAGGCTTGGAGACAAATCAATGCATTTGCCCATGTATAAAGGAAAAGGGTAAACAGCGCGCGGCAATGCGCCTGCGTTTTCTCGTCTTGCGCGATAAACGAGACGTTGCATTTCCTTCATCAGGCGGGGACTGAATATAACTCGTGGATAGACAGCCACCTCCGACTCAAGCTTATACGCATCCAGCAAAGCTGGGCCGAGCGTTATAGGCTGGGTTGGGAGAATGTCACGGTCAAATTCGACGTGCTTTGTTTCGGGCTCTTTGGTTGTCTCTTCGGATTTCACAACGCTTGGGTTGGCCGGTGACCAAGCACTATCCCAATACATTTCACCCACCGTGACGCCAGCACGAATACAGCAACCAAGCTCCAGGAATCTATCGTGCAGATATCGGACTTTTCGGAGTAGGTCTGCAAGGGCATTTGTCTTTGAAGGAACGAACAGAACCACACTATCGGAGAAAGCACGAATCTGCGTCTTATAGTGCTCAGTTACAGCGTCCTCAAGATTCTGTATCGAATGATACGTCTCAGACAGAGTTGCCGCAGTACGGAGTATGTGGATGAGTGACGCGCGAAGATCGGCGTTGGCTTTGCTGTGGGACACCAACTCCTTGAATCCAAGAATGTCTATGAATGCGACGAAACAGTCCGTGTAGTCCATCGGCTGAGATGCATCGCCACTGTCCATTTCGGTTTTCCTCCTATGCCAGACTCAAAGCCGCGAACTCCCTTGTGATGTCTTCGTATGTGAAAGAAACGTTGGCGGCTTCGGCCGTTTCGAGTGCGCGGCGCTGGAGACGGTCCAGGTTGTCTGCGGCTTTTAGGATCATGGGTAAAAGGGGCTTTAGCTCTGGGGGAAGGGGCGGCAGACGGTGAACGTCCACAATAGTTGTGGCGCCGGTCTTGGCGTCGGTCTGGATGATTCGTTTGTTCTGCAGGGCCTCTCGGATTGCGCGGGGACGGATGCGGTGCGCGTCGGGGAATTGCAGCCAGTCGAGGCCGTCCATCCCCTGGCGGTATTCGGCGCGCAGCGTGTCGTCGAGCAAAAGTGCTTCGCAACGGTCGGACCGGGATGCCAGCAGAGCGGCGTCACGGTAGAACTCAAACTTCTCCCCAGGCTTCTCGTGGGCGAGATACGGAATCAGCGCATAGACGAAGGCCTCGCGCCCGTCCCACGGGAATATCTGGTCGTCGTCCAGATGAGTCCAGAGCTTCTGGCAGACGCCGAACCAAGCCGCCAGTAGCGATTCCTCCCAATCAGGATGCACGGGATGGATATGCTTCGGCCAATTATCGCGGTCCAGCCGATACATGGAAATGAAGTTGCCCTGGGCGTCGCAAGGCGGGCCGGGAGTGGGGTTGAGAAGGGTCTGGTAGGGTTGGCCGGTGGCGATGGCACGCTGCATGGCGTCGTAGATTTGAAGAATGGTGTCTTTGGTGCGGTAATAACCGTGGGCGGCTTCGTCTTTCCGTTTGACGATCGGGAAAGTTTCCATGATGTAGTCCACGGCGTCGCGTGGGGTCGGAAAGCTGGCCTTGAGTTGGGCCAGGTCATCCGCCGTCTCGTTCTCTGCAGGGTGCCAGTCGCCGTTGGCCTCGGTCGGCAGATAAAGGTGAAAAAAGGCGGCGTCCAGTTCGCAACGCAGCAAGAAGCGGCGTTCCCCATCCCAGCGAAAGGGTGGGCCGGACCAGCCGGAGTCCTGGGCGAATAGTTCTAGGTCCCATGATGTGAACGTCAGTTCTAGCGCACACTGGACGATCCATCGTTCATCGACCAGCATCAAAGTCCGGTGATTACTTCTTGCGAGGATCTCCGGCGTGATAGTGGGAAGCTGTGACATCGTATAGAATTTCAGGGATGAGCCAACGAATTTTTGTCTGGCAAGATAGTCGAAAATGAATGAGTTCATCTGCGACTGCAGGAAGCACGCAGCGCGCGCACCGGCTTCCGGCAGCATCAACAAGAATGTGTCACCGACTGCCGCGAGCGGGATAATGCTTGCGATTACGGTGCGGCTATCCACGTTGCGACAAATGCCGCGCCAACCCAATAGCCAGGGGTGATCCCAGGCCCCGAGAGCAGAGCGAACATCCGAACTATTCAGCCAGTAGTGTGGAAAAGTAAACAAGCTCGGTTGCGAATGCTCTTGCGGCGTTAGTTCTGGGAGTTTGCCCTGCCGCGCCTGTGCCCCAGTTTGTCCAGCGTACGTCCCAAAGCGATGATCAAACTGGTGAATCATCTTGGCTTCGTAAAGGGGTAACACTGGCCCGCTGACCAATGATGCTTCCTCCGCATCAAGAAACCTTGAGGAATCGTTGGCCATGTGAAAAAGGGTTGTCAGCCTAATTCGCCAAGGATTGCTAGAAGTCTGTGGGCTCGTTTCCGATAATATTAATACCGGCAATCGGTGGTACACGTCAAGCGTTAGGATTGCATCACGCTTCGAGCGAAAGGCCGGGCAGGTCATGGTATTGGGATTAACGCGCGCTATCTCAGAGCCTGTCAAGACAAAGTGGCGATCCGGGTCGCGAAGATCGTTTATGCTTCTTGCAAAGAAGAGGAGGTCGGCAGTCTCTGCCCTTCTGTTGGCTCCGCACAGTGTCAGGAGCGAGAACTTCATGGCATGGTGCACGCCTGGAAACACTAGCGACTCATTTTCAAAACTGTAAAGGCTGACCAACGCTCTCTTCTCTACTAGGTCCTGGAAGAAGACTTTGGTCGTATCATCTGTAGCGATTCCCGACGGGACGATGCATCCAACGCGCCCAGTGCCTTTGAGCATACAGCGATTGAGTTCGGTAAAGATGGTATAGGTATTGATATCACCCCGACCGCATAGAGGATATCGGTCAGTGTTTCGAATAAGTTGGCTTTCGGCCTCAGCTTGACGGGATGCGTCCTGCCAAGCGGCTTGGAGTACCGGGTCTTTCCTTTCAAGGGCGCTTATCATTCGTTTGCGGGCGGCGGCGTTGGGTGCGTTGGCGATCTCGGGGCTGCGCTCGGCAAACCACTCCTTTTCCTGAATCTTCACGCGTTCCCACGGCGGGTTGCCCAAGATAACGTCGAAGCCGGACGACAGCAGATTGGATTTACATTCTTCTCTATCGTCAGCACCGCGCGGGGGAAACACTTCCGGGAAAGCCAAGTGCCAGTGGAAGAACTGGTACTGGCGGGCAAGGCGCATTATTTCGTCGCGCAACCACGGGATGAAGTCATAGACGCTCTGGGGATTGCGTTCGATCTGACGGAGGATCTTGTTCGTGATGGGATAGGGACGATCCTCATCTTCGCATTTCTTCCACACGAACGCGGCGCACCATACGTCGGCGAGGAAACGCGAGTGGATATAGTCGCTGGAACGGACCATTTCCTCGTAGCGCCGCTGCTTTTCCTGGATACCCTCGATGGTGTCGTCTTTCAGTGCGTCGAGCCGGGCCAAGGCTTCGGGCAGGTTGCCCAGATGCTCCCAGGGTGCATATTCGTCTAGCTCCATCTGGGTACGCTCTTCTTTGTTCCGCTTCTTGTATTTCTTGCAGAACTCCTTGTCGTCGCCTTCGATGGGCGTGAAGGCCTCATCGGGTATGCCCTTCTCGATGAGCGCTGGCGTGGCTCCCAAGAGGCTATTTCCACATTGAATGTGATGGTCCAGAAAAGAGAGCGGCTTGCCGGGTTCGAGCGCCTCGAGCCACAGGGTGACCTTGCAAAGCTCGACGGCCATAGGGTTGATGTCCACACCGTAAAGACAGTGCCCGATGACGTCGCGTAGGGCGTGCTGGTAGAGCTTGGGCGATGGTTCGCTTTCTCCTGCAGCATGCGCGCGCACGCGAGCCAAGTGGCGGGCCAGCCGGTGGGCTGCACCAACGAGGAAGTGGCCGGAACCGGCGGCGGTGTCGCACACTTTCAACTTGAGAATCGCCTTTTCGGCCTCTTCCCCGGTCTTGCCCTTGATGGCCTCTTCCACTACCGGGTCGAGCGCAGAGTCAAGCAGGCACTGCACAAGGCAATCCGGCGTGTAATACGAACCGGAAGTCTTGCGTTCGTTTCCGGCAAACTCGGCGAAGGAGAATCGCGCGCCGTCGCCGCTGATCTGCGGAGTCAGGGCCAAGAAGCTTTCATAAACCCCACCGAATTCTTCGGAACCGAGGTTCCTGTAATCCACCGGACGCAGCATCTTGTCTTGGCGTGTGAAAGCCAAGTTGCGTAGGGCTTCGAGGAAATCGGCGTTGGCGATTTCAGTACCATCTCCGCCGGTCAGACTTGCAGCATTGAGGGTGTTCGTGCTGGCTGGAGACCAGAGAAAGCTCCCGAGGACCGGGATCGCGAGTTGTTCGCGAGCGGCGGCGAAACGTTCCTCGCCGGAGAGTGCGCCCACAAGGAGGTTGAACTGCTGCCAAAGGTCGCCGTGTCGGCTTCCCTTGATGTGGGAGGCCAAATCGCGGAGCCGGGCGGTGCTGTAATGGGCAGCATAACGCTCGCGGCGTTGTCGGCCTTCTTCGGAGTCATCGCGCGGATGCAGCAGGGAGATTCCATCAAGGGTACGGTCCTCCGCCACGAACAGGAAGATCAGGCGATAGACCACGCGTAAGAGCTGCGCGTGGAAATCCGCGAGCGAAAACTGTCCTGAGCGTAGCGTCTCGCGCAAGGCGGTATTGCGCGGATGACCGACGAAGCCTTGGCCGAGGACCTGAAGTGCCTTCTCGACACCGCCACGTAGCGATTCCAGCGCCCGTGTACCTTGCTCGGCGGCAATCTTGGTCCATTGCTCCAACCAACAGCTTTCGGGCTTCCCTTCCTCGCGCACGGCGAAGCGCGTGGCATGGGCCATGAGCCAGAGCAATACGAAGTCCGAGAAGAGTTCCCCGGCGAACATGGATTCCAAATCGAACTCGAGGTATGACTGTCGGGAGAGTGCCTGGTTGTCGCGCAGGACACGGAAGCGCAGACCATTGGAGACGACAGCCCAGAGGTGGCCCTCGCTGCGGTTCAGGAACTCTTGGACCAACCCGTGGGGATTGGCTGCGGCAGCCCCTCGGACGCCTGCGGCGCGCCGGTCTAGGCTGACGCCGCAGCCGACCAGGTGAATGGCAGTCGGGCCAAAGAAGCGGTTGATGGCGTAGATGCGCCCGTTGATCTCAGGTCCCGGACTGGTCGGCAACATGCCGAAACCCAGTTCGCGCAAGAGCGGGACACTCCACTTGTCGTTGGTGAGACCGGTGCCCGGTTCCCCTTGGGGAAGGATCTTTGCGGTCTCGCGGAACTCGGCCCAGTGCCGGCGCAAGCGATTCCAGGACTGGGTAATTGTCTCGTTGATACGTTCGCCCTTGGGTAGACCATAGTCTTCCGGTAACGTACCGGGCACTTTCTCCTTCGGGTCAAGAATACGCCGAAGCAAATCGGGCGGGAGCAGGCCGCCCTCGGAATGGATTGTCTGGAAGTCGTTGTTTCGTCGTGCCATGGTTCTCAGAGCCTCGGTAGCAGTACGTAGGCCCCGAGGATATCCACAGGGAGAACAGTTTCGATTTTGACGTGGCCCTTGGATTTTGAAGCTTCACGAACGCGCTCGTGGGCTTGAAGCTGTGCCTCGGCGCGCTGCTTTGCCACGGCGGCAAGCGATTTTTTGATAGCATCGAGAGATTGCAGAAGAAGCCCAACCTGCTGTTCGATGGCGGTCGGGATGAGATTCTTGTCCGGCTTCGCGGACAACAGCTGCTCGCTTTCATCCGCGCCAAGCCACTGCGGGGCATTGGCCGGGCCAGTACAGGCGAGAGGCACAATTTCCTCGCACAAGATCGCATCGTCCGGTGCGCTGACTGCTCGCAAGTGGTAGCGGAACCGGGCCAAGACCAACGCGGTTCGGGCTTTCACGGCGGCGGTGGACATGACGCCGCAACGTGATGCGACGGCGCGCGCGTCGCGGGCCATTGGGTCGAGCGCCTGATCGAGCGTCCATCCGGCCACACCTTCAACAATGAGACTGGTGCGACCCAAGTAGATCTCGCCCTCCTGGAGTGGAAGGTCAAAGCGTCCGGCAAAGGTCTCGTCGCGTCCCAACGCCTGACGAAGTGCGCGTGGCGTCTCTTCGCTAATATTGACGGTTACCGCGGCGCCGCTTTCCTGAATAGGCACATTCGCCGCCTTGAGGGCCGAGCGGAAGAAGTGGGCTACGTCCTCATTGCGTCCGATTGCCTGGCGGACGCTACTGAGTTCGGCCGCGACGGCATCTTTGTCGAGCGCATGTTGGGCGAATCGTGAGCGAGTGGCTTTCTCCCTGTCGCGGGCGTTTTCCCATTCGGCATGGAAGTCGGTGATCTTCTGTGCCTCGGCATCGCCGAAATCGAGCAACATCTGATGGGTAGTACTCGACGTCATCTTGCGAAAAAGCGCACCCTCAAACAGTGTGCGCGCAATCTGCTCACTGGAACCCGGTACGGCGACTGTCACTCCGAGGTCGCTCTTGATGCTCTTGTGTTTGCGGATGAGCACATCAAGGATGACACCGTCAATGGGGTTATCCTTGCCGTAGTAAGTCACGACGCGAACTTCGGGTCGTTTCTGGCCGAACCGGTCCACGCGTCCCTCGCGCTGTTCGTGGCGTGTGGGATTCCAGCAGAGGTCATAATGGAACGCGGCATTGAACGCCCCTTGGAGGTTCACGCCTTCAGACA
Organism: Candidatus Hydrogenedentota bacterium; assembly: GCA_020849535.1. Taxonomy (GTDB): domain Bacteria; phylum Hydrogenedentota; class Hydrogenedentia; order Hydrogenedentales; family SLHB01; genus JAHDWY01. The sequence goes on from JADLGB010000206.1 coordinate 11,557, forward strand.
GACAATCCGTGCAGACCAGGACGTAGTCTCCGCCGTCTTTTGAAAGTGCCTCTATGCGCGCCTCGCGTTCGGCAGGGGGAAGCAGCCCGGTGATGGATTCTACGCGGACCTTGGAAGGCAAGGCTTCACGGAGTTGTTTGGCTACGTAATCCGCAGTGTCCACGAAGCGGCAAAACACTATGGGTTGAAAGCCATCCTTGACCAGCGCCTTTACTTCGCGCGCAGCACCTTGCAGCTTGGTGTCCGATACGCCAGCCAGGGCTTCGGCACGACGGGCAAAGGCGAGCAGCTTGCGGCGGGTGCTTTCAGCGTCTTCTTCGGAATCTGATCCTGGACTGAAGTCTATCGCGGCTATTTCATCCACGTCGTCCTGGTCGAGCACGGTCCTGCACCCGACCTCGTCGATTTCCTCATCGGAAGCCTCATCCACGGCGGCACGGCTACGAAGCGTGGCGACCGCGGCAGCAGGACTTGAGGATACACATCGAAGCAACGCAAGCGCCGACCAGTAGCGCACGCGGCGGCGACGTTCACCGCCTTCGGTATCGGCGACAAATTCACGGGCAAAGTTAACAATGTCGTCGAACAGGGCGCGGTATTCCTTGCTGAAGGAGTAGGTCTTTTCCTTGTCCAACCGCGTCGGAAATGACGTGTCTGTTTCCAGGTAATGGCGGATATCGGCGCGGCGCCGCTGAACAAGATGACGGGCGAGCTTGCGGCGGACTCCTTCGCGCTCCTCGCGCACGATGTCAGTAGGTAGATCGAAGAACTCCACGTCGAGCAAACCAAGCAAGGAACGGAAAGCCTGTTCGTTACCGCTGTGTGGCGTCGCGGTGACAAGGAGTAGATGACGGTCTGGGCGCGCGGCAATCTTACGAATCAGGTCAAACCGCTGCTGGCGGCCACGGCCGACTCCGCCCGCGAGCGTGCAGCCGTGGGCTTCGTCCACGATCACGAACTCCGGACACTTCATTTCGAAGTCGGCGGCGCGACGGTCGCTCTTGATGAAATCTGTGGAGACCACTACAAAGCGATGGCGGTCGAACACGGAGACACCAATCGGTAGATTCCGCTCCAGCCGTTGGATAGTGCTACTCAGGACGAGTTCCGTGTCGATATGGAATTTCTCCGCCAACTCTTTCTGCCACTGTTCGGCAAGGTGAGGCGGACAAAGCACTGCCATGCGATGAATCTCTCCTCGATCAAGCAGTTCACGGGCAACCAACGCTGCTTCGACCGTCTTGCCAATGCCGACGTCGTCGGCGATGAGAAGCCGAACCGGGTCCAGCTTCAACGCCATCATGAGCGGCACAAGCTGATATGGGCGCGGTTCCACGGCAATACGTGCGAAACTGCGGAACGGGCCTGCCGCAGCGCGAGTAGACAACCGGGCGGCATCACGTAGGAGACGTCCGGAGCTGAAGTCACCAACATCTTCACGCGAGGGCAGGGGAAAGGCGGCTGACTCCACGGACTCGACTACAGGCAAGATGCCCACTATCTCTTCGTCGAGGCCACCCACCGGGCGCACCATGAGGAGTTCGTCAGTTGACTCAGGAAGCACGACCCACTCACGTCCGCGGGCGCGAACCAAGGTGCCGGGTTTGGACAGCGCGGCGGTGCTCACGACTGAGGTACTCCAAAGATGTCGGGATGGCGCTGGAAGATCTCTTTCCAGTTAGCTTTGTGATGGAACCGAACTACGATATAGCCCGTCTCGATAAGGCGACGCGTGATCTCTTCATCTTCGCGTATCTGGTCCGGAGAGTCGTGTGGTGGTCCATCAACGTAGATGGCAGCGTTATGCTCCCTGTAGAAGAAATCCGGCCGTGTAGAACAGGATTCGATCAGATACTGAGCGTCGCTGGGAGGACGCAATACAAGGGTATCTACGAGGTCTAGCCATTTCTCTTCGAGTTTACTGTCGCAGAGTTTTCGCAAGGCCACCATGCGGTCGACACGAGATCCCATACCGCCAGCCGGTGTGCATTCATATCGCGACAATTCGGCCAGAATGTTTCGAATGGAGTAGCGGTCAAGGATTTGATGGTCCGGTTGATTGCCGTACTCGAGGAGGCATTCGTAGCAGGCCTTGCCACAGGTCTCGGCGCCTTTGTCTTTAAGCGTGTCCGGATCAAAGTGGCAAATATCGAGCGCGTGGCGAGATAGTATCGGAATCACCTTCGGGTCGTCGACCAGTTGTCTCAACACGCCGGCACCGCCTTCGGAAGCTTCATAAAAGAGGATCTCCTGGCGATCGTTCGGTGCGGGCATGGCCTCGCAGGACAGTTCCCGCGGCTCAATTTGGAAGTGTTTCTGAATCGCTTCCTTGAACGCGGACTGTAGGCTTGCCATTTCGGCGCTGGACCGTACCGGCTCGAAGCGCATGACGAGAGCATTCTTCGTGTCGGCGACATAAGGCACAACGCGCATCTGACGGCCAGCTGCTGCATCTTCCGGGTCGTCTTCATCCACGGGATTACGCGCCCAGTAGCCCCGCTCCAAGTCCAGAAGAAATCCCGGGGCCTGATTGCCCCGCTGATTGGCCCAACCCAAATTGATCCTGTAGAGAGAGGTGGCGTCGCTGTAGCTCAGACGCATTACCGGACTTCCGTCGATGAGCACCTCCGCATCTTTCCGTTCGAGCTTGCCGCCAATTTCGGGGAAGCGATATGACGTGACCATCTTGTAGCCAAAACGTTGTCGTTCCTCTTCGTCACAAGTAATGCGCTGTGTAAGTTTCAGGCTCACGTTCTGGAGATGCACGAGTTCAGGAATGACGGCGGAGGCATCCAGCGCTGCACCACAGCGGTCGCAGACTTCGGCAAGATTGGCGCCCTGCTCGATGTGGGCGTAACCGCATTTGGGACACCGTTTCATAGTGGCGGTTACAAGAGCGTGACTGGCCTCAATATCCTCGGAGCCAAAGTCGAGATTGACCTTGTATACGCGGTAGCGAGCGCCCTCGTGGTAGATCAGGGCGCGGGGACCGAACTCCGAAATGGCAAGAAAACGTGGGCGCGACACGAACTCATCGCGGCCCTTGCGCTTCCGTCGTCCTGGCACATATGCGGATATCGGAAGCCTGGGAAAATTGTAGCCCGGAAGGAAGCCCTCTGCCGCAAAGTAGCGGTAGGAATAGAAATCGCCTTCATAGATGCCTTCAGCCTCGGTCAGAAGTCGGATTTGGCTTTCCGCTTGGGCGCGAAGACGGCGGGAGTGATTGCGTTCAGTTTCGGGCCTTGAATGGTCGGCGATGATCTTGTGGTGTAGTTCCCGTTGTCGTAGGGCGGCACGGTAAAGTTCGCGCCACCGATTGCACGCCGTGTCGAGATTTCGCTCAATCTGGTCTAGAACTTCTTTTGTCCAGTTCTCGTGAAACCACGTCGCTCCGGATAGGATGTCCTGGATTCCCGTTAAGAGTTGGTTCACTTTGGCTAGAGCAGCCGCACGATGCACGGGATTCGTAAGTTCGGTTTTCAGGAGTGACTTGATTGGCAAATGCACTTTCCCGTCTTCATGCTGGATATCCAACACCGCTGTGAGTGTCTTGCCAAGGTCAGGCTTTGCCACTTCCATCCAAACGGCATGAATATGAGAACGCACAAGGTCACGATTGCGCAGATCAACTCTCGGAGGAACCACCGCTCCGGCTACCATCTGGTTCGGCTGGCGGAAGTAGTATTGGTCATGTGGACTACGGCCCGCGCAATAGGTGTAGACCAACGCGGGCTGGCCACCGCGTCCCGCACGGCCGCTGCGCTGCGCGTAGTTGGCAGGCGTCGGTGGGACATTGCGCATGTTCACCAGGTTGAGCTGGGCAATATCCACGCCCAGCTCCATGGTGGGCGAACAAAACAGTAGCGGCAAGTCGGCGCTGCGGAACCGGTCTTCGCGTTCTTCACGGTCTTCCGACGTAACCTGTGCTGTATGCTCGCGCGCTTCAAGGACACATTTAAGATCAATGAAGCGGCGATAGCATTCAAGGAAATAGGCGTTTACTTCGGGAGGGATTTCGCCCACTTCGAGCAAGCGTGTCCGGTCTACGGGCCGAACTTCGCCAGTTCCAGCGATCCAGCGCAAAGCGTCATGGTTAATCTGATAGCCGGGCACTTCGCCGCTTCGCACCTGTTCCACAATGCCGTAGCGTTTGAGAGCTAAGAGTAGGAAGCGGATCGTTGTGTCCACCTCGTCCCGTCCGAAGTTCTGTCCTTGGGGAACATACGGAAGCAATGAACGCCTGAGATAGCGGCCATAACTGCCGTAGGAGGAGATGAAGAACCCAGTCCTGTCAGTGCGTTGCTTTGGGCGCGGATAGGCGACCATTGACTTGACCAACTCGCGAGGATCGTCAAGATACCACACCGTTCCTTCAAGAAGCCGAGGGTTGGTCTGCTCCACGAGGTCAAGCTGCTTCTGAGGGTCAAGAACGTCCACCTTCACGGCAAGCGCACGACGAAGCACATCCAGCAAAGTGCGCAGGATTTCCTCGCGCAGTTCCGCTGGACAGGCGCGCAAGACACTGGGCGTTTCAGTGAATCTATCGCCCCCGTCACCGTCGCGGATACTGAAGCCGCGTTCCCAGAGATCGACCTCGTCCAGGAGACCTTCGCCTTCTCTCAGGCCTTCGTAATCGAACTGAAGCAGGCCGCAGTCTTCGAGATTGGGTGCCGTTACTCGCCATCCGCGTTGCAGATCTCGGTAGAGGTAGTAATCAATAATCCGTCGCAAAGCGTCGTTCGTTGCGTTTCGTGCGGGGCCGCGGACGTCGGGATCGGCGGCATAGTCATCGAGTTTGAGCGAAAGGGCTTCGAACACGCATCGAGACAATTCCCCGTGCGACAGACCTCTCGGTCCTGCGGTTTGCGTCGCTTTGTGCAGAGCAGACCGTAACAACGCTACCTGCGCAAAATCGTTGAAATGCCCGGCCTGTAGCGATGCGTCCTGGCGATTGTCCGTGAAACTGAGAAGCTTTCGTGCTTCTGGCTTTAGGCTGATGTCACCCTGTAGTTCGATGAGGGATCGAACCGCGAGGACCGTGGTAGCCGTGCTTCTGTTGTCAACGCCCAGGGTACCGAGCTTGGGTCGCTCCGACCGCTGGTTCTTCGTGTAAGCAACACCACAGGAAGGTTCGAGGCAGAACAGAAAATTTCCCCGAATCAGGGCTGCTGGGACTCCTTGTTCTTCCGCAACCACTCGACCGGAGGCATCGACAAACACCGATGCGGGCAGATCACCTCGACAATCAGGACGGACTCTCTCTATACCTTGTGTCGTCGTTTCCTTCATGAAGGCGGGTAGACGCCGCAGCAAGTCTGGCCCTTCAACACGGGGCCAAGGCGACTTTGCAGAAACAAATAGGTATGCGTCCGCATGACCATCATCGCCTTCCTCGCGCCTGTCCTCTCGGGGTGAAAGAAACTCCCCGTGTTCATCACTCTTGATAGACGCCCGATAGTAGGCCGTTCCGCATTGGCGGCAGAACACGAGTGGGTAAAGAGGCTTGCTTGGGTCGCCTGGCTTGGAACCAAGTTTAGCCATTTCCAGGTGTCGTGTGTCTTCCGGTTCAATGGTGCTCCAGACCGTGTCTCCGCGTGTGAAGAACTGGTGAAGACGGAAAGCAAAGATCGGGAAACGACTTGAGGCGCTTCTGCGCAGTTCAGAACCACGCATCAGAAAACTACGAAGCACGCGATAACACTGTTCCGGATCTGTTGATGTTAAAGCAGCAAGTTCAGACGCGGCGCTGTTTTCTCCGCGGAGCCTCCGGGGTGGCTGACGCACCAAGCGGCCAGTCTCCGCTTCCGCTTGGACACCGAAGGTGGTCTCGATCCACGACGATAAAGGATGAGAATGGAAAGACTCATAGCCTTCAGGAGCGGGCGACTCTGACGTAATAACATTGGCCAGCGTCTTTAGTATGGTAAGATCAGAGAACACCAACTCCGGTGTAGCCCGCTCAAGAGTCTCGCCAATCACCTGGGATGCATTGATTCCAGTTCCAAACAGAGTTTGCGCTACTTCCGCCACGTCGCGTTTCTGGTTCTCCGACGAACCGCCCGTCGCCATTGTCGCGGATGTCCCGACACAGATTATGTCATGGCCACCGAAGGCAAGACGGCAGCGGCGTATCAATAACGCGACATCGGCTCCTTGACGGCCCCTGTAAGTGTGCAACTCATCAAACACAAGATAACGCAGCCCCTGTGCGGCCTTGACCAACGATCGGTCTTCATTTCGCGTCAGTAAAAGCTCCAGCATCATATAGTTTGTGAGTAGGATGTCCGGGGGATTGCTGCGTATTGCTTCGCGTTCAGCGCCCTTTTCTTGGCCCGTGAATCGCGCAAACCGGACAGGTGCCTTGCCCTTTTCGTAGCCGCGATCGATGAACTTGCGCAACTCCTCATCCTGGCTGTTCGCCAAAGCGTTCATCGGGTAAACGACGATGGCTTGGACGCCTTTGCCGGAACCCCGCCTGAGGATGTGGTCGACAATCGGGACGATGTATGCCAGACTTTTTCCTGAGCCGGTGCCGCTCGTGAGGATGTAAGACTTGGATTCTTTTGCCTTTCTAATGGCCTCCGTCTGGTGCATGTGCAACACCAGTGGCTTGCCGTACGTGTCGGTGTTTGACTTGTCAATCCGAAAGATCTTCGCGCACTCAGGATGGAGAGTCCTATCGGAAACCAAATTGTCGATTGTCCCGCCCGGAAGAAACGTTGGGTTTAGCTGAAGAAGAGGCTCAGGCCACAACGCGCCGTCATCGAGAGCCTGGTTGACTCTTGCAAGAATGCGTTCATCGGCAATCTTGATGAAGCTACGCGTATAGCGGGCGTAGTCGTCTACAAGACGGTTTCGGAGATCAAAGACGTCCATGGTCATCTCCTGGCTTCATGACGCTGCTATTGACGTTCCTCATCCGCAGCTCACTTCTTGCGCCTGCGAGAACGAGGCTTGTCGGACGCCTCGCCTGCTCGAACCCACTCGTCAACTTCGTCCTTCCTAAACCGCCAAAGACGGCCCATGCGGTGAGCAGGCATGTCGTTGCGGTCAATCCACTTATAGACCGTGTCCTTGCTGACACCAAGGTGATCGCAAATGTCGTCCACGGATAACCAACGATCTCCAGTCTCAGGCATGAAATCCGCTCCTTCACCGACATTTGCAGGCCGAAGTCCAAGCTTCGAATGTCGGCAATACATGCAGTCGAGACCCCGTCCCCCGCATGAAACTAGCTCAAGATACGCCGGTACCGAGACAGAAATCAAAGGCTTGAAGCCGTTTTTGCCGGATTCAAGCCGATCTTGCCTAAGCACCTACAGTGACTTTCGTGACCGACCGACTGCCGCTCAAGGTCTTTGGGCTACTACCCCCAACCTCCAATGCTTATCGACTCCGACTGCGTCTCGTCAGCCCAATTCACCAACGGCGTTGACCAATGCACTCCACTCTCCCCCTTCAGATTCCCCAGCATCTACCAAGCTTCAAGTATCACTAAAAGTAACTTCTGCACAAAGCCCGTGCACGAACTGCACCCCAGTACTTGCTTTGCGCAGTCTCGACCTTTGGGGCGAGTGCCCAACAGTCACGGCGTGTCAGACAGTAGCCGAGGTTTGACTGTTGGGATGCCACCTCGGCAGTCATCCGTTCACGCCACGAAATCCCGCACAGGAGTCTACCGCTTTTCTTGTAGCAATTGTAAAAGCTTGGATGGGTTTTCACGACGCGGAGGTCATCTTATGTCGACTCGAATAACGCAGGCTTCACTGAGTGTGCTGACGGATTTAGCGGACTACCGGATATTGTCATTGTCCCAGGTTGCCCATTTGCATTTCGGCGGGAAGAGGGCGGCGCGGCGACGGATGCAGCAGTTGCTAAAGGAACGTTTGGTAGAACGCGTGTTTGGGGCGCCAGCGGATGGCGGGGGCCGACCGGAGAGTATCTTCGGGACATCCAAGGCGGGTCTTCAGCTGCTCCAATCCAGATCGATTCTCGACGACAGCCTGTCGTTCGATCAGGTGGGGAGCTTGAACTTGCACCACCAGATTGCGCACCAACTCCTTCTTGGATGGTGCCGCATCCATTTGGCCCACCTGTGCCGGACATTCTCCCAACTCGAAGTCCGCCTGCTGTCGTTCAATTCACCGCTTGCAGTGTCACCGAGAACCGGAGTGCCAATCATCCGGACTGAGGTGCCCATGGACAACGGCGAGCAGTCCGCTTACTTCACGCCCGACGCGGCGTTTGTCATCACCAACACCGCCCAGCCGAAATCGGTCCTGTTCTTCCTGGAGGTGGACATGGGTACTGAGCCGTTGTCCAGTAGCGATGGCGGGGACATTCGGGGGAAGGTCCAGCGGTACAAGCAGCACTTCCGAATGAAGGGGTACAAGCGATATGAAAAGGTATGGGACGTGGAGCTCAATGGTTTCAGGCTTCTTTTCGTGACCCATGTTGCCTCCACACTCCAGCGTTTCTCGGCAACCATCAAGTCAATGAGTCCGTCCGATTTTGTGTGGTTAACCTCGGCTGACCGCATGTTCGAGAACGGCATTTCAGACCGCATTTGGTGTGCCGGCGGCTGCCTGGAACGGTCTCCGGAATCCATCCTTGGTGGCCTTGCCCGGCCTGCGCCCCTGCCCAAATTGAAGGACTAACTGGGACGCAATTGAGCGTGCGCGATTGGCATTGCCCCTGTTCCCACCGCCACGTTATCGCTCCCATGGACGCGCGCCTCATTTGTTCCGAAACCTTGTCTGAGTTGTACCGAAGCCTATCTTGAAGAGTACCGAAACGCCCGTTCGGCGCAGTCCGAGTTGTCCGTTTCAACCAGATTCAGATCACCCGCATCTTATGACTTCACAAGCATTTACAGGAAGTGCCGAAACCTGACTATAGGGTAGATTAGGTGGTCTTTCTGTTCTTTTGTTGGAGAAGTGGTTGTTGGCTTGGGTTGCTGGATGATGACGGGGGTTGCTGATGGCTTGCTGGTTCTGTGGTTCGTAGCTTAGCTCTCTTTGGAGTCGTAGTGTCTCTATGCGGGACGCTTGTTGGGTCTTCGGATTCTCTGGTGTGGTTTCACTCTCAGTCAGTATGGTCGTCTGCGATTGCGAGGGTATGATTGGGTGAATGATCGACAGGGCAAGCGATAGGAGAGTTTACCGGTGGATTTGTACGGGACGGATCTCTGGGTTCGGGCAGTTCGAGGAGAATTTCGTAGGCGGTCTAGGAGATAGTTCGGCCAGTCTTGGATAAGATCCCACGGGTAGAGAGGAATGACGTTGAGGTTGTTGGCTCCGTATGCGGCTTGCTTCTCTGCGGTTCTCAGGTCGTAGTCTTGGTTGCCGACGCGGCCGTAATATTCGATGTACAGGTTGAATTCGGGGAGGTAGAAGTCGGGGCGGAAGGCTCTGGTTCGCTTTTGGTATCGGATGCTGACTGGTTGGTCGTACACGAATGGGATGCCGTATTGGCCGAGGGTGGCAGCTATGCGTCTCTCACCTTCGGAGCGGAATCGGTCCGAGGCTTTTTCACTGACTTTGTTTTCGAGTCCAGACTGCATTCTTGCATGGGTGAAGACCTGCTGATACTTAATGTTTTCGGTTTGGCGCGCATCTTTGGGTGTGCCCTTGCCGCGGCGTTGCAAGAGCCTTTCACGCTCCCCACCCCCCGCCCCCGGATCGCCAAGGTGCGTTGCGCCTTGGCGTTCCCGCCCGCCCGTTGCGCTGTCTCGCTACGCTCGACGCGCGCAAGGCGCTGGCTTCATGGCCCCACCATGAGCATCCGCGCGTTACCCTGCCGGGAGCGAATGGGTTGAGCATTGCGTTGTGCTGGGCGACAAGGCCTTCTGTTTGTCGCCGCGTCGCGCACGCACAAGGGGTGGATGTCACTTGCAGCAGACCGGTGGCAGTCATGGGATGGTTCTTATCCCCCGCCCACCCACCCGGAGGCGCCTGCTCGCAGAGCTCGCGGCACAGCGCTTACACGGTGTGCTGCCCGCAAACCGTGTGGCCGCGCGCTTCCCTGCCGGGACCAAATTGGTTGACTAACGGCAGTCATGGGATGGTTCCAGCCCCCCGCCCCCCCACCCGGAGGCGCCTGCTCGCAAAGCTCGCGGCACAGCGCTTACACGGTGTGCTGCCCGCAAACCGTGTGGCCGCGCGCTTCCCTGCCGGGACCAAATTGGTTGACTAACGGCAGTCATGGGATGGTTCC
>JADLGB010000335.1 GCA_020849535.1 Candidatus Hydrogenedentota bacterium
GTCACGTACCAGCATCCCCACACGATAAACTGCAGGAACATCATGATGGATAGTCGAATGCGGATAATTGGATCCATTGGCGTAATCAATCCCTGGGTTGTTGGAACGGTCCAGGCGGCCGTTCCGGCCATGTAAACCGCAGTGCAACCGAAGCGCACAGGTTTCCGGCGGGTCCGCGCACCTGCGGCCGTGCCGTTTCATTTCCCCCGCGCACCCACACACCACCTCAAGAACCCGGCCATCCTAGGTCAAAACGGCGGGTCGGTCAAGTTTCCAACGGGGACTGAGCCTGCACCTCGCCCGTGTTTTGCGAGCACTTGAACCTTAAGCGGCAGTTCAGTTCGTTCCGTGTCGTGAGGCTGCATTGGTGCAACGCCTTGGAAAGAACGGTGCTATCGCCTTTTGGGTGAGCTTCGTTCACCTGTCAAAGCACCGCTGACTTCATGGTTTGCCACGCTGTCCCCGGCTTCGCGAGGATGACGGGCGTGGCGTTCCCAGGCTCAACAGCCGTTTTTGGGTTTATGTGCTGACCCTGCTTGAACAAATGGCTGCTGTCGCGAATGACACTGACTTTTGATAGTAGGGAGCCGGGAACAGGCCAAAGCTCCGAGTAGAAGCGTATTAACCGGGCTCCTCAGCATCCTCCCTGGTGTCTTGAAGAGCCGGCAGAGATGCCGGCGCTCGTGGCCGGTCCCCTTTCTCAGGGTGTCTTGCTCTGGTCCTCACTTCACACCGCAATAAGCTTGCGCTATTCGTGTCAGTCCCACTACGGTTGCCGCTTTCAGATTCATTCCACCACGGCGCGGGCGAGGTAGGCGGCTTCAAACTCCCAGCCGTTGGCAGCGTTTTCGAGGCGGACGTCGATGGTCTTGCCGGTGAAGGGCATGAGGTCGACGCTGACGGTGGTCCACTCGCCGTGGGTGGCGATGGTGCGTTCGGCTTTCAGTTCCTCATTGATGAAGATGCGGAGCACGTAATCGCCGCGCGTGTCGGAGGCGGCGTCAATAATCAGTTGTGGGCTGCCTTGCGCGGGGACATCGAAAGTGGCGATCAGTGACGCAGGATGCTCGCGATCGACGGGGTGAATCACCAGGACGTTCTTCCGCCCGAATTCTTCATCGCGCAGGCCAGGGCTCATGTCCGGGCCGCAGGCAATCACGCGCCACGCGGGATTCCACAGGTCCACTTCGGACTGCGGCAGGACGACCCGCAGGGTTTCGATCTGCCGGACCCACTGCTCGAGGGTTTCGGGGGGCCGTGCGGCTTGGCGCGGAATCGCATAGCCATCGGCCGTGATCGAACCGCCCGCCCGCTGGATGATGCTCTCGGTGACGCGTTGGCATGCGGGAATGAGGGTGTTGAACGAGTAGGTCGTGTGCGAGAAGTTTGTGTCCGCGATTGTGGCCAGACCGCCGAGGAGCGGCTGCATGGCGTTGAAACCCTTCATGCATCCGAGCACACCGACGGCATTGGAAGGATTACAGTCGGCGTCCTGTCCGCAGCGCGTGGCGATCTCGGCCGTCTTGAGGAAGTCGCCTTCACCGTAGAGCAGCCCCATCACGATGTAGGCGCCGTTGAGTTTGGCGTCGATGTTGAACGGATTGCCGGGCTCGCAGTCGACATCGTCCTGCCACTTCTTCTCGATGCGTTTCCAGGCTGCCTGCCAGTTCCGGGGCGATTTCTTGTGCCAGGCGAGCACGTCGGAAATGCAGCGGTGGTAATCCGAGTTCTCGGGGATGCAGGCGAGTCCGTCGCGCACGACCTTCTCCACATCGTTGCCCTCGAAGTAGGCGGAGGCGTACATGCCCGAAACAAACATGCCGCCGTAGACGCCGTCCCCGTAGTTCATGATGTGGCCGAAAATGTCGCAGAGGCGGTTCGATTCTTCCGGCAGGCCGGGACAGAGAATTCCGAACAGGTCGGCCTCGATCTGGAAGTCGATGTCGTCGGCGTGCTTGTTGAACGAAGGGTGGCCCGACAAGGGCGGCATGATGCCGCGCCGGACGTTTTCGCGGCCGTACTTGTTGGCGTGCCAGAGAGGATACTGGGTGTCCGCGAAGGCCTGTCCCGCCTGCGCGTAGGTGACATCGAGGCCGTGCTCTTCGAGGGCTTTCAGGAAGGTCATCTCGACGTAGCAATCGTCCTGCCCGATGGCGTTGGCGATGCGGTCATCCGTCCACGGGTCCATGGGCCCGGTGA
>JADLGB010000207.1 GCA_020849535.1 Candidatus Hydrogenedentota bacterium
AACTTCCCGAGTGGCTCTTGCCACCGGGCCGCCGCGCCTGTTTCGTGCGCTACGGGACTCAGGCACTCTCGATTTCGAGTGCCTCCTTCCCTGTGCTTTCAGGATACCACACAATATGTGGGAATGCTATAGAAAATGCCACTAGATATTGTTTAACTCGATTTGCGAGGAATTATGGAATACAGCCGATGGTGGAGGTGGGGCTCCGGACTGATTCGTCCGATCCGTTCGGTCCGCCCAGTTCCCCTCCCCTCCCCGAAACGGAGTCCCGCATGCTATAGTACGCTCCAAACCTGGAAGCGAAACGACTTAACCCATGTACCCAGTGTTGCTTAACAGCCCTCACCTGACAATCGGCAGCTATTCGGTCTTCCTTGCCGTGGCCGTGGTGCTGAGCACCGCCTTGGCTGTGCGCGAAGCCGAGCGGCGCACAACCGGCCTGACCTACGGATTGGCGTTGTGCGCGCTGGCAGGGGCCTTGGTGGGTGCCAGGGCCTTCTGGATTCTGCAATTCTCCCACCCCGGACAGCTTTGGCGCGCCCTCATGATCTGGTCGCCCGGCCTGGTGCTGTACGGGGGAGTGGCGGGCGGCATGGCAGTCGCGGTAGTTGGACTGCACCGGCGGCGAGTCCCCATCCTGCCCGCACTGGACGCGGCCGTACCGTATCTGGCGCTTGGCGAAGGCATTGCCCGGATAGGCTGCTTCCTGGCGGGCTGCTGCTGGGGAAGGCCGTGCGGCCTGCCGTGGGCGGTGCGGTTTCCCGCGGGCAGTCTCGCGCACCAGCATCAGATCGAGCAAGGGTTCGTGGAGGCAAGCTCGACGATTCCCCTGCCCGTCCATCCCACGCAGCTCTACATGATGGCGGGCCTCTTCCTCGTGTTCGCCCTGTTGAAAGTTGGCTTGGCCCGCTTTCCTTTTCCTGGCTTCGTGTTGACCGCCTACCTGTTCCTGTACGGCGCGCTTCGTTTCACCGTCGAAGCCTTTCGTGGCGACAGCGAGCGGGTATTCGCTTCGATGACATTGTCCCAAATAATCAGCCTCGCGGTGTGCGTCCTCGCGGCGGGCGCGCTGGCCGTGGTGGGAATGAGACGACTTCGTACGTCTGTTCTCTGACGCCCGAGTGTTGCGGGGCAGGTCTTGACTGCGTATGCTCAGGAAGACCACACGCTGAATGCATGGACACGATAGGAGTACCCATGACGACACTGGTTTCCTGGAACGTGAACGGTATCCGCGCAATCGGGCGCAATGGCTTTCTGGATTGGCTTGAACGGGAGAAGCCCGACGTCCTTTGCGTGCAGGAAACCAAGGCCAACACGGGCGACGTGCCCACCGAGATCAGGCTCCCCAAAGGCTACGGCAGCGTCTGGCAGCAGGCCAAGAAGAAGGGATACAGCGGGGTCGCCACGTACTTCAGAAGCAAGCTGGAACCCATTTCCGTTCAGACCATGGGCATTCCGGAGTTCGATGACGAGGGCCGGGTCCAGTTGGTAGAGTACAAGGACTACACGCTGATCAACGCCTACTATCCCAACTCGCAGGCCGAGCGCGCTCGCATCGAGTACAAACTGCGCTTCTGCAGAGCCATGCTGACCCTTTGCCAGAATCTGCGCAAAGCGGGTAAGAACGTGATTGTGTGCGGCGACTACAACATTGCCCACAAGGACATCGATCTGGCCCGGCCGAAGGACAACCGCGACAGTCCGGGATTCTATCCCGAGGAGTGCGCGAGCATGGATGACTTCGTGGGCGCGGGATACGTGGACGCATTTCGCCATTTCACCCCCGATCCCGGCCATTACACATGGTGGTCGTACCGCACGCGGGCCCGCGAGAAGAACATCGGCTGGAGAATCGACTACCATTGCGTCAATGCTGAATTCGTTCCCCGGCTGAAGAAGGCGGCGATCCACGCGGACGTGCTCGGCTCCGACCACTGTCCCGTATCGGTCGCGGTGAAGTGATGCGTTCGCAAGTCACGACAAAGCAAGGTGATCGTGGAGAAACGCGCACGTTGGGCGGAGACAAGGTCCCGAAGTCGCATCCCATCGTGGAGTGCACCGGCGCGTTAGATGAGGTGCGCGCCTACACCGCCCTGGTGCGCCAACATTTGCTGGAGCGGCGCCCGGAAAGCTACGAACAATCGGCCGAATTCCTCTTGTGGCTGCTTCACGTGTATTTCCTCATCGGAACGGCATGCAACGACCCGCATCGGAAACATCCCGAATACCGGCGGGGCGAAGTGGGGGAGCCGCACGTCCGCCGCCTCGAGGCCGAGCAGGAAAACCTCGAGAGCAGGGTCACTCTGCCCCGGCAATTCATCGTGACAGCATCCAATCCACTCTCCGCGGAGGTGGATGTACTCGCGACCCACGTCCGCAGGCTGGAACGGAACCTCGTGCGACTGAAGGAGACGGTCCCGGAATTCGACACCACGTCACTGTTCCCTTTCATCAACCGGCTGAGCGACACCCTGTATCTCCTGGCGCGTGACCTCGAACAAGGAACTCACCACACCGTGGATTACTCCCTGCTGGAACCCAAGGAGTAACTCCCCAAGTTTGCCCCGTTTCGTATTGCCCCAAATCGATTCCACACTCGACACTGCCTGCTTTTTGAATGGAGCAGGAAGTGAGCGGAAGTTACGCAGGGCTTCTACCTTAAAACCGCAGGCAAGCCTCCGCACTCCAAGGGGCAACCAGGAGCGCCGGCATCCCTGCCGGCTCTTGAGGTAGCCAGTAGCAATTCAATCCTCTCTCGCAGGCGCAACACGGCCCTGTGTGTGGTAAACTCATCAGTAGAGAAATGTCCTTATCCGGAGCAGGTTGTCCCATGCCGAAGTTCTTGCCATTGTTTCCGTTACAGCTCGTCGTATACCCGGGCGAGAAGCTGAAGCTGCACATTTTCGAGCCCCGCTACAAGCAGCTTCTCAGCGAATGCCGCGACGACCAAGCCACGTTTGGGCTGCCCGCGTACCTGGAGGGGAAACTGGCGGAATACGGGACCGAAATGCGGCTGATCAACATCTTCAAGACGTATGAAGACGGGGAGATGGACGTGCTGACGGAAGGCGTCTGCGCGTTCCATCTCGAGCACTTCCAGCGGGTCGTGCCGGAGAAGATGTACTCCGGCGGAGATGTGACGATCCTCGAGAATGACTCCGAGGCGTATGCGGTGACCACGGAGGAACTGGCGTATCAGTATGCGCGCTTCCACGAACTCCTTCGTTCCGGATACACGCGCGATAACTTCCACGCCAAGAATATCTCCTTCCAGATCGCGCACGAAGTCGGTCTCACCATTCAGCAGAAGGTCCACATGTTGTCGCTGCAGCGTGAAGCCGAGCGCCAAATCATGCTGATTGACCACCTGCACGCCATCATTCCCGTGCTGGAGGGTGCTGAAGATACCCGAAAGCGGATCAAGGCGAACGGCCACTTCAAAACCTTGCCGCCCTTGGAGTTCTAGGCAGGGTCCCGCATCGCCGCAGGCTTTGACCCGTCTTGTCCCTGCTGCTAGACTGACCGCGGGGTACACCGAATTCTGTGGGAGGCGTTCATGGGCAAAGGTCAGGTGAGAAGACCGGCCGTTGCGGGCCAGTTCTACCCCGCGGAACCTGCAACGCTTCGGCGTATGGCGCGCGAGTTCGTCGACGCGTCCCGAGTGGAAGCCGCGCCCGAACAAGTGACGACGGTGGTGGCGCCCCACGCCGGCTACATCTATTCGGGTCCGACGGCGGGCTTTGCCTACGCCCGCGTCGAAGGCAAACGGCCCAAGCGCGTCATCCTCCTGGGATGCTCGCACCGGTACTACATCGACACCGCGTCGGTCTACACGCGCGGTGTGTTTGAGACACCCCTGGGCGCGTTCCCCATTGACGAGCCCTTCGCAGAAACATTGGCCGTCGAGTTCGGCTCTCCCTCGGACGAAGCCCACCTCCTGGAACACGCGCTGGAAGTGCAACTCCCGTTCCTGGCTGTAACCGTTGGGCTCGTGCCGGTGGTGCCCGTGCTGTTCGGAGGTCCCGCGGGCGCTTGGCATGCGGAGGCCGGCGTTCGGCTCGCGGAGCTGGTGGACCCGTCCGATCTGGTAGTCGCATCGACCGATTTGTCGCACTATCTCGATGAGGAACGCGCGAATGCGATCGATAAGCGCTCCATTGCGGCGGTCCTGGGGAAGGACTGGCGGCAATTCGCGGAAGGCATCGAAAACCAGACCTGCTCCATGTGCGGCGCCGCCGCGGTCACCGCGGCCATGGCGTTTGCCAAGGCGCGAAACGCCGAGTCCTGGCAGTTGCTTGACTACCGGACCAGCGGCGCGGCCTCCGGCGACTTCCGGCGCGTGGTCGGCTACGCGGCTATCAGCATGGAGCGGGCGGCATGACCGTCCGCGAAGTCTGCGATGTACTGGATCGCCTGGCTCCCCCAAGTCTGGCCTACGCGTGGGATCGCGCGGGACTTGCCGTAGGAGCGCCATCCCAAAAGGTGAACGCCGTCCTGGCCGCTCTTTCAGTGACCCGTGAGGCCTTCACGGCCGCGAAGCGCGCGAAGGCCAATCTGATTGTCTCTCACCACCCCGTCATTTGGGAGCCCTTGCGTGCGCTCCGGACCGATGACCCGCACACGGCTCTGTGCCTCGAGCTGGCCCATGCGGGGATCGCCTGTTACTCCGCACACACGAATCTGGATGTCGTTCCCGGCGGCGTCAATGCCGTTCTCGCGGAGCGTCTTGGACTGACTGGATTGAGCAGCTTGCTCGAGGTCCCGCACGCCTCACGGGTCAAGCTGGTGACCTTCGTGCCTGAGTCACATCTGCCCGCCGTGCGCGACGCGGTATGTGGTGCGGGAGCGGGTGTCATCGGCGAGTATACGCATTGCACATTCAGCGCGGCGGGAGTGGGGACCTTTCTCCCCGGTGAGAAGGCTTCGCCTTTCTCAGGCAAGAAGCACCGGGTCAACGAAGAACCGGAACGGCGTTTCGAAGTCCTCGTACCTTCCGCTCGCATTTCAGATGTCGTGTGCGCTATGCGTCACGCACATCCCTACGAAGAACCCGCGTACGATGTGGTCCCGCTCGACGGGGTCGATCCGGCGATATCGCTTGGCCTGCAAGGCAAGTTACCCAAGGCCGTGACGCTCGACGCGTTTGCCGCCAAGGTCCGGAAGGACCTCGACGTTTCGCATGTCCGCATGGTGGGTGAGCCGCGGCGCAAGATTCGCCGCGTGGCAGTGCTCGGTGGCGCGGGGGGAAGTGAAATCGCCCATATCCCGGCGGACGTGGATGTGCTCGTGACAGGCGATGTGGATTACCATGACGCGCTTGCCGCCCAGGAACGGGGGATGGCGATTATTGACGCCGGGCACGCCGGCACCGAGAAGTGGATCGTGCCGGCACTGGCCAGCCGTTTACGGGAAGCATTGCCGAAACTCCGGGTCGCGTCTTTCATGGAGCGCGATCCGTTCCGGATTGTGGTGAAGTAAGAAAGGACACGTATGTCGGGCCCACTCAATATTCTGTACGTCACTTCCGAAGTCGTGCCCTTTATGAAGACGGGTGGCCTGGCCGATGTGTCCGAGGCGCTTCCGCGCGCGTTGCGCGCCCAGGGCCACGATGTGCGCGTGGTGCTGCCCTGCTATGGAACGATCCCCGAGGACCTGAAAGGCGTGCGCTCGGGGCCATGTTCCGCGCGATTCAACGGAGACAGCATTTTCGCCGCGTGGCGGACGGCCCGCTTCCCGGATTCGGATATGCCCGTGTATCTCATCGAGCACGATCTCTACTTCTGGCGCGATCATCCCTACGGGAAGGGCAACACGGAATACCCGGACAACCTCGAGCGGTTCTGCTTCTTCTGCATGGCCGTGCTGGATTTCGTGCCCCAGACCGGATGGGTCCCCGACGTGATTCACTGCCACGATTGGCACACGGCCACGATCCCCGCATACATCAAGACGCGATTTGTCGATCACCCGCTCTGGGGCGCGATGCCGACGGTGTTCACCATCCACAATCTCGCCTACCAAGGGAGGTTCGCCTCGTCGCTGATGCCCAAGACGGGGCTGGGGTGGGAGTTGTTCACGCCGAAGTATGTCGAGTACTACGGCGACATCAACCTCATGAAGGCGGGGATCACGTTCGCATCGAAGCTCAACACCGTAAGCCGTACCTACGCCAAGGAGATCCAGACGGAATTGGCGGGCCACGGTCTGGAAGGCGTGTTGCGTACGCGCGCCGACGATCTGTGTGGTATACAGAACGGCGTGGACCTCGCCGTGTGGAATCCTACGAGCGATCGGCGAATCCCCGCGAACTTCAGCGTCGCGGACCAGGCTGGCAAGCGAGTCTGCAAGGAAGCGCTTCAGACGCGCCTGGGCCTCGACCAGAAGGATGTGCCCATCTTCAGCATGGTCTCGCGATTGGTATGGGACAAAGGCATCTCGGCGCTCGTCACCTCTCTCGATCAGCTCCTGAAGAAGGACATTCAGGTCGTGCTCCTCGGTTCCGGCGATCTCAGCTTCGAGCAGGCATTGCTGAAGGTCGCGCAGGACAACCCCGGCAAGATGTCGGTCACGATTGGCTACAATGAGGATTTGGCCCACCTGATCTACGCAGGCTCGGACTTCTACATGATGCCCTCGCGCACGGAACCCTGCGGACTGAGCCAAATGTACAGCATGCTCTACGGCACGATCCCCGTCGTGCACCGTACCGGCGGCCTCGCGGACACGGTCACCGATGCGACGCCGGGCAATCTCGCATCGCAAACGGCAACCGGAATTGTCTTCAACACGTGGTCTGACCGCGCGTTTATCAACGCGGTCAACCGAGCCTTGCGCCTGTATGGCGACGCTTCCGCGTTCGAGCAAGTGCGCCGCACAGGGATGCGCCGGGATTTTTCGTGGGAACGGTCTGCGCGAGAGTACGTGCAGTTGTTTCGCGAGGCCGTGGCTGCGCCGTGAGCGGGGCGTCCCTGGTGATAACGACGGCCTCGGCGGAAGAGACCGAGGCGCTTGGTGGCGTCGTGGCGCGGCTGCTCCCCGAAGGTGGCACACTCGCCCTGCGCGGCGATCTGGCCTCCGGCAAGACCTGCTTCGTACGCGGCATGGCCCGCGCCATCGGCGCCGCGGCGTCCGTCCACAGCCCCACGTTCACCCTGGTCAACGAATACAAGAGCCAGCCCGTGCTGTATCACATGGATCTCTATCGGCTGACCGGGCCCGAGGAAGTGGCCGATTTGGGGTGTGAGGAGATCTTCGACAGCGACGCACTGTGTGTCGTGGAATGGGCCGAGCGTGCCGGCCCTTTGCTACCTTCTCGCCGGCTCGACATCCTCTTCGAGCATGCGGGCGGCGACGTGCGCCGGATTACGTTCACCAATGCGGGTCTGATGCCTCAGGGCTGGGGGACTCGGCTTCGCGCGTGAGAATCAGAGGGACAGCGCGCGTAGCGCGGTCGTGAAATCGCGAACCGTCTGGAATCGATCCGGAGGCTCCTTTGCGATCGCCTTCATGATGAGCGCGTCCAACTCCGGCGGAACACCCTCCACCACACTACCGGGAGGAGGCGGCATTTCCTTCAACTGCCGTTCCAGCACATTCTCGCCGACAAAGACCGTGTCGCCGGTCAGACACTCGTAAAGCACCAGCCCCATCGAATAGATATCGCTGCGAGCGTCCGCGTCCTTGCCAAGGACCTGCTCCGGCGACATGTAGCTTGGCGTGCCCATGACCACGCCCGTGCGGGTCATGCGCGAATCTTCCGCCTTGGCCAGCCCGAAGTCGGTAAGCTTCACGAGGCCGCCCTTGGCGATCAGGATGTTGTCCGGCTTGATGTCGCGGTGGATGATCCCCTCGTCGTGAATCGCCGCCAACGCGCCGCACGCCTGCACCACAACATTGACCGCTTCGCGCGGCTTCATTTTGCCGCGCTGGCCCAGTAGCTTGTGGAGGCTGGGCCCGTCGACATACTCCATGGCGATGTAGGCTTTGCCCACACTCGCGCTGATGTCGTAGATGCTGATGATGTTGGGATGCGATATGCGGGCCGCCGTTCTCGCTTCGCGCACGAACCGTTCGCGAAACTCCTCCGAGCTGTCCACGAGGTTTCCAAGAAACTTGAGTGCCACCGGACGTTCGAGCTGACTGTCACGCGCGAGGTAAACGACGCCCATCCCGCCACGCCCGAGTTCTTTTTCCAGCACGTAGCGCCCGCCGAGTGACGACTCGACCGACTGCATGACCTGAGTGGGCGCGTCCGAACCCGTATGCGTCGCACCGGCAGTGCCCGCGCCGCTGCCCGGAGCGGGCGTTCTTGGCGCCGCGTCCGCCGCCATCGAAATGCGCGAGGAAATGCTGGAGATGCGATCGGCGACGTCGCGGAACCCGACATTCACCGTCCGGATCTTGTAGAGAATCTCGCGGGAATTATCTAACTTGCCGAGTTGCTCGAAGGCCAGCGCGAGCATATAGAAATACTCGATGTTTTGCGTGTCCACGCGCTTGCCGGTCAGATGATTGTCGAGTGCGGCGGCGCAGTGCGCGTAGTCGTGCAGCTCGTAGAAGCAGCGGCCCAGCATGGCGCGGGAGACATCGAACTGCGGGCTCTTGTCCGTAACCTTCTGAAGCACCCGGATGGCCTGCTCATAGCGGGCCGCATGGGCGTATGCGACGCCGGCGCGGTAGAACTCGCCGCTGCGCTCGAAGCACTCTCCCGCCCGTACGGCATCCGAAGCTTTCGCGAACATCTCGCCCGCCGAGAGGTAATCCCCTGCCTGCGCGAAGGCCGCCGCGGCTTCTTTCCAATTGCCTTTCGCTTGCTGGTAGCGACCGGCGATCCGCGCCGCCTCTTTATCCTTCCCAGCCAGCTTCATGCACTGCGCGGCTTCTTCGAGTTTGCCGGCCAGCAGGTACACCTCGCCGGCGCGCACGAGATCGCCGCTTTCCTTGAAAAGCGCCGCGGC
Organism: Candidatus Hydrogenedentota bacterium; assembly: GCA_020849535.1. Taxonomy (GTDB): domain Bacteria; phylum Hydrogenedentota; class Hydrogenedentia; order Hydrogenedentales; family SLHB01; genus JAHDWY01. The sequence goes on from JADLGB010000207.1 coordinate 8,961, forward strand.
CAAATCGAAGCGTTCCGACTTCTCGAAGCGGGCCGCGACATGCGGCAGCAGCGCCCGGCGCTGCTCGGCCGGAAGTTTGGCCCTTCCCGCCTCGCTGTTGAGCATGGCATAGCAGCGGTCGGCCGCGGCTACCTGATCCTCGATCGTGTCCGGTGGATTCGTGAAGTAGAGCGAGTAGATGCTGGCGGCCTTTGCGAAGTCTTGCCCTTGCGCATAGCTTGCCGCGGCGAGGGCGGACTTGTCCGCGCGCACGTAGGCTTTGGCGGCGTCCAAGTGCTTCCCCGCCTGCGCGAAATACTCGGCTGCGTCCGCGAAATCCGCCTCCTTCAGCAAGATGCGCGCGGCCTTCAGGGGCTTGCCCGCCTTGCCCAGTTCAATCGCGGCGCTCCGGCGGCGGCCCGCCTTCGCGTAATACTTGGCCGCCTCCTTGTGGCGGCCTGCCGACGCATACAATTCGGCCATGCCGTCGTAGTCACGGCCCTGTTTGAGCTGAGCGACAGCCGCCTCCACTTCCTTGGGCTGCTGCGCCGGGACCGCCTTGGATTCGCCGTTCTGATGGGCTTTGAGAGCCCGGATATCGGCCATGTCGATGAGACCGTCCGCGCTCAAGCCGCCCCGGAACCCGCTTCGCACAAGCGTGCGAATCCGCCGAATGATGCCGAAGATCGCGTACAAGACGATCAACGTCAAGACCAATTTAGTGATGAACAGCGCGATGCCCGCCACTTCGATATCGGTGAAGTAGGTGAACCAATCAATTACCCATTGGAGAAGCGTATTCCAGTAATAATCAAGAAGCCGCATACTCACTTCCCTGTTTTGCCTGCCAGCAGACACCAGCCGCTATACTACGCGAAAGCGGCCTTCCCAGGAAAGAAGGGGAGAGAAGCCACGGTATAGGGCGGCCAAGAGTGCAATACCATCACGGCGTTCTCCGTCGTGGGTGGCGCCCGTCAGCTATCCACGGCATTTCGCGCGGCGGTCTCGACGCGAAGCAGGCTGAATTGGGGGTCTTCGTCCAGGCGGTCTTTTACGCTGAAAATGTCCAGCGAAATGGCGGCGCTCAATTCGTCCCGCGCCTGTCGTAACTGCCCCAATTGGGTGAGGAAGGCAGCGCCATCGCACAGGGCCCGGACATCCCCCGTGCTGACGTACCGGCTGCGCACCGCGGCAAAGCCCTCGGCTAGCACGGAAAGCTCGTCCAGGGACAGGAGCTGTGCCGTCAACTGGGTCCGCATTACGGGGTCTGGCTCCAGGATGACCGATTCTTTCATAAGATTCGCGTAGTCCGTTGCGAGCGCGTTGCGCAGGAGGTCTTCCTGGACGGCCAGCCGCGCGGCACTCGCCGGGTCCGTCTGAAGCGTGAGTTAGTGTTCGACAAAGGAGCTGGCGGCTTCCCGCTCACCACCCCGCGCGGCGGCCCGGGCGGAGCAAAGCCAGACTGCGGGATCGGAACTCGCCACCTGCCGGGCGAGCGTGGCGACCGCACCGGCTTGCACAGCATCGCCCTGACGGCGGGCGGCCTCTGAAACCG
>JADLGB010000208.1 GCA_020849535.1 Candidatus Hydrogenedentota bacterium
CGAACGCCCAAGAACGCGCTCTTCATGTGCTTCGGTTCGGGCGTCACGGCGGGCACGCTGGGACTCTCCGATTTCGAGCGCATCGACGCCGTCGAGATCTCGCGCGATGTGCTCGATGCGGCCCCGCTGTTCGCCGCGGACAACCTTGGCGTGCTCGAGAATCCGAAAATGAACTTCGTGGTGGACGATGGCCGCAACTTCCTGCTCACGACGGAGAACCAGTACGGCCTCATCACCTTCGAACCCATGCCGTTGGCCGTCGCGGGTGTGTCCACGTTCTACACGCAGGAGTTCTACGAGCAGTGTCTCGCGCACCTTGCGCCCGGGGGACTGGTTTCGCAGTGGGTGCCGCTGCACAGCCTCGACATCGACGTCGTGCGTTCGCTCGTGTTCACCTTCCGCAGCGTGTTTCCCGAGTACTGCATGTGGTTCATCAACGCGGACCTGTTTCTCGTGGGCTCCAATCAACCGTTGCGAATCGACTACGGAAACGCGGCGAGAACCTATGGTAACCCGGAGATCGGCCCGCGCTTGCAGGCGGCCGGCATCGGCGATCTCACGGAACTCCTCTCGTGCTTCTTCATGGGCAAGGACAGCATGGCCGCGTTCAGCGAAGGCGGCAGCCTGATGTTGGATGACCGGCCTTGGGCCGAGTTCGTTGCGCCCAAGCTGATGTTCGACTCCACCGTCGATAAGAGCCTTGAAACGCTGAAGCCTTTCTACGCGTCGCCGCTGGAGATGCTCGTGTTCCCGGAAATCCCCGAAGCCGTTGTGGAGTCCGCGCGTGCCGCGCTCGCGCTGCGGCACGAGGCCCACAAGGTCACGCTTGACGGCGAGGTTCTGCTGTACCGTGGACTGATCGGTGAAAGCCAGGAAGAAAAGTTCATGGCCGCACTCGACATCGATCCCCGCGATTACACCGCGCGCTTCTATCTCAAGGACATCGCGGTGCAGCGCATGGCCCTGTTCATCCGATGGAATGAACTGGACAATGCCCGAGCCTATCTGGCGAAAGTACGGCCTTACCTGGGCGATGACCCGGCGTACGCCCTCATGGAAGGCGATGTGCTTTTCGCCGAAAAGAAGCATGAAGACGCTGCCCACGCCTACCGGCGCTACCTCGACCTCGGCGGCACCGAAGCACGCGCCCATGAGCGCGCCGGTTGAAAACGAATAGCCCATCCCATACACTCGTTCTCACTGGTGACGAGGCTGACCGCAATGCGCACATACGCCCATGCTGGTGCAGGACTTCTACTGCTTCTCGGCGGATGGACCCCCGTCTTTTGCCAAACCGTGCAAACCGAGACGTTCGATCGGGACCCCGGCTGGGACGGCTTGAACAATCGCAGCGAGACGTTTGAACGAAGGACTGTCACGCAGGATTTCGGTTACGCTCCTGACGTTCGCGTTGGAGGTCCGATGGGCGCAATTGGCGGATCCCTCACTCCCGACGGCACACCCGCCTACTATGCAAAGGTCCTCCCGGCCAGCACCTTCGATCTTCCGCTACAGGCTTCGGGCACTATCCGCGTTGACAAAGGACCCGGCAACGCGCTCTTCGGGTTCTTCAACGCGGGCACGATCAACGAATGGCGCACGCCGAACACGATAGTCTTTCGCATCAACGGGCGCGGCGACACATTCCACGTCCATGTCGAGTGCGCCACATCGAAATGGCGCGCGAACGCGGGCGTCATCGGCACGTATGACACGGTGGCGGACCGCATGTATCCCATCGAGTTTCCCGGAGACAGCGTGCACTCGTGGTCGCTGTCGTACGACCCGGCCGGCGGCGATGGACACGGCGTGATCGCCGCCACGTTCGATAATGAACGCGCCGAGATCAAACTTTCCGAGGACCTGCGGACTGACGGCGCGACGTTCAACCGGTTCGGGCTGCTGAGCGTCGTCAAGCACGCGGACTCGCCTGGCTCCTTCTGGCTCGGCGGGCTGACTCTCAGCGGCGAAGTGGTGGACCTCTCCGGGGATCCGCAATGGGAAGGCCTCAACAATCGCAGCACCTACGTGACCGATAATGTGCGCCCGCGCTTCAACTTCGGGTACAGCCCAACCCAGTACGCAGGGGGAATAGCGGCGGGTGAGCTGGGCGGCCTCTTCTTCCGCGGCGACTGCCGTTATGCCGAGAAGCTCGCCTACTATGGCGCGAAGTTGGACACACTGACGCTGCAGAAAACGCTGCGGGCGTCGGGCAAACTGGTCTTGCGGCGCGGCGTATCGGACAGCACGACGTTGCTCGCGTTCTTTCACAGCAAGCACAGCGTGGAAGTAAATGAATCGCAGTCTCAGGGGTTGCCGAGCGACGTGCTGGGATTTGCGATCGAGGGGCCGTCATCGCAGGGCTTCTATGTGTATCCGGTCTATCGTGTGCACGGAGATGACGTCAATAGTGGCGTTGCGCCCGGGTCGCGGCTCATCTACCCGGACGGGGCGCCGCATACGTGGGCGCTTGAATACGTGCCGCCCGGGAACGGCCCTGAGGCGCGCATCACGCTGACCGTCGATGACACGACAGTGACGATGCCTGTCAGCGCGGAGCACGTGGCCACGGGCGCGTCCTTCGATCGGTTCGGATTGGTCACGCCGTGGATAGACGGGAACGGCCAGGTCGCCTACTTCGACGACCTGACCTTCACCGCAAAACAATAGGAGCGAATTCAGTTGGGCCGTTCGAGGTGCGTCAACCAGCCTTCATCAAATGCCACGTGCTTGATCGAATAGCGTCGGTACGTGTAGGTGATGTGAATCATCCCGTCGGAAGCCTGAATAATGCTCGGATACGAGAATTCCCCCCAGTCCGCTTCAAGGGTCCGCATATCCGTCCAGGTCGCCCCATCGTCGTGCGACTGGATGATATTGAACGGCGTGCGGTCGTCCTGATCCGTGTCGTTGAACACCAGCACGAGGCGTCCGCTCTTGAGTTTGGTCATCGCGATACCTGAATCGGGGTTCTTCAAATCCGTGGCGATGGGCTTGGACCACGTCGCGCCGCGATCCGTCGAGACACTCTGCATGATGCGCGGCTGATGCCGCATGAGACACAACAGCTCGCCATTGTCGCGCTGAATCACCGTGGGCTGTCCGCCGCCCCCGCGAACGAATCCCGAGCGCGTCCACGTCTTGCCGTCCGCTTGCAGGTAGAGCAGAAAGGAACCGTGGGTCTCGTCGGCCTCGCCGCTCACGGGCAGCGCGAGGGTCCCATTGTCGAGGGTCAGGGGCACGTTGCGCGGGAGCGATCCGAAGCTGTCAGGCAGTTCCTCGTCGGCGCTCCATGTGCGGCCGTTGTCGGTGGAGCTGCGCACCATCAGCCGGCACTGTCCCCAGCCGGAACCGCGCCGGATCGGCCTGCTGCTTTCCATGCGGCCCCAAATAATCACCATACGATCACCAGGCGCGCGGAAGACCACGGCGTTTCCTGGAGGCTGCGCAGGGTTCCACACCAGCCGCTCCGGCACGGACCACCGGCAGCCGCCTTTCTCCAGGCGCGCCAGGTACAGGGCCTGATCGTCCGCGGACTCGTAGCTACCCGCATACCACAGGCAGAGGATGTCGCCATTCGGCGCTTCAGCCACGGTCGAGCAGTGGTGGACCGCCACGCCCGGGATCTTGGTGAAGATGAGTTCGGACGAGAAGGAAATCGTTCCGTAGGGGTCGGGGATGTCGCGTTTCATGCCGGGCTGATTGATGGGCGTCCCATTCACTGGCGTCGAAGTTTGCGCGATGGGCTTGCCCGCGAGCAACGCCTTGATAGCGGCCTCAAGTCCCACTTGTTCATCCTTTCCGCCGAGTCCGCCGTGATACTGCACGATTCCCTTGGGATCGATCAGGAAGAGTTCCGGCGTTACTCTGGCCCCGAATTGCTTCGCCGTGCTGCCATCAACATCGCGGTGGATGGGAAAGCGCAAACCGAGGTTCTGGGTGAACGCGCGCAATTCCTCGCCATCTTCGGCTGGGTTCGAGCACACACCCACGAAGAGCACTTCCCCTATTCGGTACTTCTCATAGATGGCGCTGATGTCGGCGATCTGCGCGGCGGTCGCCTCGCATCGCGCGGACAGAAACACGACGACCGTGCCCACGCGTTCGCCGTAGTTGTCCATGGTGCGCGCCTGGCCATCGAGGGTCTCGAAGCGGACCGGGCCGACGGCGTCACCCACATCCAGCGCGACGGAGGGCTCTGAACAAAAGAGGATGGCTGCAAGCAGCAAGGCGGGAATTGTAAAACGTAGCATGATGGCGGTGTCTCCTGTTGCATTCGACGGGGACCGGACTCGCACGTGAGTGTAAGGGGGCGCAAAGCGCGCATCAACTGGAATTGCGCGAGAAACACCGGGCCGATCAGTCTGATCCGTCCGATCCGTCGGATACGAGTGGGCGTGGCAATCAGTTACAGCGACGCCGCGCCGGCGACTTGACCCACCGCTGGGCCGTCGCAAATCCGCACCGCCGCGCCTCGCGGGCACAGACGGAAGAGGCTTGCGGCATCCTCAGGCCGCATACGCACGCAGCCGGCCCCTGTGGCGGCGCCGATGGACGCAGGCTCATTCGTGGGGTGAATGCCGTAGCTCATGGGAACCCCGTCGCACGCGAATCCCATCCAGCTTTCGCCAAGAGGATTGCGCGGGTCGCCGTAGGGGACGGTCTCGCCTCGGTGGTACCACGCAGGTTTGGCGATCTTGTTGGCGATGGTGAATTCCCCGAGAGGGGTGGAATCATCGTGGCCCACCCCGACCGGATACTCCGCGGCAAGCCGGCCTTCCGTGTATACCCGCATGCGGAATGCGCGGCGGTCGACTTCGACGAGCACGCCCGCGCCAGCCTCATCGCGCGCGCCGGATGGTCCCCCGACGGCCCCTTCGGAGTCTTCTGGCGCAACCCCGCGCGCACTTATGGACTCCGAAGTCCCTGGCATGTCCTCGCCGCGCCCGCTACCAGGTTCCCCTCCTTCGAACGCCTCGCCCAGCGGTACCGGTCTCCCCGCGTGCCCGGCCCCGTTCTGCGCGGTACTCACCGGCGGACCTGCCTCACCCTGGCTCCCGCGCCGCGCTGCCAGCACATAATCGCCCCGTACGAGAGCGTGGGGAGCGTGGGGAAGGCCGGGCCATGGGGAAAGCTCAACCAGTTTCGGGAGCGCGCCAACTTCCCCAAGCGCACTCACGGAATCCTCTGTATCTCTTTCCGGTGGAATGAGTTCCGGAGGCGGAAAGCTCTCCTGGGCCCCAGAGCTTCGTGCGGCACGAACCGTGGGGGTCTCGCCGGGCCAGAGCAGGCCCAATAGACTTAGCAAGAGCAGCAAGAGGATTCCGGAAATTGCGCGCGACAAACGTCTTTTGGGTTTCGGCTTGGAGGGCCCTGGCGCCATTTCGCGAGGAACTGGAACTTCGACAAGTTTCAGGTGCCCACGTGCGGGAATGGAAACGGTCGGCCATCCGGACTTCGTGAATGACACCCCCAGAAGGCAGTCATGGGGGCTGATAGCAAGGACGCGGGCGATACGCCCGCGGACGAGAATCTCCTCCGTTTCCGGCTTGCCCACCTGCGGCTCCAGCTCGATATCGACGACCTGTCCGCATGGAAGTGGCTGGTGCGCACGGATGCCCATCCCGTCACAGCTCATATCCACAGCCGTGCCGGTTACGTGCGGTACAGCGCCTTCCGCGCACACAAGCACGGCCCTGCGCCGGACCGGCACCCGCCGCGCGGAACGGCGCTCCCCGATGGGCGTATCCGCAGCGATCGCCATCGTAAGAACTCTGCGCCGTCATTTGTTGTGGGCAACCCTGCCCACAATCCCAAGATCGTCAGTATAGCATAGGTTTGGGGAATCGGGCGGATTGGACCGATAGGACGGATCGACCCGGTCCGATCCGTCGGATCGCTCGTTGTTTCGCTGAACCCCTTGCTTCTATAATGCCGCGACGGGAACGAGCTGGCGAACTGGAACTGGCGTCTGGACATAGCGTTGATACCATCTGTCAAACAGCCGCTGTCGGGGTGGGGGCGTTTCCCCAGCGAAGACTGCATTGTCTACCGGCCTGAGAAGCGCCGGGAGCTTGATACGATCTTCGAGGAGTCCGAGTTGCCGCACTTCATCGCGCGCGGGCTCGGACGCAGCTACGGTGACACCGCGATCAATGGCGGGGGCGGCGTCATCTCGTTCTTGCGTCTCAACCGGATGCTGTCGTTCGACGACGAGGAAGGCGTTCTGGAGTGTGAGGCGGGCGTCAGCCTGGCGGAAATCGTCGAGACCTTCCTGCCCCGCGGCTGGTTCCTGCCCGTCACACCCGGCACCAAGTTCGTCACGGTGGGCGGCGCTATCGCCAATGACGTGCACGGCAAGAACCACCATCGCGACGGCACCTTCGGCGCGCACGTGCTGGACCTAACGCTGCTGACGCCCAAAGGCAAGGTGATGACCTGTTCGCCCAAGTCGCATGAGGATGTTTTCTGGGCGACCGTCGGCGGGATCGGATTGACGGGCCTGATCCTGACTGCGCGCGTGCGGCTACAACGCGTCGAGAGCGCCTACCTGCGCGTCGACTACCGGCGCCTGTCTGACATCCACGCGACGCTGAGCGCCATTCAAGAAACCGATGCGGACTACCAGTACTCGGTGGCTTGGGTGGACTGCCTGGCGCGCGGGAAGAGTCTTGGCCGCTCCGTGCTGATGCTGGGCAATCATGCAAGCCCGGGCGAACTGGGCTCACGCAAGGGCGTGCCATTCAAGGTGCGCGCCAAGCACAAACCCGGCGTGCCTTTCGATTTCCCCGGGCTCGTACTGAATCCACTGAGCATCAAGGCATTCAATGCGGCCTTCTATGCCATGCACCCCACATCCCAGGGCAAGATCATCGATTACGACACGTACTTCTACCCACTAGATTCCATACACAACTGGAACCGCATCTACGGCAAACGTGGGTTCACCCAGTACCAGGCCACCTTTCCAGTAGGTCACGAGGAGGGCCTGATAGGCTTGTTGGAACGCCTGAGCGCGGCATCGTGCGCATCGTTCCTGGCCGTGTTGAAACGCTTCGGGCCGCAAGGGCCGGGCCTCTTGTCCTATCCCTTCGAGGGTTACACGCTGACGCTGGATATCCCCATTCGCGCGGGGCTTCTGGCGTTCCTGAGCGATTGCGACAAGCACGTGTTGAAGCATGGCGGGCGCCTCTACCTCGCGAAGGACGTCAACACGCATCCCGATGTGTTCGCGGCCATGTATCCGCGGCTCGCCGAGTTCCGCACCGTGCGCAGAAAAGTGGACCCGAACAGCAGGCTTTCCTCCCGCATGGCGCGGCGTCTCCGCCTCGCGAAAGACGACAAGGCATGAGCAAGAACTCCAAAGAAGCCATCGCGATCCTGGGCGTTACCTCGTCGATTGCGCGCGCGTTGGCGGAGGAGTTCGCGCGGGATGGACATCCCCTCGTGCTGGCCGCCCGCGACCTCGAAGAAGCCGAAACCATCGGCGCGGACATTCGCGTGCGCTGTGGCGTGGAAACCGCCGCGCTCGAACTGGACGCGGCGCACTTCGATACCCACGAAGCGTTCGTCGAAGAGTGCCTCGAGGCTTGCGGCAACAAGCTGGGCGGCGTGGTCTTGTGCTACGGTTTCATGGACGCGCAGGTGAAAGCCGAGGCGGACTTCGTAATCGCGCGGCGCACGATTGATGTCAATTTCACGTCCGCGGTGTCTATCCTCGAGCGTTTTGCCGAGTACTTCACCGAACGCCGAAGCGGGTTCATTGCGGGCATTTCATCGGTTGCCGGCGACCGCGGACGGCAGAGCAACTACATCTACGGGTCGGCCAAAGCGGGACTGACCACCTACCTTGCGGGGTTGCGCAACCGCATGTTCCACCACGGCGTCCATGTGATCACGATCAAGCCCGGATTCGTGGACACCAAGATGACTTTTGGCTTGCCCAACCTTTTCCTGGTCGCCTCTCCCGAGCAAGCCGCCAAGGCTATGTACCGGGCGATCGTGAAGCGCAAGAACACGGCGTACGTCCCCTGGTTTTGGCGCTACATCATGCTGATCATCCGCCACGTGCCCGACTGGCAATTCAAGAAGATGAAGATGTAGCGGGAAGAAGAGAATTCAAGACACAGGCGAAGGCGCCTGTGCCACACGTCCTACTCCAATCGAATGACTGTTTCAGGTTCTTCTTTCCTTGGGGCAAACAAAGGATAGCGGGAAAAGAACTGGAGCCCAAGGCCGGGCAAGCGCGTGTGGCACAGGCGCCCTCGCCTGTCTCTTTGTTGGTCCTTCGTGGTGAGCCTTCACGTATCGAAATCGTTGTCTTCGCTTTCCTCTTCCGGTTCGTCGCCGGTGCCGAGGATGGACATGTCCTGCGAGGCTTGGTCCATGACGGTCTGGGTTGCGAAGATCGGCGCGTTGGTCCGGCAAGCGATGGCGATACCGTCGCTGGGGCGAGAGTCGACCCGGAGGACCTGGTCGATCTGCCCGGTCGCGCTTCGCTGTTCGATGTTGAGGTGCGCGTAGAAGGTCTCGTTCTCGAGCTTGTAGATGGTCACCGATTGGAGGTCGCCGCGCAGCCCGGCCAGCAGGTTGCAGATGAGGTCGTGCGTCATCGGACGGCCCAAGTCGCGGTGGATCAGCGCCGCGTGGATGGCCTCCGCTTCGGGGAGCCCGACCACGATCGGCAACACACGGTCATCGTGGCGCAGGATCACCACGGGCTGGTGGTGACTGTCCATGCTGACACCCAGGACTTCAAGGGGGACTTGGCTCATGTGGGGACTCCTTCTTGCCCCCATCTTATAACGCGCGCGCCACGCTTGTCGATTCCAGGCAGGCGTCTGTCGCACCGATGTTGCTGGCCGCTTATCCGCGCCGCAAATAGGGCATGAGCTGTAAGGCCCGTTCCTTGCTCATTCTTTTCGCGAGTCGATCGAAATCCCGGAACAGCGCCGACGCGGGACCGTTGAGGTGGAAGACGCCCGGTTCGTTCAACGCGCGCACGCGCTCGATCCGATCCAGCTCCGAGGGATGCGTGTCGAAAAGTCCCGTCTTGCGCGGGGTGACCGTGCTTCGGCCACCGGTTCTCTTCATGATGTCTTCGGCAAACATCGCAACCACTTTGGCATAGTTCGCCGGTATCTTCGAGGTGGGGTCATCGTGTTCTCGAAGACGCGCCATCATGTACTCGGCGGCCACGACATCCGCGTGGACGAGGAGTGACGTCCGGTGCATGCTGCGCGTGACCGCTTCACTTCCCGCGAATCGTGCCGCACACGCGTCCGCGTGATACTCCATCTGACGCGAGGTGTAGCTGCTTATCGCACTCCCGACCCACATGAGGCACCACAGAACGCGACGAGAGAGATAGACTGCTGCACGCGCAATGAGTGTCGTAAGTCCCATGAGGCACCCCGCGTTTTCAGCTCCCGCCTCAAGACGCGCGTCCCACGAGTCCCGCTCGTACACTACGCGCGCGAACCAGAGGTTGATGCGATGCACGACATATCCCAGTCGCATGCTGGTGCGCTGCGAGAAATGCCCGAATTCGTGGGCCATCACCGCAGCGAACTCCTGCACCGCGAGGTTGCCTGCGAGCGGCATTCCGATACGCAACACCATATCGTCGTTCAGGAAGCTCAGAAAACCGCGCCGGAACGATGCGCCCGCATTGCACCCCAGTTCGATTTCCACCCGCGACGGGCACGGCGCACCCAAGGTATTGCAGACCGCATAGAGGAACTCAAACAAGAGCGGCTCATCTTCAGGCCGGAGTTCACGCGTAGGGAACGGTATGATCCGCGGCGCGATCAGCGGCTTCAGCATGAAGAAGACGGTGATGATGCCGGCGATAATGGGCGCGAAGTACAAAACCATACGGATCCATGGACCGCCGGCCATATTCGAGAGGAGATAGGCGCCCGCGATCGCATACCCCACGACCGCGCCTGCAATCACCAAAACGAGCAACACATACAGAACGGGCAGCAGCACCATAACCACCGCCGTGACACCCAGGGCGACGATCAGCCTGGCCCCAGGCTGCGGTCGCCGCATCTTGCCCGTGAACGCCTGACGCAGCAACTGCGCATTGCGCTGGTCGGCCGCCTCCCGGCTCTCCACCTCACCCATGCCGTCCCCCATCATGGCTTGCGTTACAGGTAAGTAGCTTAACCCAGAGAGATGATAGTCGGAGCATCAGCTCGGAAGCAACTACGTCCGGCCCCGCGCGGGCCAGTAGCCGGGAGGTCCGTGGTCAAGTGCTCCCAACAAGAATTCCAGCGAAGGCCCTCCAGTTGCCGGAAATCCAGTTGCCGGAAACTTGCATTGTTGAGGCCCCACCAGGTAAACTTATTTCCAAACTGATCCCCGATAGCTCAGTTGGTAGAGTCCCGCCCCAAGGCGGGATTAACCAGCGGAATACGGGAATGAGTTTAATCCCCGATAGCTCAGTTGGTAGAGCAGCTGGCTGTTAACCAGCGGGTCGCAAGTTCGAGTCTTGCTCGGGGAGCCATGTGCCTTCCTCCGGTGGCCAAGAAGTAGCCGGAGTTTATGCATATATGCCCCGGTTGGGTGAAGACCCGGCCGGGGCGCTTCTTCATCTGGCCTCCCACGAGGGCGCCCA
>JADLGB010000209.1 GCA_020849535.1 Candidatus Hydrogenedentota bacterium
TCCGCAGGTCGAGATCCTTCGCGCCGTTCTTCGCATGGAGCGTGATACTTCGCGGCGAGTTCTCCACTTCGACGGTGCCATCGGACCCAAGAAACGGCAATTGAAGAATGAGTTGGCCTACGGGTTTTGGACAGGGAAAGTCGTATGAATTGTATACGGAATAGTAGGCGGCGCCGTTGAGGATTGTCTTGTCGCCGGCGTGGGCCATCTCGGTGATTTGCGCCAGCGTCAGGACAGGTTGGGGTGGAACCGGCAAACGGCGGTCCCACACGTCGCTCTTGCCGACGGAGAGCGTGGGTGCTGTGGCGGGTCCCCAGAGGGTAATGCCTACGTCGTCGTTACAGAGCTGTAGAGTGCCCGGTTCGAGTTGGAGAGAGATGGGCTCGGCCAAGGCGTTCGGGAAGAGTGCAATTGTGAGAACGGAAGCGAGGGTAATCAAAAGTTGATTATGATTCATGCTTGGAATGTATCCCGTTGTCCTGCAGTATGTCAGTTAGTCGGCGTAAAACCGCAGGCAAGCCTGCTCATTGAAAGCAGCGGCAAGCCGCCGCACTCCATAAGGGCGCCACATGAGTATTCTGGCTATTCACATTTCGTCGATAGCCGGCCCCAGCAATTCCTGGAAGCGGCGCTCGAGGGTTGCGAAACCTTCGGGTTTTGACGCGACCTTCCGCACGTCTTCGGGGAGATAGCGTAGGTCGGAACACTCCATGATGGCGGCGAGCCACTGTAGTTCGTGCTGCGTGCTGCGGACGCTTCGGAAGTTGCCGAGCACTTCACCGAGCAAGGCGGCATCCAGAGGGGCCTTGCGCAACAGGGATTCGCGGCGCGCACGCGTGAGGACGCCTTCGATGTCGGCTCCGCTGAGGGCCGGAACGCCCGATAGATCCGGCAGTAATTCCGCCGTGAGGCCGAGCTTCAACTTCTTGCCCATGGCGAGGAACATGTCCTTCAACTCATCTGCGGACTGCGGGTAGAAGAGCGGTATGTGCTCTTCGCAGCGCCCTTGCCGCTTGAGGTCGATGGGCAAAAGATCGGGCCGGCACGTCAACAAGAACCAGATCACGCGGCCGCGAAAGCGGGTATCGCCCATCTGGCTGGCCAACTGTGCGAAGACGCGGGCGCTGGTGCCGGAATCGCCTGTGGCGCCGCGGTTGCCGACGGCCGCATCGGCCTCGTCGATGATAACGGCCACGGGACCCAGCTCACGAACGACCCCGAGGATGCGTTCGAGATTTGCTTCCGTTTCGCCGACGTACTTGCTTCGGAAGTTGCGGATAACCAGGCACGGAATGCCCACCTCCGCCGCGTAGCATAACGCGAGGAAAGTCTTTCCAACTCCGACAGGTCCACAAATAAGGTAGCCCATGGGGATCGCGTCGAGGTGACCGTCGCGCACGAGGCTGGCATCGTTCAGCAGGCGCTCCTTCGCGGCCGTGTGGCCGGCCACCATGCTCATATTGGCGCTGGGCCGCACGAATTCGATCAGCCCGGGACACTGCGCTTCCATGAGGGCCTTCTTGATCTCGGAGAGACGGCCTGTGTCGTCGCTCTTCGCCGGTGCCTGCGAAGCCTTGGCACCATCGCCTTCTTTCACGAATGCGGCATCCGGCGCCGGCTTCTCCTGGTTGCCCATGGCCGTACGCATCATGCTGTGCAGATTCGTGAGGGTGAGTCCCGCGCTCAGAACGCTGAGCCGTTTCGCATCTTCTTCGGGGCGTTTGAACACTCTTGAAATGAGTTCCTGGCGTTCAGACTCGGTGGGCAGCGGTACGTGGACCTCCGCAGTGTGGCCACTTTGGACCAGCACCGGATTCAGTTGCGCGAGGCTCTCCGTCAGGAGCAGGAAGATCAGGTTGACCCGGCGAATAACAGGGCTGCGCGCCCAATTCAAGAGCGTGGCGAGATGCTCGCCCGTGCGGTCATCCGGTCCGCAAATGAGGTCTGCGTAGTCGATGATGATGGCGACCTTGCGCGCGCGATCCTCCTCACTGACGAGGAGCAGGGCCACGAAACGGTCGAGGATGCGCAGGGCCTGCGTGGGGTCGCGCGGGAGTTCGATATCGGCGCCGAGGATACGTGTGAGGAGACTTTGCATGCGCGTGAGCCGCTTCGGGTCGTTGGCGGCGTAGGCGCGCAAGCCGCGTCCGAGATCGTAGTGAATAACCAGATCATAGTCCCCGAAGAGGCTCCGCGCCATGAAATCCGCGGGCTGCTCCATCACGTAGTCGGAACCGTCCGCGCTGCCGATGGCGTCGGACACGTTTCCATGGAGGATGAACATGCTGGCGGCGCCGGAAAGATATGACTGCTTGAGCGTCTCGACCCAGACGGGCACGGGGGAATCGTTCATGGGGATCGTTATCCTAGTGCGTTTCGCGGAGTAGCCGCGGGGCCTCTTCGTACTCCAACACGGGGCCGACGTCCAGGTTGCGCATCGCTTCCTCCGTCGCGGAGATGCCCGCCGCGATGCCATCCACCTGGGCGGTGATGTCGTTGGGGTCGCGGGCATTGATAGAGAGTTCGCTGATGGCATTGACCTTCTGCTCGATGCGTTCGATCTCCATCGCGATGAACTCCCGGTTCTCCTCCACGCGGTTGTAGTTGGCCATACGCTGCTTAAGGGTCTCCAGCTTATCCTGGATCGATCGGATCAGCTTGTCGCCGCGCTTGAGATCAGTGGCCCTCTTCAGTTCCTCCTCCGCGGCGGCAATGCTCTCTTCCAAGGTTTTGCGACTCGTACTCCGCAAGAACTGCTGGATGGCGTCTTGACTGTAGAGCAGCTTGAGAAACATCCAGAGCAAGCGCTCGAGGGATTCCGTCTGCATATCCGAGACGGGAGAAGCGCCCGCAGGCTGCGGTCCGCGCAATTGCTGTGATAGCGCGTTGAGCCCAAGACAGCGCTGGCGCAGCGCCTCGAAGCGCTCCCACGCCTCCTGCTTCAGCACACTCTTGACGCGCTGCATCAGCAGGGCCTGGTCGAGTGGTGGAGGTGTAGCCACGGCGCGCGCGTCGACCGACTTCTGGAATCGCGGGTTCGTGGTGAGCAACCCGAGATACGCGATCTCGACCGCTGCGACAAGGGGAAGGAAGACGTCGGGTTGCCCCGAAAGAAATGCGAAAGCCGCGCCGCCCCCGACGGCGAGCAGGTTCCAGTGCCAGAAGAAGGCTTTCTTGACGTAGTCGAGAAAGGAAGCGCGTCTGGCCATATCAGTCCTTTCCCTCCTCCAGGGCGTCCAGAATATCACGAATACGAAACACCGTGTCTTGGAACGGCTTCTCGCGCATCATCTGACGCGCGGGTCGATCCGGCGCCAGCACGTGGAACTGATGGAGGATCGTGCCCGGCGCATTGCTGAGAATGTAGACCCGGTCCCCGAGGTAAACGGACTCTGCGACGTCGTGCGTGACAAAGAAGACCGTGGCCTGCACTTCGCGCCAGAGTTCCACGAGGAGGTCCTGCATATTGTGCCGTGTGGCGGGGTCGAGCGCACCAAAGGGCTCATCCATCAGAATGACCTGGGGTTTCAGAATCAGCGTGCGCGCTATGGCCACGCGTTGGCGCATTCCCCCCGAGAGCTGGTGCGGGTACTTGTACGCATCGCGCGCGGGGTCAAGGCCTACTTTGTGGACCCAATCGAGCGCGGCTTCGCTGCGCTCGCGTTTGGGTACGCCACGGCATTCCAGTCCGAATGCGACATTGTCGATGACGGTGCGGTTGTCGAAACAAGCATAGTCCTGGAATACCATGCCCCGGTCGGGGCCCGGCGCGATCACGGGCTGCCCGTGATACAAAACGTCGCCGGAGGTTGCAGGAAACTGCGGGGCGAGACCCGCGATCAGCCGCAAGATCGTGCTCTTCCCGCAACCACTGGGACCGAGTATGGCCACGAACTCCCCCACGTTCTCCAGGTCTTCCACAGTGAAAGTAACATCCTTGATCGCGGTGACTTCGCGTGAGGTGCCTATGCCGAATTTCTTCGTGACGGCCTTGAACTCGACGATAGGAGGCGCGCCGGCTTTGACTGGCGCTTTGGGCGCATCGGTGATCGAGCAGGCGCTTGTTTCCGCGGCAACGGCCATCAGTGTTCTCCTACTTGCCGATACGGGAACAGGCGGCGTTGAAGGGCAATGATGCCGCGATCGATCGCAAAGGCGAGTAGCGCGATGAGAATGAGCGAGAGATAGATGTGCTCGCGCGGACCCTGGCGTTGGCTGAGATTGATGATCGCACCAAGGCCGTATTCGGCGTTGATGACCTCGGCCAACATGATGTACCCGAAGGCGAGGCCGAAGAGGAGCCGCAGGCTGTTTACGATATCCGGCATGGCGAGAGGCAGAAGCACCTTGCGGACAGGTTGGAACGCGAGGATGGGAAACCACAGGAGGAATCCCAGTGTGAATCCGAAGAAGCCCATACCCCAAAACCAGCGAATCCAGGATGCGCGCAGCTCGACGTCATTCGGGCCGGGCACGCGCCCCAGAAAGTAGTACGCGAGCATCAGCACGAGGGCGTATACCAGACCCACAATTGCCGCGCCGATCGCGCCCTTGCGCGCGGAGTATCTCGCGCCGAGGGTATACGCGGCATCGAGATAGCTGTTCGGCACACCGTGAACCGCGCCCGAGCTGTCAAAGAAGACGAACGCCACGCTCGCCAGGAAGATGAACATCACTTTCTGAGTCTCGCCGAGTCCAAACCACATCAGCGTGAGCGGGATGAGCGCCGCGATGGGGATGTTGCGCCCAAAGATGGAGATGGGTTTGAGGAATGCGCCGAGCCGGAGAAACGAGGCGGCAAGCACGCCGAGCGGCACACCGATGGCCGCAGCGAGGATGAAACCTCCAAGGACGCGCCCGAGACTCCAGGCCGCGCTCCGCGCCACGGCGCGGTCGAACCACAGGCCCGGGAACTTATCGAGCGTGTCCCCCACGCTCGGGAGTGTGATGGGGTCGATGATACGGTCTTCGACGTGCTCGCCGGCCGTCAGCACATACCACACCGCCAGAACCAGCGCGATGCACACGAGCGACGCGAACGCGCTCTCCAGCATCCCCGGCCGCTCGCGGATGGTCACCCAGCGTTTGAAATACTCACGCATCGATCATCCCCACCCAGCAAAACCCTTCCCACATGCCGCGATAGACTCGACTGACACTGATATCCGGACTCCGCTCCCACCAGCCTCGACACGCATTATCGCCCTAAAGATAGGACAAGAGCGAGAAGCGGATTCATCGTATTTAGTCCTCTTAATCCTGTTATCCAGTCAAAGAGAAGAATTGGACACCCATTAGGTGGTTTCTTGTCAAGAGGCAAAACTCTCTCATTCGCAATCTTTCAGCGTTTTTTGTGCTGCTCAGTGCAGGTCATTGCCGGGCGCGAACGCCGGGCGTTGCCGCAGAGCGA
>JADLGB010000210.1 GCA_020849535.1 Candidatus Hydrogenedentota bacterium
ATGCCCACACACGGTTCCAAAGCCTCCTCTCGCGCGCCATCGACGCGATTTGGGCCTTCAAACAGCGCGCAGGCACAAGATGCACAACAGCGTAAAAATACTTCGACGTTTCCTCAAAGGGGGAATTCAGAGGGCCCTTCGGGCCGTATGAGTCCGTGACCCGAAACCCTCGAGTAGCTCCAAGCGCTCGCGCAGATCTACAAACATAGCGTCACGTAATTCCCCCTTTGAAGGGGGTGCCCCGAAGGGGTGGGGGATGTTCTTTATGTCAAGCGCCCGGCGCTAAGTGAATCTCCAATTGCGCTAGCGTGTGCCTAGAGCAACACGTGGACCTTGCTCGTCCCCGTGTCGACCTTCAGGTTGATGCCGTTGCCGTTCCCGGAGGCCGGCACTTTCACCGCGCCGTCCGTCGCGGAGCACAGCACGCCCTTCACACCGTCCACGGCGGGTGCGGCTCCGGTGTATGTGAAGATACAGATGCCCCGGACTTTCACCGGGATGCCAATGCCATTCGCGGACGCGCTGGCCAGGGCCTGGCCGAAGATCGCGTCCTCGTCCGCGGTCACGTTGTCGATGGTGTACGCGCCCGTCAGCTTCACCGCATCGCCCGTGGCGATGTTCACGGTACCGGCGGCCGGGGTCTTACAGGTGATGACCAGTTCGGTCACCGCACCGCCTACGTCTCCAAATGCCATGATGGTTCTCCTTGACTCTGGAAGGTTGCTGTTGGAATTGCCGCGAGGCGCCTACACACGCGCGCCTTCGCGCAGGATCGTTAGAGCCCGTTCCGCGTGCCGCGCAGTCTCGTGCGTGGGCAGCGGTTCGGGACGGGACACAGGACTGGGCGGATACTTGGCGTCGAAGCGCAGCTCGAGCGCGCGCAGATGCACGTGGATTTCGTCGAGCGAGAGTTGCGCGAGTGTGCGGCGCCACAGGCCGTCATCGAAGGCCGCTCCGTCGAGTTCACGGCCCAGGCCGCAGAATCGTTCGATGGCTCGCGTCCGCGCCGTCACGCCGTCCGCAATGAGCTGCGCCGCTTGCGCGGCCTCGACGTTGCACGAACGCAATGCCTCGCGCACGGCGCGCACGGTGGACGGCGTCAACCCTTCCTCACGCTCGACGCGGATCAGGCGATCGACGCTGCGTCCCATGAGCACGAGCGCGCGTGCATCCGGGCCCTGCGCGGTCCAACGGTAGAGCCCGGCGTCCACACACTCGGCGTCGCCGTGTTGTTCGAGCCAGCGCCGATCGTGCGGGGCCTTCTCCGTGGCCCAGGGCTCGCCTTCAAGGGTACATGCGTCGATGCGCCAGCCCATGAGGCAGTCGCCGCATTCGATGCGCAGGTCGAGGTGCGGACCGTCCGTGTCGCGGTGACTGTGCAATACGAAGGAACCGTCCGCAGTTTCGCGCGATTCCGGCACGTTGTCCGGCACTTCCTCGCTTGTGACTCTCCAGTACATGAAGACTTCCTTTCACTCAGGGTTGCAGCAGTTGCTGGCCGAGAGACACGATGACGGCCACGAGGTTCGCGACGAGCAGCATCACGCCGCGCGTCAGGGTGGTTTCGAGATTGCGCACGCGGACGTGCAGCTCCTTGATGTCTTCCGCGAGGTTGTTCATCTGTACGTCGTGCACCATGCTGTACGGGCAGCGTTCGGATTCGGGGCTCATGACGCAGGTCCTCCCGTCGTTTTCGTGCGCGCCACTACTCATGGGACCACCACGAGGGCGAGCGCAGCACAATGGGCTCGTGGTACGCGTCGCGCGCGCGTTTCAACGCCTGCGCGAGGGGGTAGGCGCGCTCGGCCTGTTGCCCGGAGACGAAGCCGGTACCCTGCGAGCCGGAAGACACGATCGAGCCTTCGATGACCTCGAGGACGTTGCGCATCACGTAATGGCACTGCTGATCGCCATAGGTCCTGCCGGGTACGTGATCGCAGGTGCGCAGGTCTTGGTGGCAGATCGAGCATTCGGGCGTCTCGAAGGAGAATCCGATCGACGTCTCGCGGTACACGCCGCCTTCGATGTTGAGAATGAAGCCGGCGTTCTGTTGCGTGCGCAGCACGTAGACGTCGGGCCGCACCGAGACGCGGCCGTTGCCTTCGTGCACGCGCGAGCGGAAGAAGGTCCCGCGCGGCAGCGAGCCGCGCAGGTCGTGGCGTTCCATGAGCGGACGCCCCGGCGTCATCGCGCTGATCTTGCTCAACTCTTCTTGCGGGAAGCGGCTGAAGTGCCGGTCAATCTGGTCATGGCAGAGGTCGAGGGTGAACACCGCGAACTCGTGCGGCTCCAGCGGACGCAGCGCGAAGCGGCTGACGTCGTCCGCGACGTTCTCTTCGGTGAGCGAGCGCGCCGCGATGAGGGCGCCTTCGCGCCGGAAGACAAAAGGTTCCAGTTCCATGCGTATGCTCCCGTGTTGGAGATTCGTTTCGATCAGCCGATGCCGAGGGTTTTGGAGGCTTCCTCGTGATTGATGAAACCCGCGTCGCGCAGTTGGATCGCGTTGGCGATCTCGCGCGAACGCGCGTTCGCTTCGCGCAGGACATCGACCGTGCGGTTGCCGCGCATCTTCACGCGTGCCTCCGCATAGCCCCACATCAGCGCGAGTTCGAATCCGTACAGGCGTTCGAGGATGCGCTTTACGCTGCGGTTGACGGCCTCGACGTGGCGGTTGATGATCTCGAACTGCGCCGTGCCGTAGGTCTCGGTCGTGCCGTAGTTGCGTCCGAGGAGGATCGGCATGAGGTGCATGCCTGTGATGACCTGCTCCTCGATGGCCTTGTGGTTCTCGTAGAAGATGTGCGCGTGCTGGTTGCCGTGGATGACATCGATTTGCACGTTGTCGTAGGTAACGAGATTCTGGTCCACCTTGAGCCCGGATAGCTTTTCGCGCAACGAGTCGAAGTTGCCGTTGATGCGTTTCTCGTACGCCTCCGCCGATTCGCCGCGCTGGCGCTCGTCCGGCGTATAGCGCACGTGGAGCTTCGACCACCCGGCGTTGTGCGTGGCCTTCGCCATGTCTTCGATGAGCCGCTGCTGGATCTTCAGCACGAAGGGGAGCGCGCGCAGCATGGACCGGCCGTAGGGATTGGTACCGTCGCGGTCGAGCCCGACGTAGATGAAGCGTTCGCGCGGGAGCCGGATCGCCTCGCCGTCGATGACTTGATACGGCTGAAGCTGGCCGTCCTCGCGGCGGAACCGGATGGTCCACACATCCACGGGGATCACATCGAAGATCGATTCGCGGCTTTGCGTCAACACAATTTCGAGCGCCGCCGCGCCGTAAGTGAAAAGCGAGGTGTAGAACACATCGAGCAGACCGTCCATGCCGCGGTCGCCGGTGTTGACGCGCTGGTCCAGCTCGTGAAGAAGCCGCTGCGCGCGCCGCCGCGCCACGTCCGAGGACGGTTTGATGATCTCGATGTCATAGCCCGTCTGGCAAAGGCGCTTCCAGGTCCAGATGGCGTCGGAGACATCGGGAATCGCGTCGCCGAGGAAGCGATAGACCTGGAGCATCGAGAAGGGCGTGTTGTTCGGCAGGGTGACGTACTCCGAGCCGACCCCGCGCCACAGGCGCTGATCCTCCGCGAGCGATAGGGGCAAGGACGAGGCCGCGTGCTCGCGCGATCCAAAGGTCCCCACCTGCACGGCCGCTTGGGAAGCGACAGCCGCCTTCGCGTTTCCTCGGAGCCAATCCAACCATCGCGCCATGCGCCGCACCTCTCAGGGTTGATGTCTGCGTTCCACCCTTAAAGGCCAGTGCGTTGCATGGGAGTCTGAAGTCAAAGATGGATTCCCACGCCAGCGGCGTGGGAACGACGGTGTAGGGTGGCACGGGGTAGGGGCGAAGGTGGATTCCCGCCTGCGCGGGAATGACGGTGTGGGGGTAGCGCGAGGGTGTGGGAGGGGCACAATGCCCCACGCAAATCCGGCCCAGATCTTCACGCATGTCCGTGCAAGACGCAGTGCCTCATGGCAAATCGAAGACCAGAACCTCCGCGCCGGCGTCCGCCTCAACAAGCAGTTCCCGCTCATCGCTGACAGCCGCCCCGTCGGATGCGGTCAACGTCTCGCCGAGCACGTGAACCGTGCCGCGCACGACCTGAAGCCACGCGTGCCGGCCCGCCTCGAGCGCGTAAGCGATGCGGGCGCCGGGCGAAAACGACGCCACATACAGGGCGGCGTCCTGGTGAATCCTCATTGTCCCCGCCCCGCCGTCCGGCCCGGCGATCAGGGTCCACTCGTTCTCCGCGCCGGTCTTCGGGGCCGTCATCTCCTCGTAGCTCGGCGGCAGTCCGTCCGTGGCCGGGTGAATCCAGATCTGATAGAGATGCACGGGGTCGCGGTCCGAGGCGTTGAACTCGCTGTGGCGGATCCCCGTGCCCGCGCTCATTCGTTGAAACATGCCCGCGTGCAGGACGGACCCGTTGCCAATGCTGTCCCGGTGTTCCAGGGCGCCTTCGAGCACGTACGTGATGATCTCCATGTCCCGGTGCGGATGCTCGCCGAATCCCGCACCCGGTGCGACACGATCCTCATTGATCACGCGCAGCGCGCGGAATCCCATGTGCTCCGGGTCACGATAGGCGCCAAACGAGAACGTGTGGTAGGTGTCGAGCCACCCGTGATCGAAGTGGCCGCGATCGTTGGCTCTACGAACCGTAATCATACGAGGACCTCCTTGTTGTGTGTCCGTGCTTCACGAATGTGTTTGGGATTTCGCGCTCAGGCTGAAGGCACCGGAGCCGTGGGCCATCACTGTCAGCAAACCACCCAGGATTGCCGTGTTCTTCAGGAAGCTAATCGTCTGCATCTGCGCTTGCTCGGGCTCCACCGACCAGAACGCGTGGAAAATCAGCGTCGCAGGGATCAGAAACACAATCAGCGCCAATGCGCCCCAGCGGGCCTGGAATCCCAAGAGGACCGACAGTCCGCCGCCGAGTTCCAGCACGATGGCCATGAACAGCAGGAACGGGACCGCGGGCATCCCGTGCGAAGCCATATAGCCGGCGGTTCCGGACCAATCCATAATCTTGCCGAAACCGCTGATAAGGAAGATGGCGCTGAGCAGGGCGCGTCCCAGGATGGGCGCATACCGCGCGAGAATGGCATCCATACGTGAACCTCCGGGGTTGGGCCGGCGGGGCCGGCGATTACTGTTGTATCGATATCTGTTGAAACAGATATAGCGCCGGCCCTATTCCCGCCGGAGGGCGGCGCGACTCAACTCGTGTGGGGCTTCCGGGCCTTCGCCATCAGACGGCTGATAGACGCGAGATCCGCGTCGGTGAGGTGGCCTAGAAGCGCTTCGTGTACCCGCTGAAGCGGTTCTTCCAGGGTGGCGAGGATTTCGAGACCGGCCCTGGTAATGTGGACACGTACGACGCGCCGGTCCTCTTTTGACCGTTCTCTGCGCGCATATCCAAGTGTTTCAAGACGATCCAGCAGACGCGTCGTGTCGGGTTCGCGCGCGATCATCCGGTCCGCGACCTCCTGAACGCACAGCCCCTCCGGGGCCGCGCCGCGCAAGATTCGCAGGATGTTATAGAGGGGCTGCGACAGTCCATACTCTTTGAAGAGGGCGGACAGAGGACCCATCAGCACGCTTTGCGTGCGCAGGATGTTCAGGAGGGCTTCCACCCGCGGGGAGTCGAATCCCCTGCGCTGCAGGATCTCCTTTTGGAGCGGCGACTTCTTCACGATACGGCCTCCCATTGAACGGCCCAATTATACCGTATAACAGATACTGCGGCAACAGAGAATGCGACGAGGTGGACGGGGTGGACAGCGTGGACGAGGTGGACAGGGTGGACGGGGTCCCCGCATTCGCGGGGATGATGGGGGCGTGGCGCTCCTGGGCTTAGTTGCAGTTTTTTGGGATGAATGGCGCGTTTGGGATTGGCGACTGGACGACTATGCGCCCCTTTCAGGCTGGAAGAGTGAGATCGCGTCGCGGCAAAACCGATCAGGACTGCGACGGGTGAAGTGGCTGGCAGGCACGAGCGATGAGCATGGAGTCCTCCGAAAGGAGGCGCTCCTCTTCTTCGCGGCCCATCTCGGCCAGCATTTCGCATAGGCGCTCGCGAGGCGCGGGGTTCATCGGGTGCCGCGCCATGCATGCGTACAGAGAGGCGATTGCCTCTTCCTTCCGCCTCGAGGCCCACTGCAGTTCCGCAAGGAGCGACAGGCCACTGCTGGTGCCCGGGTCCAGCGTCTCGGCCTGGGCAAGGTGCTCCTCCGCGTGCGACGGCTCCCCCCGGCCCGCGAGGAGGTGCGCCATGCGGATGTGCGCCTCCGCGTGGAGCATAGCCAGTGTGGCGGTCCTTTCGGCCACCGCCCGGTGCCACCGGATCAAAAAGGGGTGCCCGATCGATCCCGCGAGACACTGCGCCCCTTCGAGGGACGTGGCGAGCAGGGTCATGTTGAGGCTGTCCGCCTCCTGGCTCACCATCTGGCACGCGCGCGCCGCCGTGGCAAGATTGAGGGCGTAGGGGGCCGAACCGGGCGCGAGGCGCTGGGCCTGCGCGAAGGCCTTCATGTATCGAATCCGCCGCTGCTCTTCGTCCCCCGCGTCGCTGTATGCGTTGGCGAGGTGCTGGCCGAGGGCGGTCCAGGCCCGCGGGTCACCGGGAAGAGCCTTCATCACGCGGGGCAGCAGCTCGCACTCGATCGCGTGGTACACGTCCCACTGCGAGAAAGCATACATGATAAAGTCCTGGTACAACCGCTCTTCCGGGGGCAGGCCGCGGAACGGCCGGCCGCTTGACGGAACCGTCGCGGCGCGGTCGATCAGCTCCGTGAGACGATTCTCGCCGGCGAAGCGATTGACCTTGGCCATTCCCCGTTCCGCGATGGCGCGCGCCTCGCCGGGGTGGGCGAGGTAATGCGCGATGCATTCCTCGAAGTTCGCGTGGTTGTACAGCACCAGATCGCGGCCCGGCTCGAACCAATCCCTGACTTCCAGGTTCTCCTCTTCGAGCAAGGCCAGGGAACCGCACGCCATCGTCTCGAACACGCGCAGGTTCAGTTCGCCCCGGATCGAGTGGTTGAACCCGATCCGCGCGCGGCTCAGAAGGCGCCCGTAGTCTTCGCCGTAGACCTGCGTCGCGATGACGATGCGGTAGCGGCCGGAGAAGCGTCCGAGGCGCTCCAAATATCGGGCCCTGACCGAATGGGCCGTGTGGTTCAGGTTGCCCACGAAGACCACGTCGATATCCTTGGGTTCCGGATAGGGTTTGTGAAACTTCGTGATCTGGGAGTACAGGGGGAAGAGGTGGCGCGGCGTCACGAGGCTGTTGCGCAGGACATGCGCCCCCGGGGTGTCGCAGAGGACTACATCGTAACGCGCCAAGTTCGTCTCCAGAAGCGGGTAGAAGACATTCCAGTCGGATACCAGCGCCACAGTGGGCACTTGCACTTCTTCGATCCGCTGCGGGGGCGGGTGGATTTCGGGCATCCAGCAGAGAAGGAGGTCGGGCCGCCATTCACGCGCAATGCGGGCGAGGAGCGCCGGGGCGTCCTCCGTTCGCGGGTCGTAGCGGTAGTGGGCGCGCTCGAAATTCCCGGCCGTGCGCACCTCGTGAGGGCCCGCATAGCGGTCCAGGCAATCGTAATCGCAAAAGAAGGGCGTACCATGTGACAGCACATTCATCAACGATGGCTCCCGACAAGATCCCGGGGTTGACATCCCGCTGGCTTACAATACGTTACCGCGCGAACGCGGGTCCGTCCATGCTGCAGATCCGCGTGCCGCGAGCTTCTACACAATTGACAGGTGAACCTCTTTATTCTATAGTTGATCTGCGGGCATAAGGAAACCTTCGGCGCTGACGGAACGCGTTCACAATCGGGGAGTTCAGAGCCCATGACACAGGTGTGGATATCCGATGTCCGCGAGAAGGTGTGGGCACTTGACGAGGTTGCCACCCTTCCCTCAACCCTGGTGCGCATCCTCTCCGTCGTCCAAGACGAATCCACGACCGCGCTCGACCTTGCGGCGGAAATCTCCGCGGACCCCGCCCTCACCATGAAGATTCTGGGCACGGTGAATTCGAGTTATTATGGGTTTCACCGCCAAATCAACAGTATCCCCGATGCCGTTGTCATCCTTGGATTTGACGAGGTCGAGCGGCTCGCGCTGGCCATTTCCGTGATCAACCTCTTCGGCAGAGACCGCGAGAGCGCGCGAGCCCTCCACATGTTGTGGCGGCATAGCCTCGCGTGTTCGGTGGTGGCCGGCTGCCTCGAAACCCATTTCCGCTCGAGGCTTACGCGGATCAACGGCGCGCATATCGCCGGACTCCTACACGATATCGGCAAGGCGGTCATCAGCCAGTTCTTCCCCGAAGCGATGGCGCCTGTCGCCCGGCTGGTTCAGGAAGACGGACTGATGTTGTGTGAAGCCGAACGGGAGATTCTGGAGGGGTGCACGCATTGCGAAATCGGCGCGTGGGTGGCCGAGCGATGGGCCCTGCCCAAAGATTTGGTGGAAAGCATCGCCATGCACCACACCCCGGAAGCGGCGCCGCCGGACCATCTGTTGACGCACACCACGCATCTCGCGGACGCCATCTGCAACCGCGTCGGCATCAAGACCATGAACGTCGGTGTGCCCTGCGAAGTCTCGCCAAATCTCTCCCCCCAACTGGACGTGGACAACAGTCTGGTCGCTCAGATCGAGCAACGGCTCGACAAGCAGCGCGGGCTGATTGGCGCCATGGCCGCGGGCGGCGCGTACTGAGACGCTTCGGTTCCGAAAGCGGGTATCCATCAGTAGATTGACGTCACCTGTGCGCGCGTAATCCATCTGCGAGTAGATTCCCGCCGGCGCGGGAATGACGGTGTACTCATGGTCTTCAGGGCCTTCAGGCCACACCCCTGACATTACTTCGCGTTCTTCCCGCCTCCATCGTCAGAACTCCTCTCCTTGCCCTCCTTTCTCTTCCTTCGTGTTCTTCGTGCCTTCGTGGTGAGATCTCTTCTCTTTGCCTTCCTTTCTTTTCCTTCTTGCCCTTCCCGCCTCCGTGGTGAGGATTTCTTTGCGTCTCCACGCGCTTCGCATCGATCCCGTTCAACCGCCGGATTCAGGTTCTTAGGTCAAGGTGGACTGTCGCGGAGGCGGCCGATGATTTCGTCGAGGCGGATCATCGCGAAGCCTGTGGCGCGGTCGGCCATGGCGTAGGGCACGAAGAGTTCGCCCCGGTAAACCATGCTGCCGCAGGAGTACACGACGTTGGGCACGTAGCCTTCCCGCTCGTCCTCCGTGGGCACGATGAACGGCTCGCGCAAGCGCCCGATGATGCGCAGCGGGTTCTCGAGATCGAGCAGCATGGCGCCGATGCAATAGCGCCGCATCGGCCCGACACCGTGGGTCAGCAACAGCCATCCTTCGGGCGTCTCGATGGGGGAGCCGCAGTTGCCGATGATCATCAGTTCCCAAGGATAGGCTGGAGTGGCCAGCAGTTCCGCCGTCTCCCAGAAGTGGACATAGTCGGAGTACATGATGAAGAGATTCTGGCCGTCAATACGCGAGCACACGGCGTAGTGCCCGTTGACTCGGCGAGGGAAAAGGGCCATCCCCTTGTTCTGAGCGCACGCGCCATTTAAGGTGTGGATGGAGATATGCTTGAAGTCCGCAGTTTCCATCAGCATCGGCAGTATGCGGAACCCGTTGTAGGCGGTGTAAGTCCCAAAGTACCTGATCGATCCATCGTCTTCCCGGAACTCGACCAGCCGCAAGTCCTCAATTCCGCGCGCCTCGTTGTCGCTCTGCGGATAGATGATCAGGTGCGACAAATCGACCTCGGACCCAAAGTCCAACTGGTAGTTGGATCTCGCCAGCCACCGCATGTGGTCGACCGTTTCCGCGAACTTCACGAGACCCCGGCCGTCCTTCCGCCGGTTCGCAATCGCTCCCTCGAGCTGCGTGAAGGTGAACGAGTCCGGCACTTGCTCCAGCACCGCGTCCGCATTGGTGAGGCTGACTCCCATTTCGCCCAGCTTCCGCCGAAACAGCGGCTTCAGATACACCTGGTCAGGTGACAAGCGCGTGCGAGAGGAGTATTTGGCGGGCGGGTCGAAATGCACGTTGTGGCTATGGTCGAGCACTCCGCTGCGGAACACGACCGACGAGATGTGCCCTTCGCCCGTGGCGCGCAGGCTCATGATAAAACGGACGTCGCCTTCGGGTATCCCCGCCTGGTCCGGGTGGCGGACGATAGAGGGATTGAACAAGGCGCAGGACTCGAGCGAGTACTCCATCGTGAAATAACTGCCGATCAGCAGTTTGCGGTTGTCCGCCATATGCTTCCGCTTCTTCCGGGTGCGGCCGACCAGCATCAGGAAGTTCTCGTGAAAGACCGCATTAAGATCCCGGTGGCGCTGGCCGAAATTCGCGCGCACGTCTGCCAGCGTAGTTTCCACTTCCTCGTCGGTCATGCGGTCCACGCGATCCAGCACGTCTTGCACGCGCGCGCCGGTCCATGGCGCAAACGGCAGCGTGATCACCCGCTTATCATCCTTCATCAGCTTGATGGGAAGACGGCGGACCAACTCCTGCAAAGGCACTTCCTGGCGGGTCGTACTCACGATCAGGCTCCTCCCCTTGGCGTCCGGGGCGTCGCGCCAATCAATCGGTTCGGGTGACGGCAACCTTCCCGGGCGGCCAAACTCGCGACCTCGGCACAGCCTAATTCAGCGGCGCGGCAGCATCCCGTGTGCTGTCTTCGGAACCAATCCTCGACTTGATATCATGATGCGAGAACTCATCCACCGTCAATGCGGCGCTCAGCCAGGCGAGCGTTGATTCCGCACCTTGGTTGAGGTTTGCGCCGTCAAAGTGAAGTCCATCGCGGCAACCGCCGGTGTGGTAATCGTAGAGTTGCGCGTGAATATCGTTGCTGCCCAGAAACCAATCCAGGAACTGGGTGGCCCGGTCCAGCCAGATGTCCTGGCGCGTGTGCCGGTAGGCTTCCGCGCAGGCCTGCACGAGTGCGGCGGCTTCGATCGGCTGTTGGTCGAACCGTGCCCGCGTGCCATCGCGCGTCAACCAGCCGTTGTTGCCTATGAGACTGACCGTCTCATCATCGCGAAGTTGCAGGCTGCACAGCCATTCGAGGCTGCGCAATCCCATGTCCAGCATTCCCGCGTGCGGGACCCATTGGCCGCTCAAGATCAGCGCGTGCGGAATCTTGGCGTTTTCATACGTGACCACATCCTCGCACCAGGGCCAGTTGTCCGCGGCGTTTCGCTCAAACAACTCGTACAAGCGCCCCGCCATCGTTGCCCTCAGGCGCCGGGCGTGGGTATCCCCGTCGAAGCGGCTGAGATACGCATGAATGCCGATGACCGCCGAGGCCCAGGCCCTCGGCGAACTCATGGACTCAATGGCCTCGATGCTCCGGTGGAAGAGCAGGGTTGTAAATGAAAACAGCGTATCATCGGGCGCCAGGGCCGTCGAGATGCCCAGAGCCTGCACCGCGCGTGCGTGACATTCTTCGCTTCCCACCGTCTCCAGCCACTGGCGTTCGTAGTTCATGAAATTGCGGAAGCGCTTGGCCTCGGCATTGAACGCGTGATGCAGAAACGCCAGATAGGTTTGCGCCAAGGGCAGGACCGAATCGTCCTTGTAGAGATGATGGTACTGCATCACCGTCGTCAGCGCGCGCGCGTTGTCGTCCGTGCAATACCCATGGGTACGGTCCGGAATCGCGCAGATCGCGTGCTGCAGAATCCCCGTGTCGTCGGTGAGGGTACGCAGATGGTTCAGCTCGATGTCGGGGACGGCCAGAATCTCCTCCTTCTTTCCGGGGTGGATCACGAGGGATCGGGGCCTCTTGCTGCGCTCGGCGATGATTGCGTCCGCCAGCTTCAGGTAGCTGTCACCGACTTCACTCCAGACCATGGAACGGCCGTATTTGTAGGCCCGCTTGCGGATGGCGTTGCGCTCGATTTCGTCATCCAGCAGCGCGATGACTTCCGCCCCCAACTGGGCGCTGTCTTGGAATGGGACGAGGCGGCCCCGGCCTTCGGATAGCAGCTCCTCCGCGTACCAGAAGGGAGTGGACACCACCGCCTTGCCGGCGCCCATGGCATAGGCGAGTGTCCCCGATGTGATTTGGGATTTGTTCAAGTACGGGGTGAGATACAAGTCCGCACCGCCAATGTACCCGCAGAGTTCCTCGAGGGTGACGTAGCGCGTGTGGAAGATGACATTTTTGCGCACATCCAGGCGGTCGGCAAGACGCTCGAGCGAGTCGCGATAGGCGTTGCCCTGCCGCCGGTACACATGGGGATGCGTCGCTCCTAAAATGACGTAGGCGATGTCCGGGTGTCTCTCCACGATAGGAGGCAGCGCCTCGATGGCATACTCGATGCCCTTGCCGGGAGACAGCAGGCCAAAGGTGAGCAAAACGGTGCGGCCTTCCAATCCGAACTGGTCCTTGTAGAACGCCGGGTCGACGAATGGAACATCCGGAATCCCGTGGGGAATCACCGCGACCTTGTCTCTGGGCACACTGTACTTATCGACCAAGATCTCCACGGCCAGATTGCTCATGACCACCAGGCGGTCGCTCAGGCGCGACAATTCCCGCATGACCTTGGCCTGTCCTTCGCTTGGTTCCATCAGCACGGTGTGGAGCGTTGTAATGATCGGCATCCGGAGCCTGGACATCAGGTCCAACACATAGGCTCCATCCGCACCGCCGAAAATGCCGTACTCGTGTTGAACGATGGCGATGTCCACGCGGTTGATGTTGAGCATGTCGGCGGCGGTTTGATAGTCGCGCTTATGGAACGCGTGGATCTGAAAGCGCACTTCTTCCGGGTAGGGATACCCCTCCACCGTGTCATCCATGGCTAACGCAAGCGTGTGACAGTGCCGGGGATGGTTTGCCAGTGAATCCCGCAAGTCCTTGGTGAAGGTGGCGATCCCACAACGCCTCGGCACGTAGGATCCGACGAGGGCTACCGTTTGCACGCCCTGTACAGTGACTTCGTCAGGCATTCTTGAGTCCTCTTTCGGTTCGCGCCAATTGGGCGCCCGTGACCGGAACTCACCAGTATGACCATCATACCCGCTTCGCGGCTCGTATGAAAGGCACTGCTTTCAGGGCTAGGAGGGCGGACATGCCTGTCCGCCACACCAACCACCGGCATCGCCAGGCATCCAAAACCTAATGGCATAGCGGGGGAACTCGCGGTATCATGGTGCGGGATGGAAGGCTATCCTTCAGGAGGCTGTCATGATCAAAGTTACATGGGATGAAGATGTCTGCATTCAGAGCGGAGACTGCCTGGGGCTCTTGCCGGAGGTGTTCCGGCTGGAGGGCGACCGGGTCGTGATTGACGCGAGCGCCGCCACCGAAGGGGCCATCCGCGATGCCGTGTCGCGGTGTCCGTCGGGCGCGCTGCGCATAGAGGAAGACTGAGGCCGGCACTTCGGTGCGAGAGGGGGAGCAGACATGCGGTTTGCAGGTCTTGGGGTGTTGTGCTTTGCGGCGTTCTTCTTCTGGGCGAACGCGCAGTCAGCGGAGGACCTGATTCAACAAGCGGGCAACGCCGCCACCGATGCACTGCGCATGGAAATCCTGGAGCGGTTGGCCAAGACACCCGGACTCGATCCGGGCCTCGCACGGGATGCCACGCGCATGCGCGAAGAGATTCAGCGCTGGATCACGGAGCCTAAGCTCTACTACTTCGACCAGCAGGTCTTGAAGACGGATCGATATGACTTCGGGATTGCCACGGACTCTCCCCTCTTTCCGCTCGCGGAGTTTTACCGGGCCCGCATGCTCACGTGGGTCACGCTGGAGTATGGCGGGTATTGGAGCAAAGAAGATGCCCGGCGTGCGCAGTTCGACAAGATCCGTCCTCTCTTCGAGAAATCGGCGCAGGCGTTCCCGGAGAATCCACTAGTCAAGATGTACCTGGGCACCCCGTTGCCCCCGGAGACCTCGTATGCACCCAGCGACGCCGCGCCGGCTTGGGCCAACGCGCAGCGGGAAAGCCTGGAGCGCCTCGCAGACATCGTCGAATGGTGGATCGACCATCGCATGCGATCCGATGGCCAGTATGGCGGCGGCTGGGGCGATGACTGTGAGATGTGGCGGTGGTGGGTGCCGGTGCTGATCGCCTTCGACGATCCAAAGATCACGGGTGCGCAGGAGCGCTTCTCGCGCGCGTTGCTGGCGCAGGACCACATGGCCGGTGGCTACACGAGTCATGTGTACGATGTGGAGCACACGGCGGAAGACTCGTCGGATGTGCTGACTCCGATGATGCTGCTGCAGCCTGCAAGCGGCGAGTGGCGCGGCCGTGCCTTGCGTCTCGCTGATCTGATGGAGACGCTGTGGACCGGTGTGAACGAGCGCGGGTTTCTGCAATTCAAGAGCACGTACTTCAGCGCGACGGAAGTGGATCCTTCGCCGCAAAAGGCGTGCGATACCGTGTACCATCCGCGCGCGATGCAGCCCACGCTGCTCCTGTGGCAACGCAGCGGCGACGAGCGCCTACAGAAGCTGTTCACGTCGTGGATGGATACCTGGGCCGACGCGGCCGCGCGGGAGGAGCGTGGAAAACCGGCAGGCGTCGTGCCAAGCGCAATCCATTGGCCGGATGGTTCCATAGGAGGTTTGGGGAAAGACTGGTGGAATCCGGAGAACCACAACAAGGATCCGTTGTACGTCTTTCCCAGCGCCATGCCGCTCATGACGCAGACGCTCATGCTCACGTATCACATGACCGGAGACGCGAAGTATCTGGAGCCGCTGCGGACCATGGCGGCGGCGCGCTTGCGCTATGTTGAGCATCCTGTTGCCGATGCTCCGGAAGGCAGCGCAATGTGGTGCGCGGAACGTTTAGCGGCCGTGACCGGCACGGTGGCGAAGTACCGGTTGCTGACCGGCAGCACGGACTTCGACCCGCTGCTGATGCGCGACGGCAACGCATACGTCCGCTACCGCTTGGACGGCAATGCGTCGCGCGTGGCCGCGGCGCTCGACACGGTCGCCGGTGCGCTGCGCATCAACTTCCCGGGTTACACGTCGGAGGTGCGGTACACGGATCGCGTGTTGCGCTTTCCCTCGATTTTCGGCAAGAACGGAATGTTCTTGGATGGGGTCGAAGGGATTTCTGAGCCCGACACGACCTTGTTATACGCAAGCGTCACGGGCGATCCCGACAATCCGCAAGTCTTCCCGTTGAACGCCGTGCGCTGGCGCACGCCGCCGCGTGAGATCGCCGCGCTCGTGACAAACAGCGGCGGCGATCGCTTTGAGGCGCAGTTGTTCCACTTCGGCGACGCGCCTCGTGCAATGGCCGCGGAATTGTATCTGCTTCGGAACGGGAAGTACGACGTGGTGCTAGAGAAGATGAGCGCGGGCGGAGAGGCGACTCCATTGCTGCAATCATCAATCGAAGTCAATGGACCGGTTTCGGAGGTGCGCTTTGAATTGCCGCTGCAGGTGTTGTGCGCGCTGCGCGTGACCGTGCGGAAAGATTGAGCGCACGGACGAACACGGACAAATACTCGGTTTGCACGGATGCGGGAGACCATCTTCGTCTCACGCGCCGGGGTAGATGCGGCCAAGCCCGAACTGCACGAGGTCGAAGCCGGTCAGTAACTGGATCCCAGCTAGGATCGTCAGCACGCAGATGATCCAGTTGAACGGCGATTCCGGGACGCGGTGGTGCATCCACTTGCCCAGATATGAGCCGATAGGGATCAGCGGCACGAGCACGAGGCCCAGCAGCAGTACGTCGGTCTTCAACAAGCCCACGGCGATGTAGAATGGGAGCTTCGTGAGGTTGATCAGGGTGAAGGCCCAGGCTACCGTCCCGACAAACAGCGACTTGCCGAGGTGATGCGCGAAGATGTACAGCCCGACAATGGGGCCCGCGGCGTGCGCGATCGTCGAGCAGAATCCCGCGGAGACGCCCGCCGCCCACGTCACGCGCGGCCCGGGCCGGTAATGGCTGACGAGTTCCATGGCGGCTTCGCGCACGAAGATGTAGAGCGCAAACAGGATCGCCATGACGCCCACGAACTTCTTGATGTAGGGTGCGTACTGCTGGATGTCTTCGCGTCCCACGTACCACCACACGGCGGCGCCGAGGACAATCCCCACGATGGACGGGATGTAGATCGCACGGATGACCTTCCAATCCTTGTTGTGACGGTGGTGGTAGATCG
The DNA here is from genome assembly GCA_020849535.1 of Candidatus Hydrogenedentota bacterium. GTDB lineage: Bacteria > Hydrogenedentota > Hydrogenedentia > Hydrogenedentales > SLHB01 > JAHDWY01. The sequence continues at coordinate 16,193 of JADLGB010000210.1, forward strand.
CGTTCAGGTCGCAGAGGATCAGCAGGGGTAGCAACATCGCCGTGACCTTCTGCACGGGCATGACGAGCATCATGAGTGGTAGCGACAGAATGCCTGCGCCTCCCGCGAAGCCCGATTTGCTGATGCCTTGAATGAGAATCCCCACGGAGACAAACACCCAAAACACGGTCCAGGGCACACCGGGCAATATGAAGTCGTCGAACACCTGCGTCAATCCTGTGTGGTTGGAACGTGAACCTGATTCGAGGAATCATGGCGGCGGCGGGAGTATAGCACAGCGCGGCGAAGTCGATGTCATCCAAGGATGTTCATCCACCGATTTCACCGATTACACAGATTTGAAGAGGGGAGATGAAGGCGAAGTCCGGTTCGTGCTTGGCGCAGATTTGCACAGACGAGGAGGATATCGATTGAGACTGCGGGGGAATTCTGCGGTAAAAGAGGAAGAGTTTGGACACCCATTAGGTGGTTTCTTGTCAAGAGGCAAAACTCTCTCATTCGCAATCTTTCAGCGTTTTTTGTGCTGCTCAGTGCAGGTCATTGCCGGGCGCGAACGCCGGGCGTTGCCGCAGAGCGA
>JADLGB010000211.1 GCA_020849535.1 Candidatus Hydrogenedentota bacterium
ATTCCCCTCCGTTGAAGAACTTTCCTTCTCGGATGGTCCTGCCTTGATGAGAAAGAGGACCATCTCCGCACCGGTCACACCTCGCACGTACGGTTCAGGAAGGTCGGCGAATTCCGACCAAGCCTCAATCTGTCGTGATTCCTCGTCAGCGAGACTAGCCAGATCGGGCAGAATGAGTTCCACTCCCTCCTCAAGATCGCCCTTCCAGGACGCCAGGACCCGCACGTGACCGTCGATTGCGTCGCCCTCCGTTGCGAGCACAATATGCGTTGCCTTCCATGAGGAGAATTCAAGGTGGAAAGACGGACGCTGGGCCGCCCAAGCAGGGGTGACGTTAGCAGTACCGAGTAGCGCAACTCCCAAGACGAGAGAGATTCTTCCGCGTAGAACCCGCTTACCGTTCATTACAGATTCTCCCGCCGGTTGTGGCCAGACCTGAGCTATTGCCTACCGCACGAATCGATTTCCTCTAATCTTGCTATTATCATAAACGGTTCACGGTATGGATCTGTTTACAAGTCCCTAACAAGCACGTCAAATTCGCCGCCGATCCCCTGGGCGGTTGACTCTCTCAATTTCGCAAATCGCCGTTCGCCCGCACACCCGCAGCGCATGTGCGTCGAACACGGCTACGGTCCCTCGAAACGCGTTTGGACGGTACCACCGATGGTTCGGTGAAGTTGCAGATTGCTTTGCTTGCATTGCCCCCATCAGCGCTCAGATCGTAGCGGGTTCTCCCAGCGCAGTCCTTGGAATCGGGCGAAGTCGCCGTCGGTGGTGCACAGCGTGAGTCCATGTTCGATGGCAAGAGCTGCGAGATGTGCGTCAGGTATCAGATTGGCATGGACAGCCGATTGCGCGACCAGCGCGCCGAGTAACCCGGCGTGACGCGGTGTCGGTTGTGGAATCCAGACAGTTTCGCAATTCAACCACTGTGCAACTTGATCCCACGCCTCCGCGGCCGATTCGGGCGAGTCAAACACCCGCGGATTCGTCACAAGGCGCATGAAGGCGAGGAGGCTCGGCCAAGGGAGGCCGACTAACGCGTTCCCGTTCAGGCGTCCATCCAGCCAGTCACGGGCCTTCACGTGTGCCCCCATCCCTTCCACATGCGCGTAAATGAGGATGTTGGCGTCAACCAGAATCACTTGAAGGTTTCGCCTTCGACGATGGCGAGCGCCTCCGAAACGCTGTCGAGCTGGTTGAGGCGGCAGCGGCCGAGTTCTACCGCACGCGTCCGAAATGGCTCACGCGATTTGGGCGGCAAGATCATGGATTGGAGCCCCAGCCGCAGGGCCTCATTCACGACGTCCTTGAAACTCTGGTCGCGCAATTCCCGCAAGCGTTCCAGGGCCGCAGCGACATCGTCATCCAGTGTCAGGGTTGTTCTCATGCATCAAATCATAACAAATATGATGTGTTGATGTCAATTGCGGAAATTGCCTTCCCCGGTCCTTTCACCGGCGGTTCGTGTCGTTCCCCGCTGCAGCAACATTCGTGCCATGGAAGGGGGTTGCGGATTAGGCGAGTGTTGGAGTAATGTACTTGCAGGCATTGCGAGGATACCTCGCGCAGTCGCGAGACGAGGGCAGTTCAACGGGAAAGGGGCGTTCCATGTTGCGGTCACGAGCGGTCAATTCGGTGGTGCTTTTGTTCATCTGTCTTTGCCTGGCGGGCTGTCCAGGGTCCGGGCCGGTGACCCGGTATTCGGTGACCGATCTGGGGTCGTTCGGAGGGGATCGGAGCAACGCCCTCGGCGTGAATGACCAAGGCCAGGTGGTGGGACTCTCCGAGATGCCCTCCGACATCGCGCAGGGCTTTGTGTGGGACGAGGCGACCGGAATCCACTCGATCGGTAGTCTCAACGAACACAGCGAAGCTTGGGACATCAATGAGGCCGGTCAGATCGTCGGCGAAACCAACACCTTAGGCAACACCATTCATCCATTCCTGTGGATGCCCGACGAGCCGAACGGCACAACGGGGACTCTGCACGACATGGGGGCGCCGGCGTCCGACTGGGCAGGGGCGTGGCAGATCAACGAGTCGGGCCAGGTCACCGGGTGGAGCGCGCTCCCCGGTCCTGACGAGTGGCGCCCTTTCGTGTGGACACCAGACGATCCCAATGGTACTGCCGGGACCTACGTGCATCTGGGCACGCTGGGCGGCGTCGGCGCGGAGACCTACGCCATCAACGACCTCGGTCAGACGGCCGGCTACTCGGTCATGCCGGATTCGGACTTCTATCACGCCATCCTCTGGACTCCTGAAACTCCCAATGGCGACACGGGTACCATGTATGACCTGGGCACCCTTGGCGGTAGCGAGTCCGAGGCCCGCGGCATCAACGCGTCCGGCGTAGTCGTCGGCGAGGCGGCGCTCGAAGGCGATGAGGAAAAGCACGCCTTCCGGTGGGTGCCCACCACGCCGAATGGAAGCAGCGGTGAGATGCAGGACTTGGGCACGCTCGGCGGTGACGCCAGCATCGCGTACAGCATCACGGATGCAGGAGAAATCGTGGGCCGTTCCACGACGCGCACTGGAGAAAACGCGGCGTTTCTATGGACGGAAGTCTGCGGCATGATCGATCTGAATAAACGGCTGAATGCCGCTTGCCGGTACAACCCGCACACAGGCAAAGGCTGGAAAATCACCATCGCCCGCGACATCAATGCTCAGGGGTGGATCGTCGGCTCGGGCACCCTGGACGGAGGCGATCTCCGCGCGGTGCTGCTGCGTCCCATCACGGAGGACTGAGGGCGTCCATCCAAGCTGACCGCGGGCCCACGGAGAACAGGGGGACAAAGCATGCACTGCCCCCTCGCCGCACGGGTGTTTTTCTCGTTTGAAGCACACCTCTCGCACAGGCGCCAAGACGCGGAGAAGAGAGTGAGTATCAGAATACATCGATCTTCATTCTTCGATATTCCTTTGCGCCTCCGCGCCTTTGCGAGGGGAATTCCACTCTCTTCATTCTCCCCCGTGCTCCCCGTGTCCCAGTGGTTGAATTCCTTCCCTCCGCAGGATTTCCGTGCGCGCGTTCCCACTTTGACGAATCCGGCGGATAGGACTAGAATCAAGGGTGCGCGGCTGGGGATGGCTGCGCGATACAGGGCCGGTTAAGATTTGGATTGCCGAGGGATCAACCACGGGGGATGCGAACCATGCGAACAGAGCACAGCGGTCCGGTCAGCACACGCCGGAGTTTCATGAAGACGGCTGGTGCGGCCGGCGCAAGTCTATACCTGGCAGGCGGTTTCACTGCCAAGGGCGGAGCGGGCGCCCAAGCCAAACCGGAAGCGCTGGCACTGAATGGCGGGCCGAAGGCGGTCCAAGCGGCCGCGGGCTCGGCCACGAAATGGCCCCTCTACGGTGACGAGGAAATCGCGGCGGTGTCCGAGCTACTGCGGAGCCCTGATTACACGCCGATTGCCCCGTTCGAGGAGGCCTGGAAGGCCTACCACGGCTGCCCCTACGCCAAAGCTCACTGCAACGGCACGAGCGCGTTGACATCGATGCTGTTCGCGCTCGACCTGCCGCCCGGCAGCGAAATCCTGGTCTGCAACTACAGCACCTGGTTCCCTGTCGTGCCGATGCGCTTCTTCGATCTCGTCCCGGTGTTCGTGGATGCGAATCCGAAAACCATGAATATCTGCATCGAAGACTGCAAGCGCCGCCTGACCGGCAAGACACGTGCAATCATGCCCGTGCATTGGTACGGCTTGCCCTGCGACATGCCCGAAATCGACGCCTTCGCGAAAGAACACGGCTTGGACGTGATCGAGGACGCCAGCCATGCCCACGGCGCCCGCATCAACGACG
>JADLGB010000212.1 GCA_020849535.1 Candidatus Hydrogenedentota bacterium
CCGCCCGTCTCCGCGAGCACCTTCGTGATCGCGCTCGTCAGCGTCGTCTTCCCGTGGTCGACGTGTCCAATCGTTCCCACGTTTACGTGCGGCTTCGTCCGCTCAAATTTCGCCTTGGCCATGGTAGATGAAACCTCCTCACACCGTTATCGTGTACGTTCAGCGCACCGGACGCGCTGCATATTCCAGAAAAGTGGAGCCCACGAACAGAATCGAACTGTTGACCCCCTCCTTACCATGGAGGTGCTCTACCGACTGAGCTACGCGGGCCCGGAAACTCGCATGAAATAATGGAGCGGGAAACGGGATTCGAACCCGCGACCCTCAGCTTGGAAGGCTGACGCTCTAGCCAACTGAGCTATTCCCGCGAAGACCCCAAGAGGTCTAATACTACTCAAATAGAATGGTGGGAGTAGGATTCGAACCTACGTAGGCGCTAGCCAGCGGGTTTACAGCCCGCCCCCTTTAGCCACTCGGGCATCCCACCACAAAGCAATGCTTTAGCTTTTGGCTTCGCTAAACCAGTCTGGCAAAGTGGAGCTGGCGAAGGGAGTCGAACCCCCGACCCACGGATTACAAATCCGTTGCTCTACCAACTGAGCTACGCCAGCGGCGCCCAAGAAAAATCAACCGCCCCGAAGGGCGGTGTTTCTCAGACTATAGCAAAGGCCTGCAAGGGATGTCAAGCCGAGTGCGGCCGTAAGAACGCGCGTCGCGGGGGGGGTATCAGTAGACTCAAAGTGAGCGTGCCTTCAGCACCATGGACTCTTTTGGAATGGTGGTAAATACGACCTTGAATTGAGGTTGCGCGTGGCCGCAACATTGCCTGTCGATGGCGAACAGACTCCTCGGATACGTGATTGCATGAAAAATGCGCAGGACTCGTTACGACAGGGGGGCGGTGCCACGCGGCCTCGGACAGCTCGGGGTTCCGCGCGCCTGAGGCGCGTAAGGCGATCATGGCGCACGGCGGACAGACCTGAGCGGCGGACGGGCGCCTTTGCCTCTGCGAACCGCGACACGTAGGGCGGGATTTGTTCCCGCCTTCTTGGTGGAGTGGCGAGCGGCGCCACCCCGTTCAAAAGCCGGCAGGGATACCGGCGCTCCCGGTGCGGCAACACGCCCGTGCAAGTCCGGAATCGGTTTTCTGCCCATACGCTATTGGTGAGACAGGAAGGCGGGAACAAATCCCGCCCTACAATTCGCACCCGTCTGGAATTTCTGTGACGCCCCACCACCGGGTGAAGGAAACGGCGAAACACGCGCGACTTCAGATGCCTTGCAGGCCTGTCTTGCGCAATTGCACTAGTTGCGCTCCCCCTCGTTGACCGCCCGTTGGCCATTTGCTAGTATTCCCCCCATGTTCAGATCGCATTCGCAATGTGGGGTGAGGTTTCCCGCGGGCGCAGACGCCGCCCGCGGCGCGTATGCTTTCCTCTGAGCCTAGTCCCTCTCGATTTCGACCTTTTTCAAACTCGATGCCGCGTGGTTCGTGGCGTGTGTGAACCCGGCACGTGACATGTGCAATTACTTCTCCACCGGAGCTTCCAATGTTTAACTTGCATGACGAACTGAATTGGCGCGGTCTCGTGAATCAGGTGACGCATCCCGATCTGGGCAAGCGCCTCCAGGAGGGGCGCTTCAGCGTCTACGCCGGATTCGATCCCACCGCGGACAGCCTGCATATTGGGCATCTGATGGGCATCATCGGGCTGATGCATTTCCAACGCGCGGGGCACCGCCCCATCGCGCTGGTGGGCGGCGCCACGGGGATGGTCGGCGACCCGAGTGGCAAGACGGAGGAGCGTAAGCTGCAGGATTCAGACGCGTTGTCGGCCAACAGCGAGGCGATCCGCGGACAATTGTCCCGTTTCTTGGATTTCGCTGGGAAGGACGGCGCGCTTCTCGTAAACAACGCGGACTGGCTCGGAAAGCTGACGCTGGTCGACTTCCTGAGGGATATCGGCAAGCATTTCTCGGTGAATGCCATGGTGGCGCGCGAATCGGTGCGCGCCCGTCTGGAAGACCGGGAGCATGGCATCAGCTACACCGAGTTCTCCTACATGCTGCTGCAGGCGTACGACTTCCTCCACTTGTACGATGCGCATGGGTGCAAGCTGCAGGTGGGCGGCAGCGATCAGTGGGGCAATATCGTGTCGGGCATGGATCTCATCCGGCGGCTGCGCAACGACGAGACCTTTGGGTTGACATGGCCGCTCGTGACCAAAACGGACGGGACCAAGTTTGGCAAGACAGAGACCGGCACGGTCTGGCTCGAGGCCAAACGCACGTCGCCCTACAAGTTCTACCAGTTTTGGATCAATCAGGCCGACGCGGAAACGCCGAAGTGGCTACGGACCTTCACCTTCCTCGGGCGGGATGAAATCACCGCCTTGGAGGCAGAGATTCAGGCGGCGCCGGAGAAGCGCGTGGCCCAGCGCCGGCTCGCGGAAGAAGTGACAGCGATGGTCCATGGCGCCGAGGCCCTGGCCAATGCGCAGAAAGCCACGGAGGCGATGTTTGGCGGTTCCCTGCTCGGGTTGGATGACGCCACACTGGAGGATGTCTTCAGCGAAGTGCCCACGGCGGAACTCTCGCGCTCGTTGCTCGATGGCGGGCATCTGCTTTTGGAAGTGTTGGCGCAGTGCGGCGTCTTCAGGAGCAAGGGCGAGGGACGCCGGCTGGTGCAGAATGGCGGGCTCTATCTGAACAACGAACGGATCGGGGCCGAGGACGCCAAGCTGACGGAGCAATCTTTGTGCGGCGAGTGCATCGCGGTGGTCCGCACGGGCAAGAAGAACTACCACCTGTTGAAGTTCGTGGGGTGAGCGCGCCGGGGTTCAGGATTCGAGCCGGCTGAGTATCGCCGAGACATTCTGCTCCACGGGATCGGAACCGTGCAGCGTGATATCCGCGTATTGACGCGTGGGTAGAATGTACTGGGCCGCCATGGGGCGCACGGTGCGGGCGTACTGCTGCACGACTGAATCTTGACTTCTCCCGCGCTCGCGCACATCGCGATCCACCCGGCGGTCGAGGCAGCGCGAATCGTCCGCGTCGATGTAGACGCGCAGCGTGCACAGATCCCGAAGCGCCGCCGTGTGCAGGGCAAACAGCCCCTCCACAACGAGGAGCAAAGGGGAGTCCAGCCGGTGCGTGTCACGGGTCCGGGTATGCGTCGAGAAGTCGTAGACGGGGACCTCGACGGATTCGCCCCGGGCAAGCAAGGCGGCGTGTCGCTCGAGCAGTTCCCACTCAATCGCATCCGGGGCGTCGAAGTTGACGCGCGCCCGCTCTTCCGGGGTCAGATGTGACAGGTCGCGGTAGTAGGCGTCGATGGGAAGAATCGCGCCCGCACCGTATTCCCAGGCACGCACGAGGGCGCGCGCCGTGGTGGTCTTTCCGGAGCAGGATGGCCCGGCGATGGCCACGATGACAGGCGTGCGCTTTCCCACAGTGGTACCTCCTCGTTGACGCGATCGGAGAGGCTGTATTGTGAGATATCCGGCGTCCTGGAGCAACACTCAGGGACGGCCAAACGGGTGAGTGCGTCATGAGTAGGGCGGGATTGGTTCCCGCCCTCTTAATGGAGCGGCGATCGCCGCCAGCCTGTTCAAGAGCCGGCAGGGATGCCGGCGCTCCTGGTGGGGTACCACGCTCTTGCGGGTCGGGGATTGGCTCTCCGCTAATTAGCATTTGGGGAGACAAGTGGGCGGGAACAAATCCCGCCCTACGATTTCGGTGACACTGCACGCGTGGGCAAAAGATGGGGCTGCAGCGCGCGGTATCGCGTACCGTGCCTTTGGGCCGTGGCGCGCGTGACCCCGAATCGGATGGTTTCAGAGCACGCCCGCCTACTGGTATAATCCATCAGCCCCGAGGTCCGGGGAGTACCGTTCAGACTGCGGCAGATGCCGCCGGTCGTGGCGTGGATTTCGTACAAACAGTAAAATAGGGGAGTAAATGTCGCCTCGCCTCTACGTGTTGACTTGTCTATGCGGTAAGCACATGACCGTCAATGAAGCCATGGTCGGTCAGGAAGGCAAATGCCCGCAGTGCGGCCGCAATGTGATTGCGGACGCGAAGACGGTTGTCCCGATGACCGAGCGCCACACCACCGAAGAAGAGACCAAGATGGGATTGCAGGTGGGGGAGGACGGTGTGCCGATCGATTGGCGGATCGGAGATGTCATCGTCAACCTGTACGAGGTGATTGACGTCCTCGGCGAAGGCGGCATGGGCAAGGTGTACAAGGTGCACCACCGGGGCTGGAATATGCCGCTGGCGGTGAAGAGCCCGAAGGCGCGCACCTTGTTGCGCAAGGATGGCGCCTCCAACTTCGAGCAAGAGTGCGAGACGTGGATCAATCTCGGGCTGCACCCCAACATCGTGAGCTGCTATTACGTGCGCCGGCTGGGCGGAATTCCGCGCGTGTTCGCGGAGTGCGTGGACGGGGGCTCGCTGTGGCAGTACTTGGATGAAGGTAAAGTTTACAAGGGGGGTCCGCAAAAGACGCTGAGCCGCATCTGCGACTTTGGCATTCAGATGGCATGGGGACTGCAACACGCGCACGACCGGGGTCTCGTCCACCAGGATGTGAAGCCGGCCAATGTGCTGATAGCACCGGACGGGACATTCAAGGTCACGGACTTCGGCCTTGCGCGCGCACACGCGATGGCGGTTTCGGAGGCGGAAGGCACGCCCGGCGATGAGCGTGTCATGAACGTGGGGATGACCCGCGTGTACTGCTCGCCCGAGCAAGCCAACCGGGACAAGCTCACGATCAAAACGGATATCTGGAGTTGGGCATTGTGCCTGCTCCAGGCGTTCACGGTCAGGGTCATTTGGCGGCACGGAAACGAGGCCCCCGATGTGCTCAAGCATTTCCTGGAGCAGGCCAAGACGAATGCCCGCCTGCTGCCCATGCCGCCGGCCATCTCGAACCTGTTGGAACGCTGCTTCCGCACGGACCCGGAGGCGCGTCCCCAGAGCATGAACGAGATTGCGGCCGTGCTCGAGGAAGCCTACAAGGAAGTCGCGGGCGAGCCGTATTCCCGTCAGCGGCCTGGTCCCAGCAAGGCGATGGCGGACAGTTTGAACAATCGCGGGGTGTCGCTCCTGGACTTGAGCAAGGGGCAACAGGCCGAAGCGGCCTGGGAGCGCGCGCTGAAGGTTGACCCTCACCATCCCGAATCGACCTATAACTTGTGCCTGGCGCGTTGGCGTACCGGCCGCATGACAGACGACGCGGTGCTCCTGCGGTTGCAGGAAATCATCAAGTTTCATCCTGGCGAATGGGTTCCCCACTTCGCGATGGCACAAGCGCACGTCGAGCGGGGCGACTTCCGCGGCGCGGGCAAGATTCTGTCCTGGTTGCACGAAAGCGACGCGGAGCGAAGGGAAATCAGCGGAGGCTTGGCGCTCGCACGCAAGTATGCGGCCCAATCGCGGGCGCTCATGCGGATCGTGCAGGGCCACCACGACCGGCTCAGCGCGCTCGCGTGCGCTCCCGATGGACGCTACTTCCTCTCGGGCAGCGAAGACAATACCATCATCATGTGGGACCTCGCGGGCGGACAGATCAAGTCATTCATCGGCCATCAGAACACGATTACGGGGCTGGTGTGCAGCCTGGACTCCTACCTGGCCTTATCGTGCAGCCGCGACCGGACCATTCGCCTGTGGGATATTGCAAAGGGCAGTTGCGCACGTGTGATGGAAGGCCACCGGGACGCCGTGGAGGCGGTCGCCTTAACGGCCGACAATCGCCGGGCGCTTTCCGCCAGCGCGGATGGAACCATGCGGCTGTGGGATCTTCGCGACGGCGACTGTGTGGACGCCTTTGATGAATACAAAAGCCCGGTCACGGCGCTGGCCATGGACTCGTCGGGCCAGCTTGCCGTCACGGGCGGCCAGGACGGCTCGCTGCGCGTGTGGGACGTGGGCGGCCACCGCTGCACACATGTCATGTCGGGACACCAAGGCGCCATCACCTCCATAACGCTGGGGGAAGATGGGCGATACGCCCTGTCCGCGTGCGCGGATGGCACCTTGAAAATATGGCATCCCGCGGCGGGTCAGCTCGTGGCGACATGTACCGGGCACCAGGGGCCCATCCTCGCGGCCGAGATGAGCGTGGATGGACGCTTTGCGATCTCCGGAGGCCGCGACAAGACCGTGCGTCTGTGGGAAGCCGCCACAGGCCGGTGCATCACGACGTTCTTCGGTCATGATGGCCCGGTCTCCGCCGTGTGTCTGTCGAGCGACGGTAAGTACGCCGTGTCGGGCGGTCATGACCGGACGGTGCGGGTGTGGTACGCCGGGCTTCCAGGCGACGAGACCAATGCCCCGTTTCTGGTGTGCCAGGCGGTCGCCAGCGAGGTCGCGATTTCCACAGGCAAAGCCTTTGACCAAGCCCTGCATCAGGCACGGGAAGCGATGCAGCGTGGCAACCCCGCGGAGGCGGCGAATCACTTGCGCACGGCACGCTCGCAACCGGGACACCGCCGTACCCCCGAGGCCATGCAGGAATGGCGGGCTTTGTACACGCGCCTGCCCCGAGTAGCGTTCAAAGCCGCGTGGGAAGAAGGCGTGGTTGCGGAATCGGGCGATGCGCTGAAGACCGTGTGCATCTCACCCAATGGGCGGCATGTCCTGCACGTTGGTTCGGGCAATACCCTCACCCTGTGGGACATGTACCGGCCCGACTCGGGTCTTGCGTTTGAACGGGATGCGGGCGCCATCGAGTGCGCGTGCGTCAGCCACGATGCCAAGCGGGTGCTCACGGGCGGTTGGGATATCAAGCTGTGGGATGCCGAAAAGGGCACGCTGATGATCGCCTTTGAGCAGAGCCCCGAGTTGATCAACGCGGTGGACCTCACCCGCGATGGCCGTTACGCGGCATCCGCGAGCGGCCGCACCGTTCGTTTGTGGGATGTGGATTCCGGTCAATGCCTCGGGGTGTTCTCAGGTCACGGGGCCGACGTGAACACGGTGCGCTGGAGCCCGGATGAACGCCTGCTCCTATCCGCCGGAGAAGACAAAACGCTGCTGCTGTGGGAAGTGGCCACGGGTAAGTGCCTGTTGACAATGACCGGGCACCAGCAGCCCATTCGCTCGGTTTGTTGCAGTCTGGATGGACTTCATGCCTGCTCAGGCAGCGGCACAATCTGGGGCAAACCGGGCGAACTGCTGGTTTGGGATCTCACCTGCGGCGAGTGCATCCGCTCGTTCGATGGGCACACCGATACGGTGCAGGCAGTTGCGTTCAGTGGAGACTGCCGCTACGTGCTGTCCGGAGGCCGCGATAAGACCGTGCGTCTTTGGGACTTGGCCACGGGCGCGCACGTGCACAGTTTCGAAGGGCACAATGACGGCCTTGAGTCGGTGGCGCTGAGTCCGGATGGCTACACGGCGATCTCGGCGAGCAAGGATGGGAAGATCGTGCTGTGGGCGCTCGATTGGGAATTGGAGGGGCGGCCTGCCGCCTCGTGGGACCCAGGCGCCACGCCGTACCTCGTGAACTTCCTGACCCAGCATACGCCGTACGCGGGTACAATCCCTTCGTCGGGGGCCGCCAACCAGAAGCAGGTGCGCCGCGCGCTCACGCGGCGCGGCAGTCCGGTGTGGAACGAGCAGGACGTGAAACGGCTTCGGTACATGCTGGGTTGCGGCGGCTACGGATGGCTGGACACCGCCGGTGTGTTGAACGAACTGCAGCGGGCAAGCGCATCATGGCACGTACCCCAGGGGCTGCCCGTTCCCCCGGAGGGCGGACCCGGCGGGGCCGGCTTGATCGGCAAGCTATGGGGCCGCTTTGGCCGCAAGTAGGGCGCGGGCGATGTTTCCAATGGAAGCGCCGTGAGAATCCTCGTATTGAACTATGAGTATCCTCCCTTGGGTGGCGGAGCGGCGCCTGTCTGCAAACACCTCAGCCGCCACTTCGCGCGGGCCGGTCATCAAGTCGACGTGGTAACGATGGCGTACCGCGACCTGCCCTCCGAAGAAGTCCAGGATGGCGTGCGCATCATGCGCGTGCCCGCGCTGCGCAAACGCATGGAGACCTGCGAGACTCCCGAGATGCTCTCGTATGTGATGTCGGCATTCCCACGCGTAACGGCGCGGCTCATGCGGGGGCAGTATGACGTTATCCACTGCCACTTCATCATCCCCACGGGATTGCTGGCATGGTCGGCCACGCGGTTGGGCCGGACGCCGTACGTCATCACGGCGCACGGGTCGGATGTGCCGGGTTTCAATCCCGAGCGATTCACCAAGGAACACCACATCACCGGCCCTCTGCTCAGGACGATTGCGCGCGGAGCCGCGAGCGTGGTGGCGCCGTCCGAATTCCTTCGCGGTCTGATCCGCGAATCCATCGGTGCTGGCGATGTCGAGCTAGTCCCAAACGGAATCGATGTGGACAGCCTCGGATTCGGGTCCAAGAAGAGGCACCTCCTGATGACGGGCCGGCTGCTGAAGCGCAAGGGATTCCAGCACGTGCTGGAGGCACTTGAGGGGGTCGATACGGACTTCGAGATCCATATCGCGGGCGATGGCCCTCTCCGCGCAGAGTTAGAGGCCATGGCCGCCAAGATTCCCGCCAAGGTTGTCTTCCACGGCTGGCTGGAGAATGGATCGCGGGAGATCGGCGAACTCTACGAGTCGGCGGCCATCTTCTGCCTGCCGTCGCAGCGCGAGAATGCATCCATCGCGTTGCTGGAAGGCATGCTTTCCGGAGCGGCAGTGATCACATCAAACGACACCGGTTGCGCGGAAACCATTGGCGATGCGGGGCTCACAGTGGTCCACGGCGATGTGCCCGCGCTCCGGCAGGCACTGCTGCCCTTGATGAGATCGGAGGCTTTGTGCGCGGAGTATGGCGCCAAGGCACGCCAACGTGTGTTGGACTGCTACTCGTGGGATCGAATCAGCGCGCGGTACCTGGAACTGTTGGAGCGCGCGGCCGGTGGGAGTTGAGCGATGGCGTGTTCAGCGCAGAGCGTGGTGGATTTTGTGCGTGGGGAATTCGAGGCGCTGGCC
>JADLGB010000213.1 GCA_020849535.1 Candidatus Hydrogenedentota bacterium
GGAAGCGTTCCGCGCGATGTACGATCCCGCGAAGCTCACACTGCGTCCAAACGTGCCGAAGCAGGTTGAAGAGAGTTCGCGCAAAGACCTCGCCGGGTACTACGCGCACTGCAGCGCGCTGGATCAACGTGTGGGCGAACTACGCAAGACTCTGGAAGAAACCGGAATCGACAAGGATACGATCTTCGTTTTCACGTCAGACCACGGCGACATGCTGGGGTCGCAGGGCGAGATGCGCAAGCAACGCCCCTGGGATGAGTCCATTCGCGTGCCTTTCCTGATTCGCTACCCTGAGGGCCTGGGCGCACAGGCGCGTTCAGATGCGCTCCTCATCAATTCGCCGGACATCATGCCCACACTCCTCGGCCTCTGCGGCATCGACGTGCCTCGCACGGTCGAGGGCACGGACTTCAGCGCCGTGCTGCGAGGACAAAGCGCAAAACGCCCCGAAGGCGCCCTCATCGCGTGCTACCACCCCTTCGGCGAATGGACACGCCCCAAGGGCGGCCGCGAGTACCGCGGATTGCGCACGGAACGCTACACGTACGTTCGCGCTCTCGACGGGCCGTGGCTGCTGTATGACAACGAGACGGACCCGTACCAACTCAAGAATCGTTGCGGCGATGCGGAGATGGCTTCCGTACAGAAGCACCTCGAAGCGCTACTATCGCGCACGCTGCGCGACGTGGGCGACGATTTCCTGCCGGGAGACGCATACGTGCGCCGATGGAACTACCCAACGGACAAAAACGGCACGGTTCCCTACGCGCCATAACCCAGGGAGTGGAAGAAAACAGATGATACGGTGGAGCCTGATCGTCGCGTGCACGCTCGGCGCCTTTCTCCCGGCTTCTGCCGGAGAAGTCTCCATCGACCCCATGACGCGCTGCGCGCGCATCACCTACGCCGTGCCCGCGGGCGCACCGGAGGTGGTGGATGTGATCTGCTCGTGGACGCCCGCGGGATCCACGGGGTGGCGTCCCGCGGCCATCACGCCCAATGTGTCCGAAACGGCCCTGCGCCTCGTTCCCGCCGCCGTGTCCAACGCGTGGCGGCTCGGCAAGCTGCAGGAACGCCGCGCCGCGGGTCTCAACCGCGGTGTCGTTTTCAATCCCTATCCCGATGCGCAGCAGAATGGCCTCGTGGACGTGTCCTTCCGCGTGACCGTACAGAGTCCGGATGGCGCGGTGTTGGCGGAGGAAGTCGTTCCCATTCAGTGTGACAACTCGGACGTGGTTTACATCGAAGACTGGTCCGCCGTGACGACGAGCGATGCGCTATCCACTGGCGACAATGCGGATACCAAACTCTGGAAGTGGAAGACAAATCTCGATTCGTCAGCAGATGTCACGCTGGGAAATGCCCTCTACGGTGATGCGGGTCCCGACCAGGCCCTTCGGCCTTTGTCATACGCCCTGAACCTGAAGGGGACACACGCCATCTTTGTGCGGACGTCTCACTCCGAGGGTGCGATTCGCCTGCGCCTCACCGGCGACGAGCGCCCCGACGCGGTGGCCTCTCGCCGCTCAGGCGAGGAGGTGCTCTGGAAATGGGCGGAAATGGACCGGCAGCATCTCGTGCTCAGTCAGCCGCATCATTACACCGGGTACACGCCCGCACACATCGACCATGTGAAGCTTGTGCCGCTCGCCGCTGAACAGGTTCAGCAGTTGCACGCGCTGTATAACGGCCAGACCGACAAACTGGTCGCGGGCTATTTCGAGCCGTATTCATGGGCATTTGTCGAAGATGTGACCAGTCCGCTCCAGCATCGCGAGCCCTTGACTGCGTTTGCGGAAGCGCGCATCGGAATCACCGATATTCAGGTGGGCCGCTTCGGCATGAAGTCCGTCTTTGAGACGCGCGCCACCGATCAACTGCTGCACGCCACCATCGGCGATCCCATCGGCGATGTGGTCCAACCAAAGACCGACAACGTCGGCAAGATGCAGCAGTACTCCAACACGCTCGACGCCGAGCTGCGCTACGCGCACGAGCTTGGCCTTGAGGCCCACGCCAATTTCGGGGCCAGCAATTGCTACCCCGGCACGCCGCTCCAGGGCGAGTTCTCAGCCCAGCATCCCGACTGGATGCGCGGCAGCGCGCTGCGCTTTGAGGTACCGGAAGTGCGCGCGTACGCGCTGAGCCTCTATCGCGAAACGCTGAAGATCGGGGCACGCGGCATCTCAATCGACTTCTGCCGCTATCCCGAAACCATCGACACGGCGGAGACCTGCACCACCTTCCTGCGCGAATTACGCGCGCTTGCGAGCGAGTTCAATCCCACCGCTGCCCCCCGCGTCGCTGTCCTCGTGCGTTTTCCTGGCACGGGCGTGCGCCGCGCCGAGCTGTTCGATTACGCTACCTGGATCCGCGAAGACCTCGTGGATTATCTGTGCCCGAGCAATATCCAGGGCCGTCACATGAACATTGATATGACACCCTACTTCGATGCGGTGAAGGGCAGCCGGTGCACGCTCTTGCCGGAAGTGGACGCGCTGGAGTGGGGCCTTCCATTTCCAGGCCCCTTCCTCTGGCGCGTGGCGCAACTCTACAACCAAGGCGCGGTGGGCCTGTACATTTACCAGGCTGATGGGCGCGTGCTCGGCAAACCGGAAGATCGCCGTACCATGCGCCTGCTCGCCGACAGCCGCGCGATTCAGCAGTGGTGGGCTAACGAAGAGGCCGCGCGCCCCGCACGCAGCAAGGGCATCTACATTTCCGCGCCGCACGAGTTCGGCATCTACCACGGGTGGGAGCGGATACGCATCTGGACGGAAGGCGTGCCCATGGGCGAGCTTGAAGTCTATCTCGATGACGCCCTCGTCAATCGCTGCGATGGCCCACCCTATCTCGTCGGCACGGAAGACGACAAGTCTGACGGTGTAATTCCCGCGGGCGAGCACCAACTGAAAATCCGCGCGAAGGATGGCGACGGCTGGCTAGAGCAAGTCTTCCCGGTGAAAGGCGCATAGATGACACGCAGTATGGATCTGTTTCGCTTGGATGGCCATCTTGCACTCGTGACGGGCGGCGCCGGATTCTACGGCACGCCTATCTCGCGCGCCCTTGCGGAGGCTGGGGCCAAAGTCATCATCGCCTCCCGCAGCCGCGAGCGATGTGAAGAGCGCGCGGCCGAACTGCGCGAAGCGGGTCTCTCCTGCGCAGCGGAACAGTTCGATATGGGCGACCCGAACTCCATTCGCGCGCTCTATGCCCGCATTTCCGACACGCACGGAGTCCCGGACATTCTCGTAAATAACGCTCTCCTGCGTTCGCCCACGCACTACGACGAGGCCACGCCGGAGCAATGGGCCGCCGCGTTGCAGGCCAACGTCACCGGGATTCACATCTGCACCGGCGTCTTTTCCGCGGGCATGCGTGCCCGGCGCAGCGGATCCATCATCAACATCGCGTCCATCTACGGCGTCGTGGCGCCGGATTTCCGCATCTACGAGGGCATGGACTTCGCCTCACCGCCGGACTACCCTTTTCACAAAGGCGGCCTGATCGCGTACACGCGCTATTGTGCCAGCCTGTTCGCGCCGGACGGTGTGCGCGTCAACTGCCTGAGCCCGGGCGGCTACTATTCCGGGCAGTCCGAAACGTTTGTCGAGCGGTACAGCGCGCGCGTGCCGATGGGGCGCATGGCGTGCGACGACGATATCGCGGGGCCCATTGTCTTCCTCGCATCGGATGCATCACGGTACATTACGGGAGCGAATATCCTGGTCGATGGCGGCCTGACGATTCGCTGATACCCATATAGGAAGGAGTTTTCTCGTGGAGTTTCGCGGCATTGTCCCGGCAATTGTGACGCCGTTCGCACCGGACGGCGGGGTGAACACGGAGGTCCTGCGCAATCTCGTCGCCTACCAGATGGAGAAGGGCTGCCAAGGCTTCTTCGTGTGCGGCAGCGCGGGTGAAGGCGTGTTGATGACGCGCGCGGAGCGCGGCCGCGCCGTGGAGGCGGTCGTCAGCGAAGTATCCGGGCAGGTGCCCGTGATGGTTCACGTCGGGGCCATCTCGACATCGGAGGCCGTCGAGCTGGCGACGCACGCGCGCAAGGCGGGCGCCAGCGCGGTATCGAGTATCCCGCCACTGTACTACAAACTCCCGTGGTCCGCGATCGTCGGCCACATCAAGGCCATTGCGGAGGCCGCGCAACTGCCGACGTACTACTACCACATCCCCTACATCACGGGGATCATTCCCTCGGCCGCGGAATTCGCGGAGCTGTCGGAGCGCGTCGAGAACCTCGCGGGATTCAAGTTCTCGTCCGAGGACCTCTTCCTCATGTGGCAAGTTTTGGAAGCCACGGGTGGACGCCAGACCGTCCTTTTCGGTGTTGACCAGCAGCTCATTTCGGGACTTGTCATGGGGGCGCACGGCGGCATCGGTTCCACCTACAACTTCATGACGGGGTGGTTTGTACAGATCTACAAAGCGTTTCTACGGGGAGACATTCCTGCCGCCAAGAAGGTACAGGACCAGGTCAATCGCGCGATCCAACTCTTCTTCAAGTACGGCGCGAACCGCGGCACGGAGAAGATGATGACCTCCATGCTCGGGTTCGAGATTGGACCGCCCCGCCTGCCGACGCCGCCATTCCCGGCGGAACGCGTCGAAGCATTGCGCAAAGACATGGAGGCCATCGGCCTGCTGGATGGATGAACCACTGACGCGGAGGGAGTGACCGGATGCGGTATTGCCGGCCGATTCTGGCGATCTGGGTTGCACTGTCGATCTGTACGCTTGCATGCCCCGCGCAGGAAGCGCCACAGCCCGACCGGCTGACCTGGTCGCAAGCGCCCGCCTTGCCGCGCGCACTGGCGGGTCACATGGCCGGGGCGCATAACGGCGCGCTCATCGTGGCCGGCGGCTCCACCTTTGACGTTTCGCCATGGCAAGGTGGCGAGAGGATCTGGCTGGACACGGCGTACGTCCTGCCCTCGCCCACCGATGCGTGGATTAAGGAACAGCCACTCCCCCATCCCCTGGCCTACGCCGCCGTTGCTTCGACGCCACTCGGCGTCGTCTATGCGGGCGGTAGCGACGGAATACAGCACTATGCGGCGTCGATGTTGCTGCAGTGGGACGGGGGCGCGCTGAAGCGTCTTCCCCTGCCTGACCTTCCCAGCCCATGTGCGTATGGCGCCGCGGCAGTATTGGGCACGACGGTCTACATTGCGGGCGGCCAGACGGCACCCGATTCGACGGTGGCCTTGAAGAACTTCTGGTCGCTGGATGTTTCGAGTCCCGGCGGCGCGTGGCAGGAACTCGAGCCATGGCCGGGACCCGCGCGCATATTGCCGGTAGTGGCCGCTCAAGCAGGATCGGTATATGTTTTCAGCGGTGCGGACTTGGCCGCGGGCACAGATGGCAAAGCCGTGCGCACCTACCTCACCGATGGGTATCGTTACACGCCGAAAGAAGGATGGCAGGCCGTGAATGGCCCGCCCGTGGCAACGGTTGCCGCGGAAGCGATAGCCACCGGCCCCGCAAGCATTGTGGTGTTCAGCGGCGATGACGGCTCACTCGTTACGCGCAATGCTGAACTCGGCGACAAGCATCCAGGATTTCCGGGCGTGGTCCGCGCGTTCAACACGATCACCGGCAAGTGGAGCACCGTCGGAGAGATGCCCAATCCCGTGGTGACCACTACCGCTGTGGCCTGGCAAGGCGGCATCGCAATCCCCGGCGGCGAGGACCGCCCCGGACATCGCGTGGACGCCGTGCCCCAGGCGAAGGTGCATACGCTGGCGCACCGCAGCATGACGGTTCTGGACTATGCGGTTATGGGAGCCTATTTCGCCCTGCTACTCGCCATGGGCTTCTACTTCTCGAGACGTACCAGCACCAGCGCGGACTTCTTTCTCGGAGGCAAGCGTGTGCCTTGGTGGGCGGCGGGTATCAGCATCTTCGGCACGCTCCTCAGCGCGATTACCTTTCTGGCAGTGCCGGCCACCGCCTTCCGCTCGGATTGGGTTTACTTCATAGGCAACGTGGTCAGCATCATCGTGGCGCCCATCATTGTGTATGCCTACCTCCCCTTCTTCCGTAGGCTCGATGTGACAACCGCCTACGAATACCTCGAAAAGCGCTTCAACTACGGCGTCCGCCTTTTCGGAGGCCTTGCTTTTCTGCTCTTTCAACTCGGGCGCGTCGGGATTGTGCTGTACCTGCCGGCGCTGATGCTATCCACCGCCACTGGGCTCGATGTGCGCGTGTCCATCCTCCTCATGGGCGTCATTACCACGGCCTATACCGTGATGGGCGGTATCGAAGCCGTCATTTGGACCGACGTGCTGCAGGTAATCGTGCTCCTCGGCGGCGCGCTGCTCTCCCTCGTGCTCATCGCGCACAGCGTCGATGGCGGGTTCGCAGCGGTGTATACGACAGGGATGGCCGACGGCAAGTTCCGCATGGCCGACTGGACCTGGGAGCACTCCGCCACCGCATTCTGGGTCGTGTTCATTGGGCGCACCCTCGAAAACATGATCCCGTATACCACGGACCAAACCGTTGTGCAGCGCTATCTCACGACACCCACCGAAAAAGACGCGGCACGTTCCATCTGGCTCGGTTCGCTCATGTCCATTCCGAGCGCGATCATCTTCTTCAGCGTCGGCACCGCGCTTTACGTCTTCTACAAGGGCCATCCCCAGCTTTTCGATCCCGCCATCCAGATGGACGGCGTCTTTCCACTGTTCATTGTCGAGCAGTTGCCGCCGGGCGTGACAGGACTCATCATCGCCGCCCTTTTCGCCGCGGCCATGTCCTCGCTGGACAGCAGCCTCAACAGCGTGTCCGCGGTGGTCGTCACCGATCTGTACCGCCGCGTTCGTCCCGACGCCTCGGAAGCGGCCGCGCTCGGCCTCGCGCGTTGGATCACGGTGTTCACCGGCGCGTTGGGCACGGGCGGCGCCCTCCTCATGACGACGATCGATGTCACCTCGCTCTGGGAACATTATATGAAGCTCGTCGGACTGTTTGGTGGAGGGCTGGCCGGCCTCTTCGCGCTCGGCATCTTCACGCGCCGCGCCACAGGCTCGGGCGCAATAGCGGGTGCTGCCTGTGGCGCCATCACGCTCTATTTCGTCCAATCGCAGACCTCGGTGAGTTTTCTGCTCTACTCGTCGGTGGGCATCGTGGTGAGCTTCGTGGCGGGCTACGTGGCGAGCTTCTATGTAGGCCGCAATCCCGGCGACCTCGCGGGCCTCACCTGGAGCACACGCAAGAAATAGCACGACAGCTTCACTACGTGAAGCCGGCGTCCCGGACAAGAGAAGAATTATTTACCGCGAAGCCGCGAAGACCGCGAAGGAAGAAGGGAACCTTCTCTTGTCTTGCCTTCGCGAACTTCGCGGCTTCGCGGTGATCATCTCTTGATTCAATGTGTTGTGCAGGGATTACGAAGGGGCCACCGTTTCGGTGTTTGGCAAGGACACGAGTTTCCAGCCTTCCATGCCGAAGCGCAGATCGCGCTCGACAAACTCCCACACCACCAGCTTCTTCCCCCGCAGGAGTTCAGGCTTGCGCTGCAACTCCTGGCGCACCAGCGTGGACGCGCCGCCATCGCTCACGATGGATGCCACGGGTTGCTTTAGCTCGCGCGCCAAATGCGCGATGAAACCCGCAGAACCCGGTTCATCACGCTCGTAGATGCGCAAGAAACTGTCGCCAAGCACAAGCACGGGCGACGCGGGATCGTCGCGATACGGCTCGCCGGTAGCCGGGTCGATGATCTGCTGGCAGTCAACCTGCTCAGGTTCAAATTCAGCCGCAATGCGCGGAGCATCCACCATGCGAAGCACATCACCCTCGCGCTGGATCGCTACCACCTCTTCTTCATAGGCTACAGCGCCCTCGGCGATCCATCCCTCGGCGCGGATGCGATCCGCCACAGCGGACGCAGCCATGCGCAAACCTACCGGAGACCAATGCGTATCCCGCGCAAGGTAGAGTTGCGCGTCCGCGTTTTCGGCGCGCGCCTCGCGGTACAGGGCGAACAGATCCACACAGGACACGCCTGCCTCCTCCAATCGGTCCATGAACGCCCGTGCGTGTCCGTGTGCGCCCGTGTGCGTTCGTGCAGCCCGCGCGCTCAACCGATCCGGATACACGCTCGGCTTGCCCGGTGCGGGCACGACCAGCAAAGCGATACCGCGCTCCGCGAGCGCGTCGCGAAAGGCCACAATGGCCTTCAGCGGATCGTCCTGCGGAACGGGCGTAGCCACGGTCTGAGGCCATGGCTCCAGGAGGAATGAGACATCGGGCCGGTAGAACAACCACCCATCGCGGCCCAACAGCGCCTTCTCGCCGAGGTCCCCATATCCCGCGAAGCGCACATACTGCATCGCCGGACGCAGCGCCTTCGCGGACCACGCCGTCTTCTCCATCTCTGTCTCGTAGGCTCGTAGGTTCGCCGCATTCGGTGTGCGCGTGAACAGGTCCAGGGCCTGCGGCCGTTCGCCCCGGCCCAGTTCCACAATGGCCTGCACCGCCCCCTCTCCAAAGATGACGAGGAGAAAGAGCGAAAGCAGAAGAATCTGAACGCGCTTTGATGCGGTCATTTCCCTTCCCTTAGAACTGAAAATACAAGAACGGATTAAACGCCTGCACAAACATCGTCATTAACGCAAGCACGAACACACCGATCAACAGAACAACACGCGTCACGGTCAGCTTCTCGACCCAGTCGTGGGCCTGCGTGCCGCAGACGGCCAGTAGTGCGCACAATGCCATCACGATCAGGTTGCCGCGCGTGTATATAACGGAGTCAAGCAAGACGCTTCCGCCGGACGCGCTGGCCAAGCCCAGCATGGCCTTGAAGTATGCGCTGGCCGTGGAGATATCGACGGAGCGAAACAGCACCCACGAGAACAGGACCAGCACGAATGTGATTCCCACGCGCAACGGACGAGGCAGGCGCGAGTAGACACTCTCCTTGCCGCGCCAGCGTTCAAAGGCCAGCAGCAACCCGTGGAACGCGCCCCAGATGACAAAGGTCCAGTTGGCGCCGTGCCAGAGTCCGCCCAGCAGCATGACGATGGTCAGGTTGATGTAGGTCCTGCGCTCGCCATGCCGGTTGCCGCCCAGCGGGATGTACAGGTAGTCGCGCAGAAACGTCGACAGCGAAATGTGCCAGCGCCGCCAGAAGTCCGTGATGCTATCCGAAAGGTACGGCGCGTTGAAGTTGCGTGGAAACTCGAATCCGAACATGCGCCCCAGGCCGATCGCCATGTCCGAGTAGGCCGAGAAGTCGAAATAGATCTGGAAGGCATACGCGACGACGCCGAACCACGCGTCGAGCATGGCGGGCGATTCCGCGGAGAACACCGCGTCCGCGGGTCCTCCCATCTGATTTGCGAGAAGTATCTTTTTCGCGAACCCGAGAATGAAGAGCGCCACGCCCGATGTGAATTTCTCCATCGTGTGATCGCGTTGGACTAATTGTTCGGCGATCGTGTTGTAACGGACGATGGGCCCCGCGATGAGTTGCGGAAACAACGCCACGAAACACGCGAAGTCGAAGAAGTTGCGCACGGGCGGCGAGTCACCCCGGTACACATCGATCGGGTAACTCAGGCTTTGAAAGATGAAGAACGAGATGCCGATGGGCAAGGTGATCTGGATAACCGGCAACGTCCCCGCGCCGAGAACATCCAGCATCGCGTTCAAGTTGTTCTCGAAGAACATGAAGTACTTGAAAAAACCCAGCGTCGTCAGGCTGATGACAATGCTCGCCACCAATGCCCGTTTGCGCCGCACCGACCCAACCGGCGATGTTGCGATGACGTGCCCACACACGTAGTTGGCGTAACTCGCGAAGAGCATCAGCGATGCAAACCACGGATTCCACCACCCGTAGAAAATGTAGCTCATGATGAGCAGGAAGAAATTGCGGGGCACGGGCAACAGGTAATAAACCAGCAGCGTCAGCGGTAGGAAGTAGAAGATGAAGATATGTGAGGTGAAGACCATGGACGGCTACTGCACGACGCGATTAGTCCACACCGCCCAGTAGATGGGTTCCTGGGTCTGCTCCGCGTACTTGTTGATGATGCCGACCATGCAGTAGTCGTCGATGGGCACTTCCAGCGCCATGCGATGCACATCACCCGCGCGAAACGCGGTCACCGTACCGCCGATCTCACCAGAACGGGCGTCGGCGGCCTCCGCGCGCGCTTTCAAGGGATTGTACTGGCCCACATAGATGACCTTCGGCGCTTCGCCGCGATGTGTCTGCATGACCTCGTACTTCAGCACATAGGCGTAATCATAGAGATCGTTCGGCGGGAACTCTCCGAGGATCTCAACCAGCTTCGCGGTGACTTCGATACTGCCCAGGCTCGTCACCTTCGGGTCCGCGCCATCGGTCTTCTCGGCGCCGCCGCATCCTGCGAAAACGGCCAATAGGAGTAGCACGAGAGCCGCCCCGTGTGCGGCGCGTTGCAGAAAGAACATCCCCCGGCGCTTCGCGCCACCCCCTTCAAAGGGGGAATTCTGCAATACCATGTCTGTGAGTTGCGGGTCGTATTGTGGGTGACACAGAGGCCTTTGATTGCGAGAATAGGCGCAGCGAAGCGTACGCATGTCATTCCCCCTTTGAAGGGGGCAGGCCCGCAGGGCCGAGGGGGATGTGAAGCCAATGGCCTGACCCTCCGCAAACGCCTTCTCCATCATCTCCCCCATCATGCTCATTCCGTCGCCCCCACGTTCTCATACGTCCAGTGCGGTTCCCATCCGAACGTCAATTCATGCACCGGTCCGTTCTTCGTATTCGCGTGCTTCGCATGCAGCTCGGGACTCTCCCCGCCGATGCTCGGCGCGTCCGCCATGCGCATCACACACATGAGCGCACCCTTGGATTCCGCGCCGCCCCCGTCGTCCGGGCACTTGGTGAACATCACATACTGACTGTCAGGCGAAAGGTGACCACCGTAAATGTGGAACCCCTCTTCGCCATAGATGAGCTGCGCGTCCGTGCCGTCTCCATTGGACATCCAGAGCTGCGTCCATCCGTATCCATTGTTCGACTTCTGATCGCCGGGCCGCGAAGAATAGATGATGTGCTCCGAATCCGGGCACCAGTCCGGGGTGCAGTTCTGGAAGACATGCACCGCGTTCAAGGTGCCGTCCTCCCGGCTCATGCGTACCACTGTCCACGCGGCGTTCTGGTAATTCCCCGTCCCGCAAAACCACTTGCCGTCGGGCGAGCAGAACAGTTGCTGATAGATGCCCTTGCGAGGGAGTTCCTGGACGACCTGCTTCGTGCCCAAGTCAACGATCTTGATCCCTTTCTTCTCGAGACACACGAGTTGCTTGCCGTCTTCCGACCACGACGCCCATGGGTACTCGCCCTCGCCGCCGACCGCTACCGCGGTGCTTCCGTCGGGCTTGCTGATGACCAGCTCACCCTGAAATCCCCACTGGTCGTGGTTGATCTGGGTGCCCTTGGCGAGCCGCCGGTACAGGATGCGCGTGGCATTCGGAGCGAAACGCGGCGCGGCCTCTTCGTAGTCTGGCGTGTTGGTGATGTTGCGTGCCGACGACCCGTCGGGGCGCGACAGGAAGAGGTCCCAGGTGGCGTTGTCACTGCGCGCGCTGTAAACGATCCACCCCTTGCCCGCGACTTCTTGTGCCAAGGCCGCGGCGGCCTCATCAGCAGGCGCCTCCGCCGCATGCGCAACTGCCGCAAACCCGAGAAAACATGCCGCCACTGCAAATCGGAACATGTTCGTATTCTCCCCACTGCGCGTGCCGCGCAGCACTCATCACGCCGGCCGATCGAATTGCGGAATCTTCATGTACTCGCCATCGCGCAGGGCCGACTGATGCGCGATGATGCCGGGCACCGTATAGGCCAGCGCCTCGTATACGTCCACTGCCGGGCGCCGCCCATTGACCAAGGCGTCGATGAACTCATGCGTCAGGAACGCGTGCGATCCCTCATGCCCGGTGTCGTGCCGCAACGGTTCCGGGAGCAAATCGGTGCTCCAATACTGGGGAACTTCGTAGTTCTCGAATTCCGGCGCTTCACGCTCGAAACCTGCGTCGTCCTTCTCCATGCGCTTGCCGGACCTGACGATCACCGGACCGATCCCCAGCGGGTTGTACGTGTAGAAGCTCATCTGGTCGCCAATCCACTGCGCGCGTTCACAGCCGCGGTGCGCGCCCTTCCACCACACGTTCATGCGGAACGCGTGGCCCTTGTCCGTGCTGAACATCGCCGACCCGTTCCAGAACGGATTGTTGTACGCATTGTCCTTGAGAATCGGGCTGTCATCTCCCCATCCGTGGCAGACCACGCTCACCAGCCGCTCGCCGGTCACGCCGATCAACTGGCTGCTGCTATGCGTCGGATAGTGCATCGGCGCCATGCCGTAGCGCCAGGTACGTTTTCCATTCTCCATATACAACACTTCAAGTCCGGGATGCTGGTATTCCGCTTCGCAGTAGTACACCGTGCCGAACTTGCCCTCCTGGAAAAACTTGCGCGCGGACATCGTGGACTGCTGATAGTACCCCGTCTCCGCCATCATGTAGGTGAGGCCTGTCGCCTTCACCGTCTCCAGGAGCAGTTCCGCTTCTTCGACGGTGGCCCAACACGCCGGCACCGCGGAGATCACGTGCTTGCCGTTCTTCATGGCGTTCACCGCGTGCTTCACGTGGAGGTTCCCATCCGTGAACACCGCCACGGCGTCGATGTCGGGCGCCAGCACCAACTCTTCCAGCGAATCGTAAGTCTTGTCGCACTTGTACGTGTCCGTGAGCCGCTTGCGCCGTTCCGGACGCAGATCGCTGACCGCGACCACTTCGCAATTCGGGTGCTCGTGCCACTGGAACGAGCAGCCGAACCCGCCGCCCACCACCCCAATCCGAATCTTCTTGGGAGAGGCTTCCGCGCCCACGGCAATTCGGGACGCCACCGCGGCGGCCGACAGTCCCACGCCGGTGCGCTTGAGAAAGGCACGGCGGGAATGGGCACCCTCGGAAGAGGCATTCAACTCTGACGCAAGGTTCGCACATTCAGTGCACGTAGATGGTACTTTGGTTTCTGGCATGGTGTTTTCGCCCCGTAGTTCAGACTTCGCACGAAACGCTCGCATGAGCGTAGACCTTGACACGTTCCGAGTCAACTGGATCAGGTCTGCCCATCCGTGGGCTGTTCCAACACCTGATTCCCGGCCAGGTGAGTCAGGGCCGTCCTGCTGGCTTTCATCGGTTCTTCGCCCTTCTCAACGGGCCACGGCAGGAAGAACATCGGAATCTTGTACGCGGGAAGGCGCTCCGCGAGATAGGCGACAAACAGGGCAGGCTTCATGTGCTGCGGCTCCACCACCCGCACGAAGGCCACAGGCCGCGATCCGAATTCTTCGCTCTTCACCGGCACGACGACGGCTTCCACAACCCCATCAATGTGGCAGAGACACTGTTCGATTTCCTCCGGCTGAATGTTCTCCCCGCCGGAGATGAACAAGTTGTCCTTGCGACCACGGACATGCAGATTTCCCGTATCATCAAACTCGCCGAGGTCGCCCGTGGCAAACCAGCCCTCGTCGGTGAGGGGAAGTGACACCCGATCGCCTTCGAGGTAGCCGCTGAACAGCGTTGGCCCCCGGACCTCTATCTCCCCCGCGCTGGAAACGCGGATGGTGTCCGTCCGGAGCGGTCTGCCGGAAGTGAGCAGTGCCTCCAACGCGTCCCACGGGCGTGACACCGTGACTTGGGAAGACATCTCTGTCAGGCCATAGGTCGTGAAGATTGGCAGGCGGAGGCGGTGCGCCTCGCGCACCAGTGAGCCAGGAACCGCGCTACCGCCCACCAGAATCGCCTTCAGGGTGCCGAGCGCTTCCCTGCCGGACTTCGTGTGGATCAGGCGGAATAATTGGGTCGCCACCAGCGACACGTGGGTAACTCCATACCGCAGGATCGCCGCGTCGAGCGGTTCGCCCTGCTCGGGCACGGCCACGGCGCCTCCCGCCCATGCGCAGCGAAAGAGTATCCCGAGTCCCGACACATGAAACACCGGCAACGACAGAAGCCAGCAATCGCCGGGTTCAATCACAATGTTCTCGTTCGACGCAAGCGCATTGTAACTGTGGTGCGCGAACGTATGGAGTACCGCCTTGGGCTCCGCGGAACTCCCTGAGGTGAAGATGATCGTGCCGGGCTGGTTCAGGTCTGGCGTTCCGATCCGCGCATCGGTGACTTCCGCATCGAGGATCGAGGCGATCTTCAGATTGGGTAAATGGCCAAACTCCATGCGCGCGAAGTAGTCATCGACGATGAGCACGCGGGGCCGCACCCGGTGGATCGCCTCAGCCAGACCGTGGCGCGGCATGCGCGTGTTCAACAGACAAACAGTCAACCCAGCCTGAAATGCACCCATCAGCATGATGGGGATCTCGGGCGAGGGCAGCGAGAGCAGACAGACCCGTTCACCCGCCTCGATGCCCGTCGCACGCAGCGCGCACGCCACCGACCGCGCGGCCGCGTCGTAGGCTGCAAACGAGTACGCTTGTGCCGCACTGACGAGCGCGGGCGAATTCCCGTGCTCGCGTACGGCCTTGAGTAGCGGCCAAGCTAGCTCATGCACGGCCAATCTCCAGCAGCGTGTCCGCACGCAGACTCTTCAGCAGCACGTTGGCCTCATCGAGGAAGATACGGCCCCCCCGCACCGGCAAAGGCGCTTCCACGACGTCCGCGGTAAACCACGCCTGCGTGTCCAGTCCCGCGGGCATCCCGGCCACACCGGCGCTGGCCGCCATGTTTGCGAGGGTGACAAGCCCCACACCAGACTCAAACGACGAACTCACTACCAACCGCTTCTTGGTGCCAGTGGTACTGGCCCAACCCTGAAACGCACGCGGCGGCGGACCCAGCAACGTCGGCTTTACGATCCACGCGTGCGCGTGGTGCGCCGATACGATCAGGGCGCGCTGCGGATGCTGCTCATTGGCGTCGATAATGTGTTGGCCGCGCTCGTACAGCACGGTGGCAACGGTCCATCCTACCTCAGCCAGGGTCTCGTCGACCGCGTAGGGGACCCCGGTCTCGCGGTGGAATTCGGGCAGGCGCGCGGGTTCCGTCAGCGGCTCTTCGATATACTCGACGTTCATGTCCCGAATGGATTGTCCGAACGCGACGGCGTCGGAGAATCGCCACGCCCGGTTCGCATCCAACCGCAACGTCACCTCCGGCGGCAACGCGGACGCCACCGCGCGGACCGTATACAAATCGCTTTCCATCGACGAGCGGCCCACCTTCAACTTGACCGCTTCGAAACCCCGGCGGGCGCACGCGGTGGCCTCCTTCGCCGCGGCGTCGCCCTCATGAATCAACAACGCGCACACAGGAACG
Organism: Candidatus Hydrogenedentota bacterium; assembly: GCA_020849535.1. Classification (GTDB taxonomy): domain Bacteria; phylum Hydrogenedentota; class Hydrogenedentia; order Hydrogenedentales; family SLHB01; genus JAHDWY01. The sequence continues at coordinate 15,370 of JADLGB010000213.1, forward strand.
CTCTCGGGGGGCTCCTCGTGCAGCAGTCGGGCCGGCGTCGTTCCCAACATGGACGCCTGAAGGCCAAGCATGGCCGTTTCGATGCCAAAACGGACCGACGGAAACAGTTTTTCCCGATTGCGGAGACTGGGAAAGGCCGCGTCGCCTGGCACGGGCCGCCGGTTCACCAACTCCTCCAAGACGCGGCACGCCTGGTCGTATGCCGCGGCAAAACGTTCCTCGCTGAATCCCGGGAGCGGGGCAATATCCCCGTAACCCGCTTCTCCAAGAGGACCGCGAAGTTCGACTACCAAACCCTGCCGCAGCGTGATGACTTCCTCGTGGAGACGCAAGGGGCGCACCAGCGGGATGCGGTAATGAAATATGCGCGCCGAGGCGTGCCTCACAGGAGGATCCAACCCAGGGAGAAAACGAGGCTGAACAGCAGCAGGATCTTGCCTGTCTTCGCAAGCACGCCGTTCAGCGCGGGGCCATCCACCGTCACCAGCACGATCTTGATAGCCGGCATCGACATGGGTATCACCACCAGGGGCACCAGCGCGAAAAGGCGGCTCTCCGTCTCAGCATAGAAATACAGGGGAATCACGAACGCGGCGATGACAATGCACAGCACGTATTCGACCCGGGCAAACGTGCGGCCAAATCGGACGGCAAGGGTCTTCTTACCGGCCCGTCGATCTTCGTCGATGTCGCGCATGTTGTTGACTGCGAGTATGGCAACGCTGAAGAGGCCCGAAGCCACCCCCGCGATAAGAGCCGCGGACGTGATGTCAAGCGCGTGGAGGTAGTACGTTCCGCCCACCGCCACGGGCCCAAAGAAAATGAGGACAAAGCCATCGCCGAGCCCGAGATAGCCGAGCGGATATGGCCCTCCCGTGTAGAGTATGCCCGAGATGATGGAGAGCACGCCGATGGCCACGAACGGCCACCCGCCTCGCCAAATGATATAGGCGCCGGGAATGAGCGCGAAGCCAAATGTGAATAAAAACGCCCGGCGCATGAGGTCCGGCCTGATGAGCCCCGCTTGGGTCGCGCGCAACGGGCCGATTCGATTCGCGGTGTCGGTGCCCTTCATGAAATCGAAATAGTCGTTGGCAAAGTTGGTGCCGATCTGAATGAGCAACGCTCCAAAGAGCGCGCACGCCAAGGACCACCCGTCAATGGAGACCTGATTGCCGTGGGCCATGGCCGTGCCGATCAGCACAGGCGCGACCGCGGCCCACAAGGTCTTAGGCCGCGCAGCCCATATCCAAGCTATGACAGGTGATTTCGCCATGTGTCGCCAATCGCAACGGAGCCAGAAGCGCGTATCACGGGTATCGCGTGAACTTGCCGAAGTCCGGCTTGCGCTTTTCGTTGAATGCGTTCCGGCCTTCCTGGCCCTCTTCGGTCATATAGAAGAGCATCGTCGCGTTGCCTGCGAGTTCCTGCAAGCC
>JADLGB010000214.1 GCA_020849535.1 Candidatus Hydrogenedentota bacterium
GGGATGCCGGCGCTCCTGGTAGCGCCCGGCTTCCACGCCGGGCGGACTCGGAGCCCAAAGACGCCCGCGGTGGAAGGCAAGCGCTGTCGACGAGAGCGACCTGGCTCAACTCAAAAACCGTTCCGTGGGCGCCGGAGTTCTGGCTGGCGGTGTGAAGAGCCGGCAGGGATGCCGGCGCTTCTGGTAGCGCCCGGCTTCCACGCCGGGCGGACTCGGAGCCCAAAGACGCCCGCGGTGGAAGGCAGGCGCTACCGAAGGCATTGATCTGATTCATCTTACAGCAGGCCTTGTACAGACAATCCAGCGTTGCAGGGCTAGCAGCCTGTGGAGTCCGGGTGGACGGGGTGGACGAAGTGGACGGGGTGGACAACTGCGTTCCGGCCTGTGGAGTCCGGCCTTCTGCCTGGTCCCAGTCCGCAATCCGGAGGGGCACCCCCCCTCCGCTTTTTTTGACGAAACAAGGGGGGGTGCGTGCGGAGTTGTTTGTCATGGGCGGTGTTCTCCTTACAGTTATAGACCAGGGCGTTGCACATGCAATATGACAAATGACGAATTGGGGGGGACGCAAGCAGGATGGATTGGGACCGCCGCCACCTGTTTCTTCTTCAATCCAACAAATCCTGTCATCCTGTCCAACTCTTCCCTCTTTGATTTGACCACGGGGCCACGGGGAACACGGGGAGGGACGAAGAAGGAGGAGGGATTCATCTCGCCAAGACGCGGCGGCGCAAAGGAATGCGGGAGGATTAAGAGCCTCTAACAAAGCACAGTGTGAGTTGTGTAGCGCAGCCGTCCCGTCTGGGGCATAAACGGGGGCAGGCATAAACGGGGACAGTAACCATTTGTAGCTGTTCATTCCTTGGCGCTTGAAGACCGCGTACGTGACCCACTGCGGGCTTGTGTGTCAAAGGTGCCCGGTGACTAACGCAGTTCTTTGACGCAGCGATCCAGGCCCCAGATTCTCCGCCCACCTTCCCCTTCTGAAATCTCAAGTCTGAACGCTCCAATCATCTCCACAAGTTCCCCCAACCAGCCCCACACCGCGATCCCGCCCAGGCGTGCATAAGACCAGTTCCCGTGGCCTTGGCCTCTCCGCAGGCGGAGAGGGAGTTGGAGAAGAACATGGGCAGGGATGCCCATGCCACCTCGCGGGGGGCGGGGAGTTTCCCATGGCTCCCATAACTCCCATGATTTCCATGTTCGCCCTGGGTGGCGGCCCGGGATTCGGGCGCGGGTCTGTGGCGTCTGGTTGCCCGGCAAATGGGCCATGTGCTACAAGGGGGCCTCGCCGCGCAGACGGCCCGCAACAAATCGCGTCTCATTGGATTGGACCACCCACATGAACGTTACCTTGGGGATCAATACGGGATTTGCCATCAACCGTTTTCCGGAGCCGGATGACTGGACCAGCATTGTGGCCGATGAGTTGGGTCTGGACACGGTTCAGTTCACGGCGGACTTGCTCAATCCGTTCATGCCGGAAGGCGTCGTTGAGAGTGAATTGAGGACTATCCGGGACCTGTGCGAGCGGAAGGGGATCCGCGTGCAGACGACCTTCACGTCGGCGTTCACGCGGGTGAATCACCTCATGCACCCCAATCCCGAAATCCAGCGCGTCTGGATCGACTGGTTCAAGCGGTTCTTTCGCCTGTCGCGCGACCTGGGCGCGGAGGGTACCGGCAGCCACTTCGGTATCATGCCGGTGAGGGACAACGCGGACCCGGCAACGCGCGAGCGCCGGATCCGGCAGGGGGTCGATGCGTGGCGCGAGCTGTCGGAATATGGGGCGTCCATTGGTTTGCAGTATCTCATCTTCGAGCCGATGTCCGTGCCGCGCGAGGTGGCCGAGACCATCGCCGCGACGCAGGACATACTGGATCGCTGCGCGGAGGGTTTTGCGATTCCCATGTTGTTGTGCCTCGATGTCGATCACGGCGACCTGCAATCGCCGAATCCGGATGACACCGATCCGCACGCCTGGATACGCGCGTTTGGCAAGGTCTCACCGTGCATCCACATCAAGCAGAGCTTGCGCGACAAGGGCGGGCACTACCCATTTACGGCGGAGTACAACGCGCGCGGGAAGATCATCCCAAACGAAATCCTGAGCACCATGCGCGAGGCGGGCGTGACGGAGTGCACGCTGCTGCTCGAAATCAGCCATCGCGAACGCTGGCCCAGCGATTACACCGTGGTGGCGGACCTCAAGGAATCGGTGGAGTATTGGCGTCCGGCGGTGGAGGCGGCTCGCCGGGCCTGAGCAGCGCGGCCACGACCTCATCCACTTCGGGCCAGGGAGCGCCGGCGAGCACGGTTACGTTGTCCCCGCGGGGCGCCCACACGCGGGGGTCCGTGGGTCCGAACACGGCGACCGTTCGGCAGCCACATGCGGCGGCAAGATGCGTTGCGCCGCTGTCGTTTCCCAGGTAGTCGGTAGTGCCGGCCAATTCCCGTGCCAGCGACATCACGGCGGGGGTTTCGACCAGCCGCGCATCCGGAGGCAAGCGCAGGCCTTCCTCGGCAGGACCCGCGCACCATTCCACCTGGCGGCCAGCTTGTGTCAGCCGTTCCGCCACGGCGGCGAAGTGCTCCAGCGGCCAGTTTTTTCGGGCACCGCCGCTTCCAGGGTGAATGAGGACATCGTGCGGCGTATCGCCCGCTTCTATCGGCAAGCGTAGTGGTGGAAGGCACTCCAACCCCAGGCACTCCGAATAGTACTCGGATGCGTGGCGGACCCATCCCTCCGGCGGGAGGCCGGGAAAAGTCCGGACGTCCTTCACGCCGCAGGCATGGAACGCATCGCGGATCGTGCCATCATCCTTCATCCAGATGATTGCCCGCTCCACGCGGGACAATACGGACCGAAGTTTCGCGCTGGGTTCGGAGAAGACTGAGTCGAACCCGATGTCGTCGAGGTCGAAGGCCTCTTGTGCGATGCCTGTGACGATGGCAAGGTTCAGACGGCTACGATTCCCCGCCAACAGTATGGGCCCTTCCTCGCGCAGGCGGAGTAGGCATGGACAGAACAGCAGGAAGTCGCCAATCCCGCCAGTATGCACGACCAGCGTGCGCAGCGCGCGGGAAGAACGCTCGACATGTATTGGCGATGCGGGGCGAGGCTGCATGAGGAATCACTGCTCCGCGAATTCGTAGATGATGACGCGCGCTTGGGGAAACGGCGAAAGACCCGATTGAAGGAGCCGCAATTCCGGGGGCGCGTTTGCGGGGTCCAGCAGCGGCCGGAGCGCGGGGATCAGTTGTGTTGAGTAACGCTCATCGACGACAAGATAGCGAGTGCCCGCCTGTTTGGCGCGTTCCAGGATGCCGTCGAGCGTGTCGCCGGGGTCCGGCCCGGTGGATGGCATGCCGGCATAGAATCCCACTTGCGGTTTCCTGCAGAGGATGAGGCCGGGCTCGAGGTTTTCCTTCATCCAGCGGCCCGCGAGTTTGTACTCCACCGGCTGATACGACATCCGGCCCAGCAGCGGCGGGATGACGTTGGCCGCGAACCCCAGCAGCATCAGAGCCACCAACGCGGCGACGGGCACGTACCGAATCCAGCGGCCGCGCACACGCTGCGCGACCCACGCGATACCTGCCGCGGACCACAAGGACAACGCGATGGCCGTGTTCATGATATAGCGAGGTTCGGCAAATGTGCTCAGTGCGGCCAGCACGAATTGGGCAGCCGCGAATGCGAGAAGCGCCGCTTCAAGCGCGAGATTGCGCCGCACCTGATCTCGCGGTGTGAAGAGTCCCACACCCGCGAAGACGAGGAGGAAGGGACCAAGCATGACCGGCAGGACGTCACCGAAGAGACGCAGCGCTGTCTTTGCAGTATCCAGCCCCCGCGCGAAGAACACATCATGCAGTGTGGCGGCGCTGGCGCGCTGCGAGAGGACGGCCTCGCCGGTAGCGTATCGCATGTAGACGAGATATAGGGCCAACAACGTGGCGCTGATGAGGACGTAAAGCACAAGCCTGCGCGCGCCTTGGCGGAAATCTGAATAGACGAGCGGAAGCGCGAGAAATGGCGAGGCCAGCCAGAGGAAGGTGCCCTCGGGGCGGGTCAGATGGATGCCCAAAAAGGGAAGAGGCGCCAGCACGCACCACGCGCCACCCTTGCGGACCGCCCGCGCCAGCATCCACACGGATGCGAACCACAGCAAGGACATGAGCGCCTCGGGAGCGACGCGGCACCCATAGTCCACGAGCCAGGGCCACAGGCACACGGTGAGCGCGGCGACGCGGGCGGCGGGCCTTCCGTGCATGGCAAGAGCAAGCGCGTACACCGGGATGATGAGCAGCACGGACGCGAACAGCGACACAGTGATGGCGGCCCATTCCAAGTCGCCTGTGAGGAGATTCGCCAAGGCAGTCAACGCGGGGAACAAGGGAGGCACACGGCCGGACAGATGAAGGAAGTCTCCATCGGCGAAGCGTTGAGCGTTCTCGAGATACCAGATCGAATCCGCGGAATCGATTGCGCGCGGCGAGAGGAGCAGAAAAAGAAGCCGCCACGCCAAGGCGGCGCCCATCCAAAGCACTACCTCGCCCCACACACTTCGATGTTTTTCGTGCGACTCTTCCACAGCACGCCATGCTAGGGTTAATGGCGCGCCGGTTCAACAAGGAGGAGTCCGCCGCGGCCCGCACGGACGGGCGGACAAACACGGACAAACACGGACGAACACAGACAGGCGCTGACAGGCTGCGGTACTTGGCGAGCGGTTTGGCTCCCGCCAAAAAGCGAAGACCCCCGGCTGGGGATCCGGGGGTCCTGCTGGGACCGTGCTTTTCCGTCTTCTAAGCGAGACGATTGTAAGAGAGCAATGGACGTGCCAACGTGATCGCAAACCAGCATGAAACGCATAACACATTTATTAACAATATCATGCGTTGCATGGGCGTTCCTGGTTCCTTTTGCAGCGATCCGCCAAATTCCTGTCAGATCGTCAAATGCTCGCCTATTGTCTGCCTAAAATGTGTCAATTGCTTGACCAGCCAAAACTGCGCAAACCTTACAGGCAGGCAACGGTGTATTCCCTCGCGTGAACATGTTCATTCCCAATGTTTTGGGGGCATGCCGCGGACGAATCTCACTCCGAGTCGGTGCGATTTGTGATAAACTCATGTGCTGGTCACGCTTGCAATTTTTCCCAGGTTGAGGCACCCTTCATGCGGGGAAGGCTTTCGGGAGGCCACTATGCCCAGTGAAACGACGCAGTTACGCATCTACTGCGTGTGCGGCCAGAAGATGAAAGTGTCGGAGGACATGTTTGGCCGCCCGGGCAAGTGCGTGGCCTGCCGGCAGAAGATCCGGATTCCCAAGCCGGAAGAGATGCCCCCGAACACGACCGAGTTGTACCTCAAGGATCACCCCGAATTCCTGCGTAAGGTCAAACACCGTCCTATCGACGAACAGGAAGTCTCCCCCATCCCCGAACAGGAGGAGGGCAAGCGCCGCCGGAGTTCGACCCCCATCGATGTGCTGGAACCCCTGCGGCTGCTGTGCAATCTGCGGGACAAGGTAGAGCGGCAGTTGGAGGCGTTCTCCGAATCCAAGGAGGGCGCCTCGGGCAAGCTCCAGGAGACGAACAAGGCCGAGCTGTTGGGGTACCGCGCTCGCATCAAAAACGCGCAGGCGGACTTGGAAGAGGATCTTCGGCAGCGTCTCATGGAGACCGCCATCGAACTGGCAAACGTTCAGGAGAAGATCGCAGGTCTCTGCCTCGCGGTACGCGTAGGCGAGTCGACCTTCGCGGGCTACCTGGAGCAGGTGGACAAGCTGCGCCGCAAACGCGACCACTTCGAGCGCCGGCAGGTGAATCTGCGCGGCTGGCTGACGGTGGACGATCCGCACTTGGCGGGTGGCCACCTGGAGGTCACCTTCGACCAGATTCCGCGTGGAGAGCCCCGGGTGAGTCTGCCCGCTGAAAGCGACGGGCAGGGTTCGCTGCTGGACTGGCACGTGGAGGAGTTGCGTCAGGCGCTGGACGTGCGCGCTGCCGCGGAGCGCAAGCTGGGCGAAGCGGAACGGATGAAGACGGGCGCGGCCATGTCGGAACGTTCGCTGGAGGAGATCCGCCTCGAAGCGCAGGGTGAACGCACGCGGGCCCGGGCGCGGGTGCAGTTCTGCCGCGAGCGGCTCGAACAGCTTGCCGAAGACTACGCGAGCGATATGCAGGCCATCGACGCGCAGCTCGATCACGCGCGTGGACGCCTGAAGGCAGGCCGCACCACGCGCGAGCAGTTCAACCAAGCGGAGCAGAACTGCAACCGCTCGCGCGCGGACCTCATGAAGGCGCGCGCCGTGGTCGTGCGGGCGCTCAGCGCCAACACCGTCGAGGAGGTGCCCCGGCTGCGCGGCACCTTCATCGAACGGCTCGCGCGCCCAAGCACGGGCACCCGCGCCACGGCGGACGTCTGGGTGGCCGCGGCAGCGGCATGCCTGCTCTTCGCGGTCCTGGGACTGCCGGTTGCCGGGACCTTTTCGCCGCTCAAGGCCCTCAGCACATTGCAGCCTCAGGGCGGCGACGCGCACTGGCTCGTGTCGTTCCCGTCGGTGCTGGCCATCCTCGCGGTGCTTTCCGCCTTCATTCCCTTCCGGGCAACGCGAGGCTTGTTGTTCACGGCCGTGTGGTTGATCGGCAGTCTCCTGTCGGTGGCGTACCTGCACGAGGCGGCGTACGCGATAGGGATCGTCGAGACCCAGCTCCGGGAGGGCGGCCCGCTCCTGACGCGCACGGGGATCATCGTGTTCACGGCGGGGATGAGTCTGTTGGGGTTGGCCGCGGCGATGGCGCTGCTGCCGCTGCGCGAGACGCGCGCTGTGTTTCCCATTGCGGCCTTGGTGCTGGCGGCCGGTATCGGCGCTGTCGTGACGGACTTCGGCGGCTACCGCCTGCCCAAGCCGGATGTGCAGGCTTCGTCCGTCCCCATCGACGGCGTTTCCCCCCTGATGTATGAGACGAAACTCACGGTCCAGAACAACGGTGGCCGTATGCTGATTCTGGCGTCCGAAATGACCATGCACAACGCCTTTAGCTTCATCCTGGAGTCGCGCATCGGCACGGAATCGTGGGCCGAAGTGCGCGAACCGGTATCGGTGCAGGTTTCGGGGCGGCCGGAACCGCAGCAAGCCACGGGGGCCAAGATCGTGCCGGTGGCGTCCGACTCCAATGCGACGTACACGTACCGGCTGAAACCCGGAACCTACCGGGTCCTTCTTCAAGCGCACGACCCTGTGCGTTCCCGGCAGTTCGCGCCGTTCACGTTGGCGGCCGCCGCGCCCGGATCGGCTGCTCAACCCGGGTTGCCTGCCGTGCCCGGCGGACAGCCGGCGGATCCGGGATCGGCGCAGCAGATCTCGAACGAATTGTTGCGCCAGATTACCGCGCAGGTGGAATTGCGCGCCATCATCGCCGCGCAGGGCAAGCCCGCGAACTTCTCAATCGCGGTGACCCTCCCGGATGGGCGCTCCCGCACCGGCACGTACACGGTGGGCGCGGAAGTACATGACGGGTGGTCGGTGCGCGAGTTCAACCCGAACGAGCAGACGGTGACGCTGTCGAAGGATAGGGATGTGCTGATCATCCGCCGCGGCGCGCCGTATGTGCTGGCGCCTCCGAACGGCTACCAGTAAGAACACGGCCCCTTCAGGTTTCCGAAGCCTTGGGCGCGTGGGCATCGATCTTTTCCTGCACGCCCTCGATGGTGGGATCGAGACGCCGTGCGCGGCTCCATTCGCCCAGCGCCTTGGAAACGTCTCCTTTCAGAAGATACGCGTCACCCAGATGGTCCCGCAGCACCGCGTCGTCGCGATCCATCGCCAGGATTGCGCGGCGGATGTACTCGATGGCAAGTTCCGCGTTGCCTTTGCGGAAATAGACCCACCCGAGACTGTCGAGGTAGTAGCCGTTGTCGGGCGCAATTTCGAGCGCCTTTTTCAGGAGTTGCTCGGCTTCTCCAAGCTTCTTCCCTTCCTCCGCGTACATGTAGGCGAGGTTGTTCATCGCCTCGGAGTCCGTGGAGTCCATGTCGATGCAGGCTTTCAAATGCTTCTCGCATTCGTCGAATCGATCGAGCGTCTCGTACACGGTGCCGAGATAGAAGTGGACCCACTTGTCGGGTTCGTCCTTCTGCAGAATGGATTCCAGCACCTCGGCGGCCTCGGCGTTCTTCTCAAGACTCATGAGCGTGCGCGCCTGGATGAGACTGAGTGTGCGGGATGCCGGTGACGAGTTGCGCAGGGACGTCAAGGCCTCGACCAGGTAGTCGCCCATATCCTTGTTGCCGAACAGGTAGATCATCGCGTTCAGGAAGTCCGAGCATTCGGCGTCCAGATCGCCTTCCGCCTTGTCGAGGGATTCGATAAGCGGCTCGTAAGCCTGTCCGGCGGCCTTTCGGGCGAGCGCGCGAAACACCGTTCCGAGCAGCGGCGTTTCATTTGCAGGCACGGCCTCCGCCGCTTCCTCCAAACGCCCCGCACGGATGAGCAGGTAGGTTTTTTCGAGATGGTTGATGGGATTCGGCTCGCCGCGATCGAGAATCTGCTGGATCTGCGCGAGCGCGTCGGCATAGTTGCCCATCCGCGCTAACGCGCCGGCAAGCAGTTCACGGGTGCCGTCCTGGTCCGGCAACTGCTCGAGGTACAGCCGGAACTGTTCCGCGGCCGCTTCGTTTTCGTCTTCGTCCAGGTAGACCATGCCGAGAAAAGAGCGGGCCTCCATCAAGGAGTCGTCCAGTTCGAGAGCCCGTTCCAGTTCGACCTTCGCGTCGGCGCCGTTCTCCGTGCGCGCAAGACTCACCCCAAGCCGCAGATGCACGATGGGCGAATCCGGCACCAGCTCCGCGAGCTTGCGCAACACGTCAATCGTGGTAATCCGGTCATTGGACAATTCGCCGACGCGCAAGAGGCCCTCGAAATCTTCGAGGGACTGTGGTTTGAGCTGCATGGCCCTTTCGAGCGCGTTGGCGGCATCTTCGTGCTTGTCCTGTTGCTGGTACAACGTGGCGAGGATGATCCACAGGCTGGCATCATTCGGCACCTGCTCCAGCACGCGCTTGCACATGACTTCCGCGTTGTCAAAATCCTGGACGTCGATGTAGAACTGGACCAGCCGGATGTTCAGCGTGGGAGACTCCGGCAGCAGGTCGGCGGCCTTGCGGAACTCTTTGGCGGCCTCTTCGGCACGGCCATTCCGCTGGTGGTACACACCGGCCAGATAGTGGGCATACCCTTGCGCCTGGGGAGAGGTGCCGCGCGCGTCAAAGGGCTGCGCGTTCGGGGTCGTGGCACAGCCGAGAGAGAAAGCCAGCAACAGCAGCGTAAAGACTCGCATCGAATCGTCCTTTTAGCCAGAGGCGGTGGTGTGCCGCATCATGTGATACTCGGGTCAAACAGGGAGGCCGTTTCCAGGGTCGTCGCGAGGGGCGCGAAACTCCGGCGATGGGCCGGGCAGGGCCCCAGCCGCTTGAGTGCTTCCAGGTGCTCGGGCGTGGCGTATCCTTTGTGCCGGGCGAACCCGTAGCCGGGACAGCGCCCGTCCAGTTCAATCATCAGCCGGTCCCGCGTGACTTTCGCGATGATGCTTGCCGCGGCGATGGAAAGGGACCGCCGGTCGCCTTTCACGAGGCGCAGGTGCGGGGTCGTGCAACCCGGGATCGAGAATCCGTCCACCAGTAGGAAATCGGGCTGCGGGGTGAGCGCCGCCACCGCCCGCAGCATCGCCGCGTAGTTCGCGGATTGGATGCCGAGGGCATCGATTTCTTCCGCGGAGACGATGGCACACCCGATGGCATGGCCCCCGTCCTGCAATCGCCGGAAGAGATCTTCGCGCTGGGCTTCCGTCAGCAGTTTGGAGTCATTGAGACCCGGAATGGGTTCGCGCAACACCACGGCTCCCGCCACAATAGGACCCGCCAGGGGACCGCGCCCCGCTTCGTCCACACCCGCGACGCACTGAAACCCCCGTGCGGCGGCGTCGCGCTCGAAGCACAACATGGCCTCGAGGCGAACGTCTTCGTCCGGGCGTTCGCCGGAATTGGGGGTGCCAGGCATTTCGCGCGCGGATTTCACCAGCAGCTTGTCCCCGATGGAAACAATAAGGGGCGGAATCACTCCGCCCCAAGCATAGCACGTTGCCGTTCGCAGTTTCTCGGATGGTCGGGCCGGTTCCGCCGAATCAGGCTCCCTTGGTCGAGGTGGACCGCTCGCGGGCCTTGACGCGGGCCGCCTTGCCTGAGCGTTCGCGCAGGTAGTAGAGCTTCGCCCGGCGCGCGCTGCCTTCGCGCGTAACTTCCACTTTCTCGATGCGCGGCGAATGCAGCGGGAACACGCGCTCCACGCCTTCGCCGAAGGCCACGCGACGCACGGTGAACCGGGCATCGGGTCCTTCGCTGCCTTTGCGCCCAATCACGACGCCTTCAAATACCTGGACGCGCTCTTTCTCGCCTTCCACAATGCGGAAGTGCACGCGCACGGTGTCGCCGATGCCGAATTGCGGCACCTTTTCCGCGGGCTTTCTCTGTGCCTGCCTCAGTTCTTCAAGCGCTTTCACGACTCGACCTCCCTTTCCGGTCCTGCCTCTTCCTGCTCAATTTCCTGTAGGAGCGCGCGATCCGCGTCGCCGCACGCCCC